>DAOUFX010000026.1:0-3318 GCA_034429675.1 Anaerolineae bacterium | reverse complement strand
TCGCACACGGCGTACCGTGTGCGAAAAACACCCCCTTTACCCTGGCCGTTAGGAGCGGCTATGGACTTTCGACTTTTTGACTTTCGACTTTTGACTATTTTTTGAGGAGAAGAACAATGAAGCAACCTGATAATTGGAAACGACTTGCCTCCGCCCTGGTTTTTCTGGCGCTGATCGCCGGGCTGTTTTATACCGCCCGGCTGGCCGACGCCGGGAGCGCGCTTGCGCCCGGTGCGGCGACGCTTAGCGACGAAGTTTACGTGCCGGCGGGGGAATTCCTGATGGGCTGTTCGATGGACTCGACGGCGCCGGTAAAATGCGATGGAGACGCGCAGCCCATCCATGCCGTGTATGTAGATGCGTTCTATATTGACAAAACCGAAGTGACCAACGCGCAGTACATTGCCTGCGTGTCTGCCGGCGCCTGTCTTTCGCCCTTGGACCAGACGCCCAAACATGCGTCCATCTACACCGACCCGGCGCTGGCCAACCATCCGGTCGTTTACATAGACCGGCAGCGGGCCGGAACCTACTGCCAGTGGGCCGGGCGGCGGCTGCCGACCGAGGCTGAATGGGAGAAAGCCGCGCGCGGAACCGACCGCAGACTCTTCCCCTGGGGCAACCAGACGCCGACTTGCGACCTTGCCAACAATGTCTTCATCTATTTTGATGACTATGGTCAACGCGAACGCCACTGCGTCGGCGGGACGACGCCGGTGGGCAGTTATCCTCAGGGTGCCAGCCCTTACGGCGCATTGGATATGGTGGGCAACGTTCGCGAGTGGGTCAGCGATCTTTACGTGCGCTGGTATTACGGCAGCTCTCCCTACTACAATCCCAAAGGTGGAACCATTGATGACAAAAGCAGCCCGGTGCGTGGCGGTTCCTGGAACGACAACTACGACCACGGCAATAGCTGGGTGCGTATGGATGAGGCTGACGTCGCCCTGGTGCAGCTGATCGGTTTCCGTTGCGCCCGTACCGATTACGTCGGCAGCCCCACCCCCACCATCACGCCTTCGCCGACGCCCACCATCACGCCTTCACCCACCGCAACGCCCTCGCCCACCCCGACGCCGTTTGCGGCGGTGGACATCGGCCCGGAAGGTGGCGCCGTCTGGCTGGCCAACGCGATGCACCTCACGTTGCTCGAAATCCGGCGCGATACTCTGGACGCGACCGGGCGCGTTACCCTGACCTATTCGCGGCAAAATAACAGCCAGGGGGGGCTCCAGGGAATCAATCATTTCTTTAAACTCGACGCCGATTTGCAAGGGAGCCAGTCCTGGATTCCGCCGCACTTCCCGCAGCCGCTGCGTTTGACCCTGGGCTTTCACGACAGCGCCGTCATTCCCGAAACGGTTCAGCTTTACCGTCTGACCGAACAGGGATGGATTACCGATGGCATCTCGATGTCCCTGCAAGGCAAGGGCTACGCCGTCGCCGACGTCCTCTGGACCGGCGTCTACGGCCTGATGGGACAAAGTAATCTGGTCTATCTGCCGGTGGTTGTCAGACGGTAGATAAACAAGTAAAATAATGGGACAAACGTAATTCCGGGAGAGGGTCGCGTTTTCCGGCGGAATTTTGGACGGTGCACGTGCGTTGTCACTTGTTTACAGAGAAGGGATCAAGGAATGCTCACATCGTGGCTGGATGGTGAAATTGTCTGGTTGAAGATGGATGGGGTGTTTATCGCCGATGAGCTGATCGCCGAAACGGGCAAATGGCTGCGAGAACGCCCCGACGACTTTGTGGGGTATATCCTGGACATCCGCGCTATGACGGAAAGAAACGTCCTGGAACAGGAGAAGGCGGAACAGGCCGCCAGGAAGAACCAATCCGGCAAGGTGCGCGCCGTACTGGGGAAGGGCGCCGCATTGGGCATTTTGGTCAACCTCCACATTCGTGTCACTCGTGCACAAGGGGTTCGCTATTTCACCAACGAAGAGGACGCCAAAGCGTGGGTGATGAGTTTTAAGAAGAAAAATGGGTAAGATGGCGATTCGTCAGGTCATCGGAGTGCGCCGGCGTGCAGTAACCCCGGCATTCATCCCTATCGTTCTACTTTCTCTTCTGCTGCCGGTTTTGTGTGCCTGTGTGCGATCGGCAGCCCCCCCAACCGTCATCGCGACGCCGGGTTCCCTGATGGTCTCGGCGACTCCATCCGCCACGGTCGCTGCCACGACAACGCCGGACTCCCCGACGGCTACTGCGACGCCGTCCGCCACAGCTACCGCGACGGCGACGCCGTCCGCCACGGCGACTCGCTCGACCGCGCCGGACGGTTCCCCGACTCCGCAGATTGCCGCGGGGCCTTTGATCACCACCTCCTACACGGCCGATCCTTCGGCGCATGTTTTCGAGGGTAAGCTCTATATTTATCCTTCCCACGATTTGGACCAGGATGTCCCGGAGACGATGGATGGCGGCCAATATGCGATGGAAGACTATCACGTCTTTTCGCTGAAGACCCTCCAATCGGCGCCGGTGGATCATGGGCAGGTGTTGCACGTCAACGACGTCCCCTGGGCCGAGAAGCAGATGTGGGCGCCCGACGCCGCCTACAAAAACGGCCGCTACTATTTATTCTTCCCGGCCAAAGATCGCGAAGGGCTCTTCCGCATCGGCGTGGCGACGTCCGAATCGCCCGCCGGACCTTTCACTGCCGAACCGGACTTCATCGCCGGCAGCTTCAGCATTGATCCGTGTGTTTTCATTGACGACGACGGTCAGGCCTACCTGTATTTTGGCGGATTGTGGGGCGGCCAGCTTGAGAGATGGACGGCGGGGACATACAACGCCGATGGCAAAGAGCCGGCCAACGCCGACCCGGCCCTGGGCCCGCGCATCGCAAAACTCTCGGCGGATATGCTCAGCTTCGACGGGCCCGTCGGCGAGATTCTCATTGTTGATTCGTCCGGCGACCCGCTGTTGGCCGGCGATCACGAACGGCGGTTTTTCGAAGGCGCCTGGGTGCACCGGTACAACGGCGTCTACTACCTTTCCTACTCCACCGGCGACACCCACTTTCTCGTCTACGCCACCGGCGACTCCCCGACCGGACCTTTCGTGTACCGTGGCCGCATCCTGGAGCCCGTTTTGGGCTGGACGACCCATCACTCCATTGTTGAATTTCAGGGGCAGTGGTATTTGTTCTACCACGACGCCACCCTGTCGCAGGGTGTCAGCCACAAGCGTAACATCAAAGTCGCCGGGTTGACCTATGACGCCGGGGGCAACATCATCATCAACCAACCCTAGCGATTATTTGAAAGTCGCGATGGCAAAGAGACATAAAGGGGGTTTTTCGCGGGC
>DAOUFX010000025.1:0-4568 GCA_034429675.1 Anaerolineae bacterium | reverse complement strand
CAAAAACCCCCACCCCAGATTTTCGAGAAGATACTAAAGAAAAACGTCCCATTTGATCAATGGGACGTTTTTCTTTACGCGATCAAGTTAATGCACCGTTTGCGAGCGGTTGTTGAACCACTTGTAGATCTCTGCCGCCACCGAGGGCAACAGAATCAACGGCAGCATCACCGCCCATTCCGTCAAGGTCAAGGGAGTAGTGTTGAAAATTTCCTGGACTTTCGGAACTGGAATGTAGACCACAACTAACAGCAGGAACACCGAGAAACCGATGGCGTACTGCATCCATTTGTTGGTGAAGACGCCCAGCTTGAACAACGGATAGCGCTCCGAACGCGAGGTGTAGGCCCGGAAAAGTTCCGAGAGCACCAGGGTCATAAAAGCCATCGTCTCTGAGGTCAAGAGGCGGAAATGTTCATAATCTTCCGTTCCGACCGCATACTTGCTCGCCGCCAGGCTTGGCCCAAAATAGTTCAGGCCCAACAGGTAGGCGCCCAAGACGGCAATCGTGATGGCGATAGTCTGAATGCCGACGCCGATCCACATCTCGCGGTTGATGATCGGTTCGTCGGGCGGGCGCGGCGCGCGCTCCATCAGATCGGGATCGCCTTTTTCCAGGCCCAGGGCCAACGCCGGCGCGCCATCGCTCAACAGGTTCAGCCACAACAACTGGATGGCCGTGAGGGGCGGGCTCCAACCCAAGAGGGTCGAGATGAAGAGAATGGCGATTTCGGCCACGTTACACGACAACAGGAAGTAGACGAACTTGCGGATGTTGGAGTAGATGACGCGCCCCTGCTCGATGGCGCTGACGATGGAAACGTAGTTATCGTCGGTGAGCACCATGTCGGCGGTCTGCTTGGTCACGTCGGTGCCGGTGATGCCCATCGCCACGCCGATGTCGGCCTGCTTGAGGGCGGGCGCGTCGTTGACGCCGTCGCCGGTCATCGCGACGATGTTGTTGCGCGCGCGCAAAGCGGCCACGATGCGCATCTTGTGGTGCGGGGCTACGCGGGCGAAGACGTCCACTTTGTCAATGACTTTGTTGAGATCCTCGTCGCTCATCGCTTCCAGCTCAGCGCCGGAAACGGCGACGTGCCCTTCGCGCAAAATGCCGATTTCTTTCGCGATGGCGGCGGCGGTGGCGGCGTAGTCGCCGGTCACCATAATCGTGCGCAGACCGGCGCCTTGCGCCTTCTGCACGGCGGGGAGCACTTCGGGGCGGGCGGGGTCAATCATACCCTGCAACGCTACGAAGACAAGGTCTTTCTCAATCTCGGCGGGTTTTGGCTCTGCCGGCACGTCGCTCAAAGGGCGGTAGGCCACAGCCAACACGCGCAACGCCTGCGAAGCCTGCTCCGCATTGGCGTCCAGCACTTCCTTGCGTTTGGCCTCGGTCAGTGCGACGGGGCCATCGGCGGTCAAAATCTGCGAACAACAATCTAACGTCAAATCGGGCGCGCCCTTGACGATAGCGATGTAGTTGTTCTTACCGCCGCCGGGCAACGGGCTGGCGTTTTTCTTGTCGGCGGGTTCCAGATCGTGGATGGTGGTCATGCGCTTGCGATCGGAATCGAACGGGATTTCGTTCACGCGAGGGAAGAGCTTCTCCAGTTTGTCGCGCCAGAACCCACCCTTGGCGCCCGAAACCACCATCGCGCCTTCGGTGGGATCGCCGATCATACGGTACTCCGTATCGGTGTGCGGTTCGAGGATGGCGTCGTTGCACAAAACGCCGCCCCACAACGCCGCCTGCAACACCGAATCCTTTTCAATATCAGAGACTTCGGCGCCGTTGAGCATAAAACCGCCTTCCGGCGTGTAACCGCGGCCTGTGACTTCGTAGGTGCGTCCGTCCGCCCAGATGCGCGTCGTCGTCATCTGGTTCTGGGTGAGCGTTCCGGTTTTATCGGAGCAGATGACGGTGGCAGCGCCCAATGTCTCGACGGCGGGCAGGCGGCGGATCAGCGCGTGGCGCTTGACCATTTCCTGCATACCCAACGCCAGGCAGATGGTCACAACGGCGGCCAAACCCTCGGGAACGGCGGCAATCGCCAGGCTAACGGCCAGCATAAAGAACTCTTTGCTGTGATTCAGCCAATGGGTCATATCCCACCCTGCCGAAGCCCCGGTGAATACGGGACGCAGCATACCGACCAGGAAGACCAGGCCACAAATACCCAGGCTGGCGATACCCAGGGTCTTGCCCACCGCGTCGAGCTTCTTTTGCAGGGGGGTATCTTCTTCTTCCACCGACTGGATCAACTCGGCGATGTGCCCGATGACCGTTTTCATTCCGGTGGCAACGACCATGCCTTGCCCACGACCATAGGTGATCGTGGTGCTCATGAACGCCATGTTGTGCTGGTCGCCCAGGCCGGCGTCAGGGGCCAGTGCGTGTTCGGCGCTTTTGTTGACCGGCACCGATTCCCCGGTCAACGAGGCTTCTTCGGCTTTGAGGTTCATGCTTTGGACCAGGCGCAAGTCGGCGGGGACGATGCTGCCGGCCTCCAAGAGCACCAGGTCGCCCGGCACCAGTTCACGGGAAGGCACCGTTGTGCGTTGCCCGCCGCGAATGACGTGAGCTTCCGGCGCGGCCATCTTCTTGAGCGCAGCCAACGCTTGCTCGGCTTTGGTGTCCTGGATGATGCTGATGGCCGTGTTGAGAATGACGATGGCAATGATGACGATCGCTTCAACGAGGTCGCCCATGACGGCCGAGACAACCGCCGCGACAATGAGGATCATCACGATGAAATCGGTGAGGCTCTCCCACAACCGTTCGAGGAACGTCGGCGGTTTCTTTTCTTGCAGCTCGTTGTAGCCGTAAGTTTCGATCCGAACCGTGGCCTCATCGGGGGTCAGACCGTGTCGGGCGTCGCTTTTCAGCTTCTCTACGGCTGTGTTGACGCTTAGAGCATGCCACTTCTCTTCTTCACTCATGCAACTCCTCCATAAAATATGATTTGGATAATGCTTCGATGGTAAGCTGCGGGCTTTGTTGTTGGAGGTTGTTGAACCGAAATGAGCCAGGTCGCAACACACTCCTCTCCGTCAATGAAACTCCCGGCCCGTATTACCACTAAACGCTCATTTTAGCATACTATTGCGGAGGGACAAGAAATGCGGGGAAGCGGAAAATCAGCGGGTGAGCGAGTCAGGGGGATCAGCGAGAAGGCGAAGAATGGATCACGAGCCGATTCAGAGAGTCTTCCCCTCTTCCCCTGTCTACCGTCTACCCGATGTTGACAATCGTTGTAATTCCACTATACTGGACGATTGTCCATCCCAATGGAGAATGATACGATGAAATACAGTCAACGTGTGCCGGCGGCGCTACGCACTTTGCGGGTGCTGGAATTGCTGGCGGCGACGCCGGAAGGCTTGACCGCCGGGCAACTGGCCGAAGAACTTGAGATTCCACACAGCGCACTCCATGCCCTGCTCAATACTCTGGCGGGTCAAGAGTATGTGATCCAAACCGGGGCGCGCCAGCCTTATCACTTGGGGCCGCGCGCCCAGGCGTTGAGCCGCCCCCGTGCTTTGGGAGCGGACGCCCTGCTCCTGACCTTCTACGAGGAAGCCGGCGCCCTGCCGCCGGAAGAAACCCTGGCGCTGGTCACGCTGAACGGGCGGGATATTTTGACGCTGGCCGAGGTCCCCTGCGCGCAAACGGTGCGCAGCGTCATCCCACCGGGACAACACGAGTCTGCTGCCGGCCATCCTGCCGGTAAAGTGCTGTTGGCGGGATTGCCCGAACCGGTTTTGGAGCGTCTGGTCGGGCAGGCGCACCCGAGTATTTATTCCGAACTGCTCGCGATTCGCCGACAGACGATGGCGCAGTCGTCTGACGGCGAGACGGTGATGCTGGCCGTCCCTATCTGCCCGGATGGTCAACGCCCCGAAGCAGCACTGATGACCAGCATCCCGGCGTTCCGCAGCGATGACGCCAAGACAACCCGGCTGACCCACCTTTTGCGCGAGATGGCCGCGCGCATTTCGTATCGCCTGGGGGCATTGACCTATTTGCCCTATGGCGCGATCCGTTCACAAGTGGGGCGCAGTGTGTCCATCGCCGGTGAAGAATTATACACGTTTCTGGACGGCCCGTGGGCGGCATGGCTGGCGTGTCTGCGCCCCGATGGCGCGCCGCATATCGTGACCGTCTGGTACGAGTGGGCGGATCAGGCCTTCTGGGTGACGGCCTGGCCCGGGTCGCGCTGGGCGGAGTGGATTGCGCGCAATCCTTCGGTCGCATTGACCGTCGCCGAGCCGTGGTCGCCGATGCGGCGTATGGTGGCGCGAGGGCAGGCGCAGCCCTTGCCGTCCGCAGCAATCCCCGGCGGGTTAGAAGCGTTGCATCGCCGGATCAGCGCGCGCTATCTGGGCGTCGCCGCTTCTGCTGCAACGCCGGTTTCTTCGGGAGCCGGCTGGCAGGCCTTCCGTATCGCGCCCGATGAAATGCAGGCCCAGAAGGAAGGGAATTCATCATTAGCCGGCGGTTCACCAACGGTTGGATGAAAATCACGGTTTACATGTCAGAGCATAAAGGAGGGTTTTTCGCGGGC
>DAOUFX010000024.1:0-12070 GCA_034429675.1 Anaerolineae bacterium | reverse complement strand
GCCCGCGAAAAACCTTCCTTATGATTCCCCCGCTTTAGCGGGCTATTTTTGAAGGAGGGGTCTCACTGTTCAAGAAGAATAATTTGGTAGATAATAATGTTCTTTATATTTACAAATTAGCATTCTTTGTTATAATAGGATCAAGTAGCTTTAGGAACCATTACCCGCCGTTCCGGCGGGAAAGATAGAAATGTTTTTGCGTGCGGGTACTCTCGCACGAAAAACACACACCTTTACTCTGGCCGCGTTGGCGGCTACTTTTGAAAGAGGATTGAAATGAGCGAGACAATTTATGATTTCACGGTGACCTCTATGATGGGATTGCCCAAATCGCTGGCCGATTACAAGGGCAAGGTGCTGCTGATCGTCAATACGGCCAGCAAGTGCGGTTTCACCCCGCAATACGCGGGCTTGCAGGCGCTTTACGAGCAATATCACGACAAGGGCCTTGAGATTTTGGGGTTCCCCTGCAACCAGTTCATGGGCCAGGAGCCGGGCACGAACGAGGAAATCCAGAACTTCTGTCAGGTCAATTACGGCGTGAGCTTTCCCATGTTCGCCAAGATTGACGTGAACGGCGCCGACACGCACCCGTTGTACGAATACTTGAAGAAGGCCGCCCCCGGCGCATTGGGGATGACGGCGGTCAAATGGAACTTCACCAAATTCCTGGTGGATGCGCAGGGCAACGTCCTGAAACGGTTTGCTCCCAACGTCGAACCGGCGGACATTGCGCCGGAAATTGAAGCGCTCTTGGGATGAGTGGGTGACGCAAAAAACCGGGATTTTCAAAATCCCGGTTTTTTGCGTTTGAAACATAACCTGTCGGCCTCTTTACTTGATGCCGGACACGTTGCGATAGTTGAGGTTGGAACTCCAGGCGAACATGGCCGCTGCCGGATTGCGCGTCTCCCACAACGTGCGCAGCGCCTTGCGCAGCAGCACCGGCCAGGAGTACATCCACCGGCCCGATTCCGCCATTGCCTGCGTGAGCGCCTCCGGCGTTATGCCCTGCGGGCGGTGCGTCGCTTCGCCCATGTCGTAGCGCTCCCAATCGCGAGGAAAATCGGCGTAGATCAGCCGGCTTTCGTTCTGCAGTTTTTCGAACAGTCGCGTGCCCGGCAGCGGCGTCAGGAACGTTCGCTGCATCACGTCCACACCGCTGTTGACCATGTACGCGGCGCGGCGGCGCAGTTTGTCCGGTGTGTCGTCGTCCATCCCGAAGATGAACGCCCCCAGCACGGCAATCCCCGCGCGGTGGATGCGCCGGAACGCCTGCTCGTAATTCTCCACGCCGCGCTGGAGGTTGAGCCGTTTGTTGACTTCCTCCAGGGCATCCACTTCCTCCGCTTCCAATCCCAGGAACACCATCTTGCACCCGGCGCGACTGGCCCAGCGCAGCACCTCCTCGTCGTCGGCGAAGTTGAGCGAGGCCTGGCAGAACCACTGCTTGTTCATCTTGCGCTCCACCATTCCCCTGAAGATCGCCAGCGCTTGCTCCCGCGATTCCTTGCCGTACCCGATGATGTTGTCGTCCACGAAAAAGAGCATCTGCTGTGGGATCGTCGCCAGTTCATCCAGCACCTCTTCCGGGGGCCGGCGGCGGTAGCGCCTACCGTTGAAGGCCGACACCGAGCAGAATTCGCAGTCCATGGGACAGCCCCGCGAGGTTTGCACGGACGCGAACATGTAGCCGGGATGGAACAGATCGCGCCGGGGCCGGGGGGCGCCGGCCAGATCGGACCACCCGCCGTGGTATTGCTTCTGGAGCCGCCCGGCTTCCACGTCGGCCAGCGCCTTCTCCCAGACGGCCTCGGCCTCGCCGATGACGACCGCATCCACGAATTGCAGGGCTTCGTCGGGGCGCATGGAGGCGTGGATTCCACCCATGATCACCGGCGTGCCGCGCTGTCGGTAGACCGCGGCGATCTCGTAGGCGCGGTTGGCCGACGCGGTGAAGGCTGTGATGCCCACGCAGTCGGCTTCCTGGTATGCGAACGGCTCCCAGTTTTCGTCTATCAACGTCACCTCCCACGACGCCGGCGTCAGCGTCGCAACGATGCCCAGTCCGATCGGCGGGAAGCGCGAGCTTTTGTTGACGGTCAGCCCGATGCGGGCCGGATTGACCGGATTGATCAGGACGAGTTTCTTCATTTCTTTTTTATTCCTTCCAATTGGTTTGATCACCCAACTATTTTTCTAAAAAAACTACTGCCAATCGAATCCCAGACTGTGCGACGCCTTCAGCAGCAGGCGGTGCAGCGTTGCTTGCTCTTCCTCGTCCAGCGCGGCCAGGAAGTCGCGGGTATAGTCGGCGGCGGTGGCGACCACTGCGCCGGCGACGGTGTTTCCGGTTTCGCTGAGGGTCAGCCGCCAGTTGCGCAGGTCGTCCGGGTCTTGTTCGCGTTGCACCAGCCCTTTTTTGGCCAGTCGTTGCACGTAGACCGAAATCGTGCCGGGGTTGATGTCCATGATCTCCGACAAACGCGCGGCGGTGGTGGGCGCGAACTGGTACAGCACCATCAGCACCGAGCAATCCGCAAGGCTCACGCCGGCGGTGTTGTCCGCGTCGGCTTCCATTCGCGTTTCGTAAGCGTGCGTCAGGCTGAAGAGCGCCTGGTTTATTTGCAGATAGGCCTGGGTGGTGAGCGGCATGGTTCCTCCGGGAAGGGTCGAAAGTCAAAAGTCTAAGGTCGAAAGTTGGGACGTTTCAAGTTGAAGGTTACAAGTTGAAAGTTGTCAGGATTGTTGTGATTAGTTTGATTGTCCAATGATTGTATTATCCAACTAATATCTGAAATTGTCAAGGGAATTTATTGTTAACCTGCGGTTTACCAGCAGTTGGATGAAAACCACGGCTTACGTCAGAGACATAAAGGGGTTTTTTCGCGAGCGGGTACCCCCGCTCGCGAAAAAAACCTCAAAAGTTCTTCAACTTTCAACTTTCAACTTTCAACTTTTAACTATTTTCAAGGGAGGCGGTTGACCGCCGGGCGAATGGCGCGGGCAACTTGGGCTTTGCGAAACGCAAACGCCCACCCATTGCTATGTTGTCTATTGACAAAATGACAGTAGTTACCTATAATGAAGGCGGGTAGTTTACTGATACACAAGGAGGTGTGCAATGCCTAGAATGGACGGAACCGGTCCAACCGGGAAGGGCTCGTTTACCGGGCGCGGCGAGGGATATTGCGCCGTTTCGAATCCAGAAGGCGGTGAGCCGTATGGATTTGCCGGATTGCAGGGGACGCCGGTGCGCCGCCCCCAGCTTTTTGGGTTCTTTCGCAACATCTTTGGCCGTGGTCTTGGGCGCGGTCGTGGCCGTGGCCGCGGTCGCGGGAGACGCCGGTAATACCGGCAGGTGAATTTCCGTTTGCGGGTCGCCCCCGGCGCTGTTTTGGGCCGGGGGCGCGTTTGGTGGGCTCATGAACACTTGTCTTTGTCCGGCATTGGTTTTCGGTCCGGTCCCTTCACGGAGACTTGGCCGCAGCCTGGGAATCAACCAGATTCCGCCAAAAACCTGTTCCTATGCCTGCGTTTATTGCCAACTGGGTCGTACATCGCAGATGCAGGTTGTGCGCCAACAATTCTATATACCGGAGAAGATTGCTGTTGAAGTAAGCGCCAGGCTTGACGCTTTGGCGCGCGCCGGGGAGCCCGTAGATTATCTCACGGTAGTCCCGGACGGCGAGCCTACCCTTGATTTGCGTCTGGAAGCGCTTCTGGCGGCGCTCAAGCCCCTGGGCATCCCGCTGGCGGTGATTACGAATGCTTCTTTGCTCAGCGATCCGTCGGTGCGGAGCGCGTTGCTGCTGGCGGATTGGGTCTCGCTCAAGGTGGACGCCGTCGCTGACCTCATTTGGCGCCGCGTGGATCGTCCCCATGGCCGCTTGCTGCTCCCCGCCATTCTCGATGGCGCGCGTGAGTTTGCCCGTTCCTTCGAGGGGGCGTTGGCGACCGAGACGATGTTGGTCGCCGGCGTCAACGACGCGCCGGAGACGTTGGCCGAAACTGCTGATTTCATCGCGACATTGCACCCTCGCGCCGCTTACTTGGGCATTCCCACGCGCCCTCCTGCCGAGTTGTGGGTGCGCGCGCCGGAGGCAGCCGTGCTCAATCAGGCGTATCAGCTTTACGTTGCGCGTTTGCCGCGTGTGGAATATCTCATCGGTTACGAAGGCAACGTTTTCGCGGCGACGGGCGACGCTGCCGCGGATCTGCTCAGTATCACGTCGGTGCATCCGTTGCGCGATGACGCCGTCGCCGGGGTGTTGGCGCGTTGTGGTGCGGCGTGGACGGTCGTTACCGATCTGGTCGCAGCCGGCGCGCTGGCTGCAATCCCTTACGATCATCACATATTTTATCTTCGAGGATATTTTGCTCATGAACGCTCATTCAAACGCTCAAACTTCTGCGCCTGCGCATGAAATTCGTCACGTCTTGGCCGTGATGAGCGGCAAAGGCGGTGTGGGAAAATCCACGACGGCGGCGTTGTTGGCCGCCGGTCTGCGTCGCGCCGGATGGCAGGTCGGGTTGTTGGACGCCGACGTGACAGGGGCGAGCATTCCCAAGCTTTTTGGGGTGCGCCAGCCGCCGCTTGCCGGCGATCAAGGCATTCTGATCCCGGCGATGACGTCCGGCGGCATCAAACTGGTTTCGGTCAATTTGTTGTTGGAACGCGAGGACGACGCCGTCATCTGGCGCGGCCCGTTGATTTCCAAGTTGATCCAGCAGTTTTGGAATGACGTGGCGTGGGGTCCGTTGGATGCCTTGGTGGTGGATTTGCCGCCGGGCACCTCCGACGCGGCGCTGACCGTGTTACAGAGTTTGCCGGTGACCGGCGTTGTGATGGTCACGACGCCGCAGGGTCTGGCCGATATGATTGTGCGCAAGGCGGCCAATATGGCCCGGCAGGTCAACAAGCCGATTCTCGGTGTGGTTGAGAATATGAGCTACGTGACATGTCCACAATGCGGCGCGCGTCTGGAAATTTTTGGCACAGGCCGCGCCGGCGATTTGGCTGCGGCGTTCGACGCCCCGTTTTTGGGGCGCATGGGGCTCGATCCCGCTTTGGCGCGCGCCGGCGACGCGGGGCAGATCGAGTCGTATTGCCCGGCTGAATTCGAGGCAATTCTCGGCGCTTTACTGAAACAATTGTTTGATCATGCTGTGTGATTGGAGGGGTTTTATAATGAAATTGCTAAAGGGTGGCTGGTTCTGGTTGGGAGTGTTGTTGATTCTGGTATCGTCCGGGGGCGGGAAGCCGGTTCTGGCGGATGCGCCGGTGGTGCACGCGGTGATGTTTTATTCGCCATCGTGCGGCCATTGCCATTATGTGATCACCGAAGTTTTGCCGCCGCTTTTGGAGCAATACAGCGATCAGTTGAATATCGTCGGCGTCAACGTGGCCGAGGCGGGGGGGCAAGCGCTGTATCAGGCCGCCGTCGAGCATTTCTCTGTTCCTGACGAGCGCCGTGGGGTGCCGACTCTGGTCATCGGCGAGACGGTGCTCGTCGGCTCCGGCGAGATCCCCGATCAGTTGCCGGGCCTGATCGAGACGTATCTGGCGCAGGGCGGGGTGGATTGGCCGGAAGTCCCCGGAATGGTGGACATGATGGCTGCCGAGGCGCAGACCGCCGAGGCCGCGCCGGAGGCCACGGCAGCGGCGCCGACGGAAGCTTCTTCCCCGTCCGAAGCGGCGGTTCCCGTCGCGATTCCGGGCGTCGTCGCCGAGACCTGGCGCGAGCGCTTTGCGCGCGATCCGCTCGGCAATGGCCTTTCGGTGGCGGTGCTGCTGGGAATGGTGGTAAGCCTGCTCGTCAACGCGGCGGCGCTGTTGCGCACGACGGCGGAGGCGGAGCCGCGCGGTTGGCGTTGGGCCATTCCGCCGTTGGTGGCGCTGGGGCTGGTGGTGGCGGGCTATCTGGCCTACGTCGAGACGCAGCAAGTCGCTGCGGTCTGCGGGCCGGTGGGCGATTGCAACGCCGTCCAGCAGAGCGAATTCGCGCTGCTCTTCGGCTTTTTGCCGATCGCCGTGCTGGGTTTGATCGGTTACGTGGGGATCGGCGCAGCGTGGGCGCTGGCGCGGTTTACCTCCGGGTGGTGGAGCCATCTGGCGCAGCTGGCGCTGGTGGGGATGGCCTGGTTTGGCCTGGCTTTTTCCATTTATTTGACCTTTTTGGAGCCATTCGTCATCGGTGCGACGTGCGCCTGGTGCCTGACCTCGGCGGTGTTGATGACGTTGCTGTTTTGGCTGATTGCGCCGTTGGCGCGTCCGGCGCTGGGCGCAGTGTTCGCGCAAGGGCAGCCCGCATAGGTTCCAGTTTTGACGGGTCATAGTACAATGGCCGGACTATGGAAAATCGCTCGATAAAATCACCGACACGTATCCGGGCGCTCCGTTATTTGTTGGAAGGAGCGTCCGTTTTGTTGCTGGCGCTGCTGTTGGGGGCGCTGGCGGCGCTGCACTTTACCCGCCCGCCCATCCAATATCAGGCGCAGAATTTCGCCGGAGAGAGCACGGTGCAGGCGCGGATTTTGGAGATCAAGGAGAGCCAGTTCCAGGACGACCCGGAGGGCATGGCGCAATTGTACCAGCTGTTGGAGGTGGAGATTCTCACGCCGGGGGCCTACAAGGGCCGGCGGCTGACGATCGCCTACAACGGTGTCGGGGCGGCGGAGCGCGACGTCGCCTTCAAGGTGGGCGAGCGCGCCATGGTGATGATCAGCACGCCGCCGGGCGGGGAGCCGGTCTTTCTCGTCACCGATCACGTGCGCCTGGCGCCGTTGCTGGCGCTGGTGGGCGCACTGGTGGTGGTGGCGCTCGTCATCGGGCAGTGGCAGGGCGCGCGGGCGGTGTTGGGACTGGCATTGAGCATTGCGCTGCTCGGCGGTTTCGTCATCCCGCAAATCCTGGCCGACCGCGACCCCTTGCTGGTCACGCTGATCGGCATCGCCGCAGTCCTGGCCGCTACGACGTTTCTGATCCAGGGCTGGAACCCGCCGGCGCACACGGCGCTGCTGGGCATCCTCGCCAGCCTGGGGGTGACGGCGCTGCTGGCGCTGGTGTGGACGCAACTGGCGCACCTCAGCGGGTTCGGCTCCGAAGAGACCCTGTATTTGCACGCCATGGGCATCCGGCTGAACATGCGCGGGTTGCTGCTGGCCGGCATCGTCATCGGGGCGGGGGGCGTGTTGGACGACGTGGTGCTGGCGCAGGCCGTCGGCGCCTTCGAGATGTGCGAGGCTGCGCCCGATTTGAATTTCCGCGAGCTGTATCGCCGCCTGATGAAAGTCGGCAACGCGCATCTGCTGACGATGATCAATACGCTGGTGCTGGCCTACGCCAGCACGGCGCTGCCGCTGCTGATTATGTTCTTCCTGTACCCCGAACCGGGCATTCTGACGCTCAACCGTGAAATGATCGCGCAGGAGATTGTCCACGCGGTGGTGGGCAGCATGGGCGTGATGTTGGCCGTGCCGCTGACCACCGTCATCGCCGCGTGGGTCGCCAAGTCCCTTCAGGCATAAGCATTTCACGCGAAGCGATACAAAATCTACCCCTTGAAAAATTTCCTTTCTAGTTTATAATTATTACAAGTTAGTAACTATTACAAAATAAAAGACCGTTGTCCAGCGCCGGCAATGGCTAAGATGATTCAAAGGCGCAACTACATTTTAGGGAGGTATTTGTATGGGAGAGCAAGAGACAACCACGGGATATGCCATGCCGCGCATCGGCGACCGGGCGCCGGCCTTCAAGGCCGTGACGACTCAGGGCGAGATCAATTTCCCCGATCAATACGCCGGCAGTTGGGTGATTCTGTTCAGCCACCCGGCCGACTTCACCCCGGTGTGCACGTCGGAATTTATGACCTTCGCCTCCATGGAGGATCAGTTTGCCCAGGCGAACTGCAAACTGGTCGGGCTGTCGGTGGATGGGTTGTACAGCCACATCGCCTGGCTGCGCACCATCAAGGAGAAGATCACCTACAAGGGCATGAGCAACGTCGAGGTGCGCTTCCCCCTGATCGAAGACATCACGATGGAAGTGGCGCGGAAGTACGGCATGATCCAGCCGGGCGAGAGTTCCACCAAGGCGGTGCGGGCGGTGTTTGTGATTGATCCCAAGGGCATTATCCGCACCATCCTCTACTATCCGCTCAGCCTGGGCCGCAACTTTGACGAGATCTACCGCGTGGTCATCGCGTTGCAGGCCGCCGACGCCTTCTCGATCGCCACGCCGGCCGACTGGCGACCGGGCGACGACGTGATCGTGCCGACGGCGGGCTCCTGCGGCGTCGCCAAGGAGCGCATGGAGAGCGCGGAGATGACCTGCCACGATTGGTTCTTCTGCACCAAGAAATTGCCGAAAGATCAGGTTTTGAGCGCGATTTTGAAGAAATAGACGGAAAGTTTTCACTTTGGACGAACAGCGCGGGGCAGATTGAAAAATTTGCCCCGCGTTGCGTTTGTATTTTCGGGCCGGAAGCGTTGATTATTCTTTGGCGTCAAGTACAATGCGGGCGGATGTTGAGCGGTTTGTAAAGGAGGAAATCCCTTGTCACGTATCATCATCTTGATCGAGTTCTTTGTCTTTCTGGCGTTCATCGCGGGGTACAACATTTTCCAGCGATCGCGGGGGCATGACCGGTTGGGCGAGTTCCCGATTCACCCGTTGTTTTTTATTGCGGGCAAGGCCGGGTTGGGCGTCTCGTGGGGATTCGTCTTTGTGCAGGCGGCGGGGGCGCGTTGGGGGACCGTCGCCGTTCCCACAGCGCTTGAATATGTCGCCGCCGTCGTGATGTTGCCGGGGCTGCTTCTGGTTGCCGCCGCTTTCTTGCGCCTGGGGAAAGACTCCCGTTTTGGCGTCTCCGGGGATTCGGGCGGGCTGCGGACGACGGGAATCTTCCGCATCAGCCGGAATCCGATGTACGTGGGGTTTTTCCTGGTGACGCTGGCTTCGTGGGTGTTTTCGCCGCATCCGGTGAACCTTGCCTGCGGCCTGGTGGGGATTGTCGTCCACCATTTCGTCGTGTTGACCGAGGAGCGTTTCTTGTCCGAGAAGTACGGCGCCGCCTACGAGACCTACAAACGCGAGGTCAGGCGGTATTTGTAATGTTGAAACCGTGATAAGATGGGGCGCGATGGACACACACCTCCTGCCCACCAAGTTCTATATTCCGACGCCGCGCCCGGATTTTGTGCCGCGCTCGCATCTGGTCAGGCGGTTGGACGACGGGCTGCGCCTGGGCCGTCGCCTGACGTTGATTTCGGCGCCGGCCGGTTTTGGCAAGACAACGCTGCTCAGCGAGTGGGTCGCCGGGCTGGAGCGTTCCGTCGCCTGGCTTTCGTTTGACGGAAGCGACAGCGACCCGCGCCGTGCTGCGGCCTATCTGACGGCGGCCCTGCGCGCGCTCCCCGGTGCGCGGAGCCTCCCGGCGCCCATCGGAGAATCGCTCCTGACTGCCGTTTCCACGCAGTTTGATCCACACAGGGGCATCGTTTTGATTGAGGAGATGATGGGCGGCCTGATCAACGAGATGGCCGCGCTGCCTCCGTTTGTGCTGGTCTTCGACGACTACCACCTGATCGAGAATTCGGATACCCACGAAGGCGTCGCCTTCTTGCTGGATCACCTCCCGGCGACGGCGCACCTGGTCATCGCCAGCCGTTCCGAGCCTCCGCTGCCCATCGCGCGCCTGCGCGCCCGCGGGCAACTGACCGAACTGACCGCCGCCGATCTGCGGTTCACCTTGGGCGAGGCGACGGAGTTGTTGGGCCGGTCTGCCAGCCTGGATCTGACCACGGAGGATGTCGCGCGCCTGGAAGCGCGCACGGAGGGCTGGATCGCGGGCCTGCAGATGGCGGCGCTGGCGTTGCAGGGGCGGTTGGTGTCGCGGGAGCCTGCGTCGCCCCGGGGCGGCGCGTCCGCCTTTATCGCCGATTTTACCGGGGACGACCGCTACGTGATGGATTATCTTGTCGAAGAGGTGCTCCGGCGGCAGCCGGAAGCTGTGCAGATGTTCCTGTTGCAGACATCGCTGTTGGAGCGGCTGTCGGCCCCGCTGTGCGACGCCGTGATGGCTCAGACCGGCAGCCAGGCGATGTTGGAGGCGTTGGAACGCAACAATTTGTTTATTTTCCCGCTGGACAACCGGCGAGAGTGGTACCGCTATCACCATTTGTTCGCCGAACTGCTGCGCCATCGCCTGCGACGGCAGACGGCGCCGGCGGAGGTGGCAGAGCTGCATCGCCGGGCTTCCGGTTGGTACGAGGCCAACGGGCTGATCGCCGAGGCGATTGAGCACGCGCTCAAGGCGCCGGATGCGGAACGGGCGGTGCGCCTCATCGAACACAACGCCATGGAAACGCTGCGGCGCAACGAGTTGGAGACTTTGCTCAAATGGTTGGAATCCCTGGACCGGGAAATCCTGCATGCTCACCCGCTTTTGCTTATCATCCGCGCGTGGGTGGCCATTGCCCGCGGGCAGTACGACGAAACCGAAGCGTACGCGCGCGCCGCCGAATCTGCGCTGGCGCAGGACGGCTGGCAGCGGGAGTACCTCGACGCGCGGGGCTACACGCGCCGCTGGATGCAGGGCAACATAGACGCGGTGCGCTCCACGGCGGCGCGGGGCGCGGAGCGCATCCTGCTGGCGCAGCGGGCGTTGGAGAATCTGCCCGCCGCCGATGCACTCTTGCGGTCGGTCATCGCGCTGAATCTGGGTGAGGCTTACGCCGGCGGCAGCGACGTAGCGGCGACAAAACAGTCTTTTCTCGATGCCATCGCCATCGGACGGGAGGGCGGCAACGTGATCTCGGTTCTGGCGGCGATGAGCGGCCTGGGCGAGTTGTACTTCCGGCTTGGCGATCTGCGCGGCGCGGCGGAGGTGGGGCGGCAGGCGGTGGAGCTGGGAGCGGCGGAGGGTGATCCCGGCGGGCAGCCCGTCCCGGCGAGCGGCAACGCGCACCGGCTGTTGGCCCGTTGCTGCTGCGAGTGGAACGATCTGGACGCGGCGTTGCACCACGCGACCCAGGCCGTCGAATGTTGCCGGCGTTGGGGGCATTTTTTCAATCTCGTTGACGCCTATCTGATGCTGGCTCACGTTCAACAGATACGCGGCGACGCCGCCGGCTCCCGCCGGACGATGGCGGCGGCGCAGCAGGTGGTCGAGAACGCGACGGCGCGCGTCAGGCGCGACGCCATGCCGTCGCTGGAAAAGGACGTCGGCTGGATCGGCAAGCTGATGGAGGCGACGGAGGCGCATCTGTGCCTGTTGCGGGGCGACGTGACGGCGGCGGCGCAGCAGTTGCGCCGGTGGTTGCAGGAGTATGACGTCGCCGCGGGCGACCTCTTTCCGTACATGGCGCGTCCCCGGTTGCTCATTGCCCGGCGTCGCTACGACGAAGCCCTGCCGATGTTGGAGCAGGCGCTCCGGTGGGCGCTGGATCGCCGCAAAGTCACCGACGCGATTTACATCTCCGTCTGGCAGGCGCGTGCGCTCCACGACAGGGGCAGCGCGGCGCCGGCGTTGGTTTCGTTGGAGCGGGCGCTTCAGTTGGCCGAGGCGGGCGGCTACATTCGCGTCTTCGTGGAGCAGGGGGAGGCCGTCGAAGGGCTGTTGCGCCGGATGGCGGCGTCCGCGACGCTCCCCGTCGCGCCCGACTACGTGGCCCGGATTCTGGCGGAGTTTCGCCGGGAGGCCGGGCGGGTCGCCGCCGGCGGGTTATTGGAGCCGTTGAGCGATCGTGAGGCGGCGGTGTTGCGCCTGATCGCGGCGAACCTGTCCAATCAGGAGATCGCCGACGCCCTCGTGGTTTCGCTCAACACCGTCAAGACCCACGTCCGCCGCCTGTATGGCAAATTGAACGCCGGCAATCGCCTCGAGGCCATCAAGCGGGCCGGGGAACTGGGATTGTTGTAATCCACGATTCACCCCGCACATTCACCCTGCCGGGCGACACACGTCGCCCGGCTTTTTGTTAGACTGGGGATTAGGGATTAGGGATTAGGGATTAGGGATTAGGGATTAGGGATTAGGGATTAGGGATTAGGGATTAGGGATTA
>DAOUFX010000023.1:0-11515 GCA_034429675.1 Anaerolineae bacterium | reverse complement strand
GAGCCGGGTTACCGGCTCGAAAAAACACCCCCTTATATCCGGCTAACGGCTAAACGCTATTTGTGAAGGAGATGTTATCCAATGAACACGTTAGTTGTTTACGATTCGGTTTTCGGTAATACGGAGAAGGTTGCACAGGCAATCGGCGGCGCTTTGGGCGCCCAGGTGCTACGGGTAGGAGACGTGAAACCGGAGCAGTTGTCCGGCCTGGACGCGCTGATCGTCGGCTCGCCAACGCGGGCGTTCAGCGCCACCCCGGCAGTGAAGCAATGGCTCAAAAGCCTCACGCCCAAGAGATTGAGCGGCGTCAGGGTTGCGGCTTTCGACACGCGCATGGATGTAAAACAGGTCAATTCACGCATTCTGACTTTCTTCGCCGGTATTTTCGGGTACGCCGCCGAACCGATAGCGGCGCAATTGATGAAGAAGGGGGGAGTCCAAGCCACGACGCCGACGGGATTTATTGTCACGGCCTCGGAAGGCCCGCTGAAGGAAGGGGAACTGGAGCGCGCGGCGGAGTGGGCGCGGCAAATACTGTGAAGATTCTTGCCCTAATCGGCAGTTATCGTAAGAAGGGCAATACGGCGCGCAGCGTGCAGATGGTCGCGGCGAATCTTGAGCAGCTGGCGGCGCAACAGCAAGCGCCGCTGGATTTCGAGGTGCTCTATCTGGGCGACATGGACATCCGCCCTTGCCGGGGTTGCCGCGCGTGTTTCGACCGCGGGGAGGACAAGTGCCCGCTGAAAGACGACATCCCCGCCATCAAAGCGAAATTGGACGCCGCCGACGCCGTCATCCTGGCCAGCCCGGTCTATGTGGACGATGTGAGCGGAACCGTCAAAAATTTGTTGGATCGGCTGGCCTACGTGTGCCACCGCCCGGCATTCAGTGGGAAGTATGCCCTTCCGCTCGCGACGACGGGCGGCAGCCCCACCACGCGCACCCGGCGCACGATGAACGCGGCGCTGCTCACCTGGGGGTTTTACCTGGTCGGGCAGGCCGGCTACAAGATGGGCGCATTGATGCCAGCAGACGAAGCGGAAAAGCGTTTTCAGAAAGAGACGGCCAGCATTGCCGGGAAGCTGTTTCGCGCCGTTGTCGAGCAACAGGCGTTGCGTCCTTCATTCGTGTCGCTCCTCACATTCAAGGTGCAGCAGTTAGCGTGGCTACGCGACGATCCGACCACCTACGACTACGCCTACTGGAAAAATCGGGGCTGGCTCGACCCCGGACGAGATTTCTACGTCGCCCATCGCGCCGGGCGGGTAAAGGTTATGCTGGCGCGGCTGATGGGACCGATCGTTGCCCGCGTGATGCTGTAATAACGTCACCCCAAGTAGGGGCGAGGCATTCCTAAAAGATTCTGTGGATACGCAGGCTTTATGAGATAGAACAGGCCGTATGGATAAGGCGCCTAAGCGGAATGCCTCGCCCCTACTCTTACACCGATTGCCTTTGCGGTCAAGCCATGCTATCATAGCGTAGATTGAAAATGCGTCTGCGAAGTTATCCTGATCGCACCCTGCAATTTCTGCACCCTTGGCAAAATAGATTTCGAACTTCTCCCTTTGGAAGCTTTTATGATCGAAGAAATTATCACACCCGATCTTGTTTTGGCCGCCGATCTATCCCCATCAGAGTTGACGACCCTACTCAACGCCGTTTACGCCGATTATTATTTGCCCGTGCACATGGATCGAGCTCAATTCCGCGAAATGTGCGCCTATGAAGGCATTGACCTGACGCAGTCGTTCGTCGCTTTTGTGGATGGCCATCCGGTGGGGATTGCGCTGCTCTCTGTGCGCGAGTCAGAGGGATGGCTCAGTGGGGTCGGTGTGCTCCCTGAGTTCCGTCGCCGGGGCATCGCCCGTGCCGTCATTCGCCATATCCAGGGTCTCGCGGCAACAGTTGGCCTGCAAAGGGTGTGGCTGGAGATGCTGTCGCAAAACGATCCGGGAGCCGCGCTTTATCAGCGCCTGGGATTTGTGAAAGCGCGCGATTTGCTGGTGCTGAATGCAGAAGCCGGCCGGTTCGAGCCCTCCGCGGCCCCTGCCAACATTCAGCCGATCACGCCCGATCAATGGCTCACACATTACCACGCCTTTCACGATGTGCGTATCCCCTGGCAGCGCAGCCGGCGCTCCTTGCAGAATCGCGCCGCCCAACTGCGCGGGTTGGGGTATTGGGAGGACGCCCGTTTGTGCGGCTACCTGCTTTATGAACGCCACTCCGACGCTCACGCCCTGTATGACCTGGCCGTTGATCCGGCGCATCCACGCCGGTTGGACGTAGCCAAAGCGCTGCTGTTGGCGTTGCACACTTATCGAAGCGACCTGAGCAGTTACATTATCAACGTGCCTGCCAATGATCCGCTATTGCCGGCTTTCACCGAGTTACAGTACCGCATCTGGCAGCAACAACACGAGATGTTCTGGATGGTTCCCTGACCGACTCATTCTTTGTGGAGGCTACTGATGACTGCAAGCACCCAACCGCCTTCTGGTGGAGACACGCATTGTCCCAGTTGTGGCCGTTTTGTCGGCCCCTACGAAACCTGCCCGTATTGCGGCGCGCGGCAACGCGGTCGTATTTCGGTGCGCGCCGTCAAAATCGCCGCCGTGGTTCTGGCCACGGTGGGATTGCTGGCGCTGTGGTGGGCCGCCCGTCAGACTGATATTCCCACCGTCTCGGCCGCCGACGCGCAGGGCACGATGAACATGGCTTACGTCAAAGTCAGCGGCCACATTGCGCGTAGCCTCAGCTATGACCCCGAAAGCGGCTATCTGGCGTTTTGGGTGGACGACGGGACCGGCGAGGTGCGGGTGTCGTCGTACCGCGACGTGACGGAGAGTTTGCTGGCTTCTGGCAAGATTCCGGCGTTGGGCGATGCGGTGACGGTGGCCGGAACGCTGCGCATCCGCGAGGACTACGTGGCGCTCACGTTGAACGTCCCGGAGCACCTGACGCTCACGCGGCCGGACCCGACCCCGCTCAAAAGCAACGAGCTGACGGTGCTGGACGAAGGTTCGCGGGTGAGCATGGCCGGAGAAGTCAGCCGCATTCTCGTCCCCTACCCCGGGCTGACGCTCATCACGCTGCGCGATGACACCGGCGAGACGGTCATCGCCGTCGGCGAGGTCATCACGGCGCTGACCGGCGCGCTGCCCCCGGTGGTGGAAGGGCAAGGGATCGCCGTCACCGGAACGGTCAGCCTGTACAAGGATACGCCGCAGATCATCCCGGCCGCGGTGAGCGACATCGCGCTGTCCGCAGCGCCGGCGGCGCCCACCGTGGAGACGCGCGATCTCAAGTCGCTTTCGACGGACGACGAGGGCAAGCTGGTTCAGGTGCAGGGGCGCGTGGTGCTGATGGAGGGATTCAAAGGCGGGCTGAAGGCCACGCTGGATGACGCCAAAGATCAACTGGTGGTGTTGCTCTGGGACAGCGTCTACGCCGGGCTGGACAACCCGACGGCGCTGGACCTCGGCGCCGAGATCACCGTGCGCGGCGAGATTCAAGTCTACCAGGGGGAATTGGAACTCGTCCCGGAGACCGCCGGCGACGTCACGTTGGACGCCCCCGCCCCGGAGATTGCCTGGGTTGAGATTAAAACGCTCAAAGCCGCCGACGCCGGAAAGGTGGTGCGGCTGCGCGGCGTCCTGGGAAAGCCGGATGGATTCTCCGCAGGCGTCAAGGTGCTGCTGGACGACGGCACCGGCGAGATCACGGTGCTGCTCTGGAACAATCTCGTGACGGCGCTGGAGCGCCGGCCCGCAGAAGGCATGACGGTCGAAGTCGTTGGCGTGATCGAGGAATACCAGGGGGAGCTTGAGATCATCCCCCGTTCCGTCTATGACTGGCGGGTGAGCGAGTAGGTATGGAAACGGCAATGCTTGAACTCTGGCTGTGGGCAGTAGTCGGCGCGGTGGCGGCGTCGGTGTTGGCGTTGGTTCCGGCGCTGCACATTTACAACGTCGCCGGGTTTTTGTTGCTGTTGAGCGCGCGGCTGACGAATCTCCTGCCGCCGGAATCCATGGCTTTCCTGTTCCTGGGCATGATCACCGGCTATGCGATGCTCAACACCATCCCCAGCATCTTCCTTTCGGCCCCCGACGACAGCACCGTTTTCATCGTCCTGCCAGGGCAGAAGTACCTCCTGCAACAACGCGGCTATGAAGCCGTCGTGCTCACCGGCATCGGCGGGCTGGGCGGGTTGGCGGCGCTGCTGTTGCTGACCCCCGTGGCGTCGCGAATTCTCCCGGTCATCCGCGAGATTTTGCGCCCGCACATGACGTGGATTTTGTGGACCATCATCGCCTACATGTTGCTTTCCGAATGGCCGAAGGGCGCCGACCGCCAGCCCGCCGGCTGGGCGCGCTGGTGGGAGGGCTGGCAATCGTTGACGGCCGGATTGGCGACATTCCTGCTTTCGGGATTGTTGGGCTTTGTGATGATGTACCGCCCGATGGTGCCGGTGGAAGTGGCTTATCAAAATCTGTTGCCGGTTTTTGTGGGACTGTTTGCCGTGCCCTGGATTCTCCAGAACTTGCTGGCGCGCATCCAGTTGCCGCCGCAACACGTCGCCCGCAACGTGGACGCGCCCTGGGGCGCCATCTTCCAGGGAACGGCAGCGGGCGTGCTGGGCGGGTTGTTCGCGGCCTTCTTCCCCGTTATCACCGGCGGGATCGGCGGATTCCTGGCCGGGCACGCCACGGCGCAACGCGACGAGCGCGCTTTCGTCATCTCGCAGGGGGCGTCGAAGGTGGTTTACTACGTTGGCGGATTCTTGCTCTACTTCGTGCCCGGATTGCATCTGACCCGAGGCGGTATGGCCTGGATGATCAGCACCCAATACAGCCCCTACACCCCGGAGCGTTACTACTGGGCGACGGGCGCGGTGGTGCTGGCGGGCGTCGTGGCGTTTTTTATGTCGTTGGGGTTCACCCGACTGGTCATTGCCCTCACCGCGCGGGTGAATTACCGCATCATCAGCATCGCCACCCTGGGCGTTCTGTTATTGGTGGTCGGCGGCATGACCGGGCTGAGCGGTCTGGCGGTCTGCGCCGTCGCCACCGGCATTGGCCTGATCCCGGTGCTGTGGGGATCGCGCCGGATGAATGCGATGGGAGTGCTACTCCTGCCCATCGCACTGAACATGGCCGGCGTGGCCGACGCCGTCGCACAATTCCTGGGACTTTTGTAAGATGGGAAGCTGGAATCCATACCTGGACGATCTCATGCGGCGCTATCGCATCTCCATTTTGGAGATCAAGACCTTGCGCAGCGGCCATCGGCCCGGCGATGTGCGGCATCTCACCGGCGGGCACTGGCGCGAGGTGTTGTTGGTTATGCGTCGCGACTTGATTTGCGAACACTGCCATACGCCATTTCACTACACCTTTCAAGTGCACGAAGAAACTTCCGGCGCCGGAGTACAGAGCGCTTCAGACTACGCCGCGTTGACACATGCCGTGGAACGGGAGCTGCGCCGACGGGTGCGCTGCCCCGATTGTCGTGGGGTTCAGCGCGTGGCGCGTCACATGGTTCTGCGCCGAGAACGCCGCCACAATCTCGTGGGTCTGGCCGCCATCGGCGGCAGCACGGCGGGCGCCGTTGCGTTGGCGGGCTGCGGATACATCGTCGCCGGTGGGTGGGGACTGGTTCTGGGTTGCATTGCCGCCGTTGTGCTGATGCTCAAGCTGGTACAATGGATGGTGGCAGAATTATTGGTATAAAAACTCAAGTTGCTACCCCAATGCGGAGGGCATTTACGGACACGGACTCCACGGATGGGAAAAAGAAAAGAGCCCGTGTCTTCCATATTCATCCGTGTCCGAAGTCCTTAACCGATGACTGGTGGCAACTTGGGTTATAAAAGGAGAACAATGGCAGAAATAACCACAGATCGTGTATTTCTTGGTTCCAGCGACATTGCGATTTCGCCGTTGGGCATCGGAACGTGGGCCTGGGGCGACGCCTGGATGTGGGGGTTTGGCAAAGGAGGACACACCGCCGGGGATATCCGCCAGGCGTTCGACGCCACGCTGGCAGCCGGCGTCAACTTTTTTGACAC
Source organism: Anaerolineae bacterium (assembly GCA_034429675.1). Classification (GTDB taxonomy): domain Bacteria; phylum Chloroflexota; class Anaerolineae; order B4-G1; family SLSP01; genus JAKQHY01. The sequence continues at coordinate 5,442 of DAOUFX010000023.1, read as the reverse complement.
AGCCGAAGTCTACGGGCTGGGGAAATCCGAACGTTTCCTGGGCAGGTTCGTCCGCGAATCCGGCAAGCCGGCAGTAATTGCCACCAAATGTTTCCCCTTCCCCTGGCGCCTGGGCAAAGGAGCGTTCCGTCGCGCCCTGCGGCACAGCCTGGCGCGTCTGGGTATGTCGCAAGTGGATCTGTACCAGATGCACTTCCCGCTCCCGCCGGTGTCCATCGCGACGTGGATGGATGCGATGAGCGACGCCGTCGCCGCCGGCCTTATTCGCACCGTCGGCGTTTCGAACTACACCATGAAACAAATGGGCCGCGCGCACTCGATTCTGAGCAAGCGCGGCGTCGCCCTGGCCGCCAACCAGGTCCGTTACAGCCTGTTGCATCGCGATCCGGAGTTCGATGGCGTGCTACAAACGTGTCACGATCTCAAAATCACCCTGATCGCTTACAGCCCGCTGGAACAGGGCATCCTCACCGGCAAATATACCCCCGAAGCTCCGCCGCCGGGGATGCGCAACACCCTCTACAATCGCGCCTACCTGGAAAGCGTGCAGCCCTTGCTCGCCGCGATGCGCACCATCGGCGAGGCGCACGGCGGCAAAACCAGCGCACAGGTGGCGCTCAACTGGCTCATCTGCAAAGGAACGGTGCCCATTCCAGGCGCTAAAAATGCGCGCCAGGCCGAGTCCAACGCCGGCGCTCTGGGGTGGCGGCTCACCGACGACCAGGTCGCGCACCTGGACGAAGTCAGCTTGCGCAGGTCGCCAAACGTTTGACAAAATCCTTGTCCTATATATAATGTAGCCTCAGCCAGCCAAAAGGCCTGGCTTTTATTGTGTAAGGGGAGGAAACAAGTGTACGCAGTTATTCAATCTGGATCACACCAGTACAAAGCAACAGTTGGAAGCGAGCTCATCGTAGATCTGCTTCCATACGCAGTAGGCGCACAGGTTGAGCTGGACCAGGTTCACCTGATTGCCGATGATGACGAGGTTCTGGTAGGGCAGCCCAAGGTTGAGGGCGCAAAAGTGCTTGCGACCATTGTGGAAACATTCCGTGGGCCGAAGGTGCACATTTTCAAATATCGCCCCAAGGAACGATATCGCGTTCGCCAGGGACACCGCCAAAATTATATGCGCCTGCGCATTGATGAAATTGTAAAGGGAGCATAGAGCAATGGCACGCAAAAAAGCAACGGGGACAAACGGGCGCGACACACGCGGAAAGCGCCGTGGCGTCAAGCGATACGGCGGCGAGAAAGTGTTGGCCGGCAATATCCTGGTGCGCCAGGTCGGTATGCACATCAAGCCCGGCGAGAACGTCGGGATGGGCAAGGATTTCACGCTTTATGCGTTGACGAGCGGCATCGTTAAGTTCGACATCCGCCAGGGCAGAAAGCGCGTCCATATTGAGGAAGGAGTGCAAGCATGAAGCCCGAGATTCATCCCCAGTGGACCGAAGCAAAAGTGATTTGCGCTTGTGGCGCGACATGGACGGTCGGGGCCACCGTCGCAGAAATCCGCACGGACGTCTGCTCGAATTGCCATCCCTTCTACACCGGCGAGCAGCGCATCGTAGACACCGAAGGACAGGTTGATCGCTTCATACGACGCCTGCGCGCGCGCGAAGACGCGCTCACCGAGGTGGAGCGGCGCAAAGCCGAGCGCACCTCGCCCGACCGCGATATTGCTATCCTCGGGTTAGGCAAGCGTATGGAAAAACTGCTGTCTGCTGCCGGTCTGGTGCAGGTAGGTGACATCATCAAGCTGCTGCAGGAACGCGGCGACGACGCTTTGACCGAGATCAAAGGATTCGGACTGAAGGCGTTGGCAGACCTGAAGAAAAGTATGCGCGCCCAAGGTTACGTTCTGCCCGGCGACGACGAACCCCCGGCTGCAGAAGCGGCATAATCCCCCAACATACACGGAGGCAGGGAAATTTCCTGCCTCTTTTTGTTTCTATCCGACAGGAGACTGGTGCATGTGTAGTTCCCCCAATACCGGCTGGATTGAAGTCATTTGCGGCAGTATGTTCAGCGGAAAGACCGAAGAACTGATTCGTCGCCTGCGTCGCGCTCAAATTGCCCGGCAAAAAATCCAGGTTTTCAAACCCACCATTGATGTGCGCTATGCCAACCAAGCGATTGCCTCCCACAACGGTTTGCAGGAAAACGCCATTCCGGTTTCGGACAGCGCGGCGCTGCGCGCCCGTGTAGACCCGGATAGTACCGTCATCGCCATTGATGAGGTGCAGTTCTTTGACGAAGGCATCATTGCCCTCTGCACCGACCTTGCCAACCAGGGCCGGCGCGTTATCTGCGCCGGGCTGGATATGGATTTTCGCGGAATGCCCTTCGGGCCGATTCCGCAGTTGCTGGCAGTGGCAGAGCGGGTGGATAAGCTCCAGGCGATCTGCGTCGTTTGCGGCGCAGCGGCGAGCCGGACGCAACGGTTGATCGAGGGGCGTCCGGCGACCGACGACGATCCGATTGTGTTAGTCGGCGCCAGCGAAGTCTACGAGGCGCGTTGTCGCGCACACCATCAGGTGCCGCACCAGTCAAAATAATCTGCGTTTGCCAACGAGGAGACGCTGGTGCTGCCGCACTCCATGCCAGCACGCAAATCACAGTTTACATGTCAAAGGTATAAGGAAGTGTTGGCGCGGACGGGGGTACCCGCCCACGCCAACACCCTCTTTAATCCATCACGTTCAGCGGTAATTCTTGGCTAACAGCTAAACGCTATTTTCGAAGGAGGCGTAAGATGGCTTTTCCTGTCCCAGCTTCAGTAGAGCGTATTTTATTGGATGAAGACAAAATCCAGCAGCGGGTTCAGCAAATGGCCGACATCATCAGCACCGACTATGCCGGATTGAGTAACGAGGAGTTCTTGCTGGTGGGGGTGCTCAAAGGCGCCTTTATTTTTATGGCCGATCTGGCGCGCCGCTTGACGGTCCCGCACCGCGTAGATTTTATCGCGCTTTCCAGCTACGACGACACCGCCGAGGCTTCCGGCTCGGTGCGGATGATTATGGACACGCGCGCCAACGTCGCGGGGCGACACGTTTTGATCGTGGAAGACATCCTGGACACCGGCTACACCTTGAACTACCTCATTCGCACCTTCACGGCGCGGCAGCCGGCCTCCCTGCGCACGGCGGTGCTGCTCAGCAAACCGGAACGCCGCAGGGTTACGGTTCCCCTCGACTATCTGGGCTTTGAGATTCCCGACGTGTGGGTGGTGGGATACGGCCTGGATTTCGCCGACCGCTTCCGCACCTTGCCCTACATCGCCGAGCTGAAGCCCAGCGCATACGAGTAAACTTCCATGGAAAGCGGGGATTGGGGCTCAAGGGATCAGGCATTCCCCAATCCCCCAATTCCTTAATCCCCCAATCCCCTGGTTTTAGAGGCATGCTATGTCCATATTTGACGATATTGAACGAGTTTTAATCACCGAAGAAGAAATTCAACAGCGCATCCAGGCCATCGCTGCGGAAATGAATGCGCTCTACAGCGACGAAGACAAGCCGATGATAGTGTGCGTGCTCAAAGGCGCCTTTATGTTCCTGGCCGATCTGACGCGCCATCTAAAATTCCGCCACGAAATTGATTTTATGGAAATTTCCAGCTACGGCTCAGGCACCACCAGCACCGGCGTCGTGCGCATTCTGTTGGATCTGGCCTCCAACATCGAGGGGCGGCACATTGTCATCGTCGAAGATATTGTGGATTCGGGGCGCACGCTCACCTACGTCTTGCGGCATTTTGCGGCGCGCAACCCGGCCAGCGTCCGGGTCGCCACCCTGCTCAGCAAGCCCAGCCGCCGCGAAGTTGACGTTCCGATTGACTTCATCGGGTTTGAAGTTCCTAACGAGTTTGTGATGGGATACGGGCTGGATTACGCCGAACAGTACCGCAACGTGCCTTACATCGGGGTGCTCAAGCCTGGGGTTTACCAGGGCGGGGAGTAATAAGGGAGCATCCGGTATTGCCGATGTAGTATGTGGTCACGCCGCCCATCACCGATTTGACGCGGTTGCCGTTCCTTCGCTGTGCTCAGGACAGGCTGCCGTCGTACACAAAGCTGGCGCTGGTCGCGCCGTTTACGGATGTCAGGCGGTTTCCGTAGTCGTAAGTGAACGTGGAGATGCTGCCGTCAATGTTGCGCGTGGTCTGGTTGCCGTTGGCTGCGTTTGTATCTGCAATGACGAGCGCAGCCGCCATGATAATTCAATTCTGGCGGCTGCGTTTTTGTTGTTAAGGAACAGAAGCGTAAGAAGTGACAATCTATCTTATTTTATTTGCCCCAGCTCTCGTTTCTTGGGACACTACAGTATATTGATCGGCGTCAACTTCCCAACTTGGTCATTATCGTCTGTGTATACTTGGGGTCAATGGGTTGTGGACGCAACAATGCTTTGAGCCATTGCTCCTTTGCATCTGAAAGCCTTCCTGCCTGGTAGTAAAGATCTCCCAGGCGTGAATGATAATTATCAGCATCGCTCCCCCTCAACTGTATGGCGCGTTCAAGCCACTGAATAGCCGCATCCCGTGTTACCACTTCTTCAGGAACTCCATAAAGTGCAGAAGCACCAATTAGCGCTTGTATGTTAGAGGAGTCAAGTTCAAGGGCTTTGCTGTATGCTTGTGCGGCCTGTTGATAGTCCGTCATAACCAGGGCGTAGAATTGCGCCAAATCGACATATAAGTAACTATTATCTGGTTCTAGCGCAATAGCTTTCTTTATCCAAACTATTGCATCAGAAGCTGCTAAGTCGGCGCTTTGTTGGAGCAAGATTGCTGCAAAATAGCAATGCGCAATCGCTTCCAATAGTTCGATCCGTTCCCCATATTGTTCTATTGCCGTTATATAATGTGTCAGTGCTGATCGATAGTTCTTTTGATATCTCAGTTCATTAGCTTGAATCAGTAGACTGAATAATGATTTTGAATTGGTTATATTAGGATCCATCATTTTGTTTTCACCCATGCATCGGTTATTTGAATAGCGCCATCAGCAAGTTGAATTCCTCTTACGACAACTTGTTGTCCCTCAATTGTCGCTACATATTCCATTACCGGACCAAGTGTGCTATCACTGATTTGAGTGCCACTGCCGGAATCAATGGCCTGCTGGATATACGGCTGCACCGCTTTGTAATTGGTGAGTAGGTCGCTGCCCATTTTTGTTAGCTGATCCCAAGCATGCTTAGGATCCATAATATGTCCAACTCTGTTGAGTTGTTGCTCCATCCACTGTATCTCACTACTACAGCCGTCATCCAGGCACAATGTACTAACTAAGGCCACGCCACCTTCCCACAGTAACACCCCCGTGCCGACCACCGCGACTGTGTGTGCGGCGCCTTCTACTGCAATATAAGCCGCCGCGCCGGCTCGCTCCCCGACACTTGCATCGGGATGCTGTACGATCGTGAGAGCCAT
>DAOUFX010000022.1:0-37497 GCA_034429675.1 Anaerolineae bacterium | reverse complement strand
CCCAGTCCCCCAGTCCCCCAGTCCCCTAATCCCATCTTCAAGAGGTCAGCGTCGTCAGGACGCGCGTCAGGACGGCGATGGCGCGGCGGTATTCGTCAAGATCGAGATGCTCATGGGGGGTGTGATCGAGGGCCGAGTCGCCGGGGCCGTAGGCCAGGATGGGACATTGCCACACCGGCGCGACCACGTTCATATCGGATGTACCGCTTTTCACTTTGAACTGCGCCTGCCCACCCTCGCCGGCGATGGCCTGGATGAACGCGCGCGCCAACAGCGTGGATTTCGCGGCGCGGAAGGCCACCTCGTGGGCGTAGCAGCGCACCTCGGCGGGACCGGCGAAAGCGCGCAGCTCCGCCGTCAACGCCGCCACAGCGAACTCCGGCGGCAGACGGAAGCCCAGCGACAGCGTCGCCGTTTCGACAAACCCGTCGTCCTCGGAGTGCATCCGCCGCAGCGAGGGCGCAATCTGCTCGAACATACGCGGGCGGGCGGCGTTGAAGGCGGCGGCGTAAGCCTGCACCTTCTGCCAGAAAGCGCAGGCATCCTCACAAGCGCTGCCATCCGCCCCGGCGGTGTGGCCGATCTCGCGGGTCAGCGTGTAGTCCACCAACAACCGGCCCTTGTACGCCACCGTCATCCGGTCCCAATGACTCGGCTCGCCGATGACCACCATCTCCGGCGACAGGCGATCCAGCAAGAAACGCGCCCCCTTCGACGTGGCCGCTTCCTCCTCGACGGCGCCAACGACCACGATGCGCCAGCCGGGGCGCGCACCGGCGCGCGCTGCGGCGGACACGAAGGTCGCCAGCGGCCCCTTCGCATCCACCGAGCCGCGCCCGTAGAGCAGCTCCCCGTCGCGCCGCACCGGGATGAAACCGGGCACAGTGTCAATGTGGCCGAGCAGCAGAATGACGCGCGATCCGTCGCCCATCTCGCCGACGGCGTTGCCGGCCTCGTCACGGTAGGCGCGGAATCCCAACGACGCCATCTGCGCCGTGAGGTAGTCCACGGCGGGCTGCTCCTGCGTCGAAGGGCTGTACTGCGCCACCAGGCCAGCCAACAAAGCCACGGCCCGCTCGTCGTCAAAGACAAGGTTGGCTACCATCAGCGTTTCCGGCAAACCAGTTCGCCCTTGCCGATGGGCACGATCAGGGCGTCTACCCGCGAATCCGCCAGCGCATGGTCCAGCATCGGCGCTAACGTCTCACGATGGTTGATCGCGTTGTCGGCCACCAGAATGCCGCCCGGCGCCAGCAGCGGAATGACCAACGAGTACACCTCAGCGTAGATTTCTTTCTCCGCGTCCAGAAAACAAAAGGCGATGTCGCGAAGCGACGACAAATGCTCGCGCGCGTCCCCGGCTGTCAGCGTCACCACATCGGACACCGCCGCCAGCCGAAAGGTCTCCTGTGCCAGGGCGACCTTCTCGGCCAACACCTCAAACGTGAGCAGCTTCCGGCCCGTCTCACGGCAGGCCAACGCCAGCCACAACGCCGAATATCCGGCGCTCGTCCCGACCTCGATGCAAGCGCCGGGCGGCGCGCTCGCCGCCAACAACGCCAGAAACCTGCCGGTTTCCGGCGGAATCTGGCGCAACCGTTGCAGTCGCGACGTGCCATCCAGGCGATCCTGAGCATCAATCGCCTCCAAAACGTGCATGCGCGCTAACATCGGCGCGGGAATGTCATGAAACATTGTCTTACCTCCAAAGTCAGGAAACCGGAAATAAGAAATCAGAAATAACTTACAGGCATTTCTTACAAAGTTGCGCCAAAGAACCGGCTGAAGCCGGTAAGTACAATTGCCCTCTTACTTCAGACGCTTTCCCAATCCAACAACATGGTCGCTGGAGAAACCCAGACTTTCGTAGAAGGCGAGAACACCCAGATTGGTCTCACGCACCTGCAAGTTGATCTTGGGGCAACCGAGGGCGCGCAATACCGCCTCGGCGTGCGCCAGCATCTGCCGCCCGATTCCCTGTCGCTGCCGCTCCGGCGCCACGGCCAGATAATTAATCCAGCCGCGATGGCCTTCGTAGCCGGCCATCACCGTTGCGACAAGCTGCCCCTCCAGCTCGCCCACGAAGAAAAGATCGGGTTGAAACGCCATCTTGAGCGCAATATCGCGTTGTGGGTTGTTCTGCGGCACGACCAACCCACAACGCCGCCACAAATCCACCACGGCCGGCTCGTCCGCCGGCTGAAAAGTACGGATTGTCAACGCAGAATGATCAGACACAGAACCCATCCTTACACGGCCTGTCGCGCCGCTTTGAGCGAATAGTCAATGACTTTCGCCGGGATATTGACCCCGGTGGTATCAATGCTGTTGCGAAACTCCATCGTGTAATTGATCTCATTGACCAACAACCCGCGATCGGGATCCTCGAAGAGATCGAGCGCGACCACGCCGCCGCCGATAGCCGCCGCCGCCTTGAGACACAAATCGTTGAGTTCGGGCGTCACGATGCAACGGCTGGCGTGCCCGCCGCGCGCCGTGTTGGTGATCCAGTGTTCGGAAGCGCGGTAGATGGCGCCGACGGTTTCGTCGCCGATGACGAAAGCGCGAATGTCGCGACCGGGCTTGTGAACATATTCCTGGATGTAATAAATCGAGTGATGGTACGAACCCAACGTCTCCTTGTGCTCCAACACCGTCTCGGCGGCGTCGCGGTCGTTGATCTTGGAGAGCAAGCGTCCCCACGAACCGACGCCGGGCTTGAGCACCACGGGATAGCCCATTTCCTCGATAGCCTCCAGCGCCGACTCGGGCGTGAACGCGATCACCGTGCGCGGCGTGGGAACGCCGGCGCGCACCAGCGCGCTGGTGGTGAGCAATTTGTTGCCGCAGTTCTCGGCGACCTCATAGGTATTGACGGTCGGCACGCCCCAGTCGCGAAACAACAACAACGCAAACAATGCGCGGGAGTGATTGATACAACGCTCAAGAATCACATCGTACTGGCGCCAACCGTTCTTCTGAATATCAAACCTGGCGGTGCGGTCGTCAATCAAGTCGAAATCCAGCCCGCGCCCCTGCATATCCTCAATCAACAGTTTTTCCTCCACGCGAACGCGGGAGCAGAGCAAACCTATTTTTGTCATAGCATAATCCCCCTCATTTAAGTAGACAGTAGACAGTAAACAAGGGTAAAGTCCGTCTACCGTCTACCGTCTACCGAGCCTTACTCGCCCCAGTCCTCTTCCTCTTCCGGGGCCATATCTACCTCAGGTGGATCAAGCGACACCACTTCGAGCTCCATCCCACAATCCGGGCATGTTACAATTTCCCCGACAATCGTGCCGGGGGCAAACGTGATTTCAGCAGCGCATTCAGGACATTCAGCAAACATTGTTCAGACTCCTTTTTTGGGTTATAGATAGGAAACTGGAAACCGGAAATGGGTAACAAGTCACCGATTTCCTTCTTCTTCAGATTCGGGCGCGCCGACATTTTCCGGCACGACGTACCCGTTGGCCCAACGGTGCAACAGGGCATCCACGTCATTCAAAGAAATCGGCTTCTCGTCGGCCAGCGCTTTGATGTGCTCGGTGATGGTCTTGATCTTCTCATCACTGAGCGCAAGCCCCAGTTGTTCGACGCGTTTTTTGATAGCATTCCAGCCGGTAAGACGGTGCGCGATACTGACGTAGCGGGTCAGGCCGAAAGCCTGCGGGTTGATGATTTCATACGTTTCGGGATTATTGAGGATGGCCTTGGCATGAATACCGGCCTTATGCGTGAAAGCAGTGATGCCGGTGATGTAGTTGTTGAAGGGAATATCCACGCCGACCATTTGCGCGACAGTGGTGTCCACCTTGCGCAAAAGAGGTAAATCGTATTTTTGCACCAACGCGGGATCAATCGCATAGAGTCGCGCGATGAGCCCGCCAAGCGGCGTGATTCCATTGCGCTCGCCGATCCCCAGAACCGTCGTGTCTACGTGGGTTGCGCCGGCATCCAGCGCCTCGTAAGCATTCGCGATGGCGCAACCGGAGTCATTGTGACCGTGGAATTCGATGTCACAACTCACACGCCCGCGCAGGTCCCTGACCAGCTCATAGACCTGACGTGGCGTCGCGACGCCTACTGTGTCGGCAATACCGACGCGATTAACGCCAATCGCATTTACAGCCTCATAGACGCGGAAAAGATCCTCGCGCGAGCTACGGAACGAGTCCTCGGTGCTGAAACGCACCGACACCCCCTGGCTGCGCACAAAAGAGACAACCTCCAGCGCAACGTCAATGATTTCATCAATCTCTTTGCCGTGGCTGAACTTTCGCAGAAACGACGAGGTGCCGATCACCACATCCACACCATCTACACCGGTGTCAATAGCGATCTTGGCATCCTCGACGCGGCAGCGGACGTGGGTAAGAACCTTAGATTTCAGATCCAGAGCCGCAATAGCTTTGGCATCCTCATAGCTCTGAGGTGAGGCCAACGGTGATGTCAACTCCAGGCACTCTACCCCAAAGGCATCCAACAACTGCGCAATTTCCACCTTTTGCCCGGTCGTAAAACTGGCTCCGACGAACTGCTCCCCTTCACGCAAGGTAGATTCAATAATACGAAAACTGTCGAGCGGCATAGAACTCTCCTTTCCTGACGATTCTTTTTTGGCAACAAAAAACCAGCTTTCGGTTTTGTGGTCTGAAAGCTGGCTTTTTTCAAACGAATAGAACTAGGGCAAACACAGCTATCCAGACAAACTGTCCGGCTTGGCGCACTTGCTCTTCTTCATCAAAGGTGTATATGATGCTATCATAGCCATACTCCAAGAAAAACCGGCCAGGTAGTGAGAACCCCAGGCCGGCCAGATCGTGTCCATCAACACAAACTACCGGACCTGCAGGTCCGGTTTCTTGATGTTGAGAATCAGTGTACTGTAAAACATGACAAATGCCTTAAAAATGAGTGATCTTCTTCCTTGACTAACGGGCATTATAATCATTGCGAAAAATCTGTCAACCGGGTTTACATCAAGTGGAGAAAACCGAAAGACTCACCCCGAATTGTCGCCGCGCGAAGACAGTGGCAGCCAGATCATGAATTCGGCCCCGGCGCCCGCTTGACCGGAAAGAGTGATCCGTCCTCCGTGCGCCTGCACCACTTCATGCGCAAAACTCAATCCCAATCCGGTGCCGGGGATATGCCCCGACTCGGCCAGGCTACCCTGGAAGAATCGCTCGAAAACGCGAGGGCGTTCGTTTTCAGGGATACCGGGGCCGGTATCACGAATCGTCACAGTCAGCCAGGACTGAGCGTCTTCTTCAACGACGTCTACGGCGATTGAGATATGTCCCCCGGACGGCGTGAATTTAACCGCATTATCCACAATTTTCCCGCAAGCCTGCACCAAACGACCGGCGTCGCCGTTCACCACCCAACGTTCAAGCGGTGACTGCGCCATCGCCAATTCCAATCCGGCGGACTCGGCCTGGCTGCGGAAGCGGCCTTCGACGCTCATCAGCATATCGGCGATCAAAATTGGCTCCCAAACCCTGACGGCGCCGCCGCTGTCCAGAATGGTCATCTCGATAATATCTTCGATCAGGCGCACCAACAACGAAATCTGTGCTTCCATCATATCCAGATAGTGGCGCGTTGTGTCGGACAAATTGAGTTGCTGCATCAGATACGCCTGGAGTTTCAAAGTCGTCACCGGCGTGCGCAGCTGGTGTGAAACATTGGTGATGAATTGCTGGCGAGCGTGCTCCAACTCCTTGAGCCGGCTAATGTCCTGCAAACTCATCACGTAACCCTGCAATGCGCCTTGAGCGTCGCGGATCGGCGAAGTGATCAACATGGCCGGGAACGTGCGTCCATTCTTACTCTTCACGAGCACCTCGCCCTGCCACCCGGAACCGTTTCGATGCACCATCCGCATCGCATGCCGGGTCTGTTCGGACACCTCATCGCCCAGGAAACGCTCCAGCCCCTGCCCCATCGCACGATCCATCGTATAACCGGTTAATCGTTCGAAGGTAGGGTTGACATACTGAATGAGTAAAGAAGGATCCATCATCGCGATCCCATCGCCGGCGCTGCGCAAAATAGCCTCACTCTTGTCGCGCTCGGCGCGAATCTCAGCGGTGCGAGCGGCCACCTTGGATTCAAGTCCCTCGACCAGGCGGGCATTCTCAATAGCGATGGCCGCAGCTGCGCCCAACGGCTCCAAAAGCGTTTGGTCGGCTTTGGTGAAGCGCCCGACTTCTTCATCCACGACCTGAAGCACGCCGATAACCCGGTGACGAGAGCGCAACGGCACCGCAAGAATCGAGCGCAGATTCCGGGCAATGCGTCTGGCGACGCCTTCGAAATGGCGCATGTCCTCCTGTGTGTCGTAGACCAAAACGCTTTCACCGGTACGCGCAACCCACCCGGCGATACCTTGATCGCGCTTCAGACGCCACCCCAACACCAGGTCGCTTTGCGGGCCGGTCGCTTGCCGACAAACCAGCTCCCCGGTTTCTTCATCTATCAGCCAAAGCGAGCTGGCAAAAACCTTGAGCAAGTTTCGCACTTCCTCAAGCACAATCGTCAAGATCTGATCCTGATCCAGCGTAGAGGTCAATGCCTGGCTGGCGCGGTTCAACATCGCCAATTCCTGAGTGCGATGCAACTGCATCGTCACATTACGGCCGATCGCCAGAACGGCAAAAACGCGGCCATCTTTCAAAACCGGGCTAAAAGTCACTTCAAACACGCGCAAATCCCCGCCGACCTCACACGTAAACGTCCGGCAAAAGGCGCAGTCATAGGAAGCGTGAGTCACTGCATTTTCAAAGTCGGCAATCCATTCAGGGGGCGTCACTGCGGAAAGAAGCATCCCAACGTCCGGCTCAATATGGAGGAACTGCTCAACAAAAGAACGATAAGCATCATTGAAAGTCAACAGGCGCATCGCGCCATCCAACGAGACAATCCAATCATTGGTGCTCCCCACCAAAGCCGACAAATAGGCTTGAGCAGTTTGTAACTCCTCCGTGAGAGCGCGATAGTGCGGATCAAACTCAAATGATTGTTGTTTACTCATAGAAATCATATCCACCGTCGTCGTTAAATTGTCGAATCTGGCTGCCATCATTTCCTCAACTCGCCCCGCCATTTCCCGTTTCAACTATACCACTACATTTCAAGATGTGGATGTTACAAAAAGGTTAAAATTGCCTAAGGTAAAGCCTCACTACAAACAAAGAAGGCGGTTTTTTAAACCCGCCTTCTTTCAGAGAGAATTCATGGCTACTTCAAAAATTCGCCAACGCAATCACGCCCATTTGTTGCAAAGTCCCCAACAAAATGGCATCAGCAAACACATCCTTAAGAATAAAATCCACCACACCGAGCTGCAAGACATCTACCATCGCTTCCTGATCTTCAGAAGCAGTGAACATAATAATAGGGATATTCTCTGTCTGTGGCGTACTTTTCAACACCCGGCAAACCTCCGCTCCATCCATCTCCGGCATCATCATATCCAGAATAACCAGGTCAGGCAACGCATTGCGGGCTAAGTCCAGGCCAGATCTGCCATCGCCGGCCAGCAGCACATGCAATCCCTGCGCCTCCAGCAACGTTTGAAGGTGCAACGCTTGTGTTGGACTGTCCTCCACAACCAAAATAACCTTGCTATCTGCAATTTGTCCATCCATTGTGTCACCGTTATGAATAAGTTACTCAGCGTGCAATGACAGGGACTCGCGCACTACCCCAGATACTTCACTAACGTGACCTGAATGTTATTCGAAGGCAATGACTGCAAGTCCATTTCATCCACCATCCAGCGCACTTTCTCCAACCGCTTGGAACTCAAATTCGATGGATCCAACCCGTTATCATCACAATGTATCACACAAACCACCAACAGTCCTGACCGCTCACTGTTGTTGGAATGGCCAAAGCTAATAGTGCCGGTATATTTTCCTCCCAGGTCCAAAAAATGGGCCAGGGAAGAAGTTGCCAGCGAAATGCAAGCCTGATCAGTGACATTGAATCCAATGGTGCGCGCGAGGTTCCGCACTTCCATACGCACCGCAATGATATCAAGTTCACCTGTAACCGGCAATGTTTTCATGGTCATCTCAACCTGACAGCAATTGTATATTGAAGCCTCGACACTACATCCTGATTCAAATTAAACGAGCTTGCGCCCCGCCGTCGCCGGCTGAGAATCAGGCCAGTGGCTCAACAGATGGGCAATCTCATCGGGCGCCATAGCCACATCAATCGCATCACGAATAATCGCCTCGCGCGGCATGCTGAAGATTACACAACTCTGCTCATCTTGTGCAATAGTGAATCCACCGCTACGATGCAAAGCAACCAGTCCTTCTGCCCCATCGTCCCCCATGCCGGTGAGAATAATGCCCACGGCGCGAGCGCCAAAAACGCGGGCCAACGAATGAAACAGATAATTTGCCGAAGGCCGCAAACCACGATAAGGTTCCTCCTTGCTCAATTCAACAACTCCTCGAAAATTTACCTGCATATGATAGCCATCCGGCGCGATCAGCGCAACGCCCGGGCGCAACTCGGCGCCATGGGCGGCTAATTGCACTTGCAACTTCGTCTCACTGTTTAGCCACTCAGCCAACCCCGAAGCAAACCCCTGTGTCACATGTTGCACTACCATAATGGGAACAGGGAAGTCGGACGGAAGAGCGCGTAGAATAGTCGCCAACACCGCCGGGCCGCCGGTCGAAGATGCAATCGCAATGACACGAAAAGGGCGACGCAATTCCTCTTCCAGGAACAAAGACGAACCAGGCAATGAACCTTTCGGCTGAGGTCTTCCCACCTGGCTGCCGGACGAGAAATCCTTCTCAGGATTTACAGACTTCGTCCAGCGCCGCACCAACGGCACTCCGGCCATCGTGCGCACAGATTGGACAATCTGCTCGCAAGATTCGGAATCATCCAATCCCGGTTTAGAGAGCACCGTCAGTGCGCCGGCGCGAATTGCCTCAAAGCTCAGATCGAGATCTGAACGCATCAATGTCCCGGTAATCAACACAATGGGAGTCGGCACCTCTGCCATAATTTGTCGGGTCGCCTCCAACCCATCCATTTGCGGCATATTGATATCCATCAGCAGCACATCGGGCCGCATACGCCGCGTCAAACGTACCGCGTCCGCCCCACTGACACCGACCCCTATCACCCGAATACCCTCGGCGACCTGCAAAACGGCCACCAGCAACTCGCGCGCAGTGGGGGAATCGTCCACCACAATGACCCGAATATCACCGAGATTCTTTGGAATCGTTGACAATGGCATAGGTATCGTCCAGAATATGCAATTCCGTTAAAGTTTCCAACAGTACTTGTATGGAGAAAACATCCTTGGGAATGAAATCTATCGCCCCCAGATCCAATCCTTCCAGGACATACTCGGCCTCGGCGCGCACAGTAAGCATAATGACCGGAATTGCCTGAGTTGCCGGATCTTGCTTCAGCGCCCGGCACATCTCAAACCCATTCATCTCCGGCATCTCGACATCCAACACGACCACGTCCGGAAGATATTCCTGCACCATTGACAGGCCGATTTTGCCGTTCAAGGCCCACAAGACCTCCATGCCGCGACGTTCCAGGACTCGTTCAAGCGCCAACGCTTGCACCGGACTATCTTCAACCACCAGCACTCGTTTTCCGCGCTCCATAGACATCATCTCCCTTTGTGGCAAACGTCAAATCAATTGTCCAATGGTAGACAACAAATTGCTCTGATCAAACGCGCCCTTGGTGATGTACGCATCGGCGCCGGCATCAATGCCACGAGACTTGTCTCGCGGCGAGTCCAGAGCCGTTACCAAAATCACAGGGATTTGTGCGGTACGAGTATCCGCACGAATGCGCATGGTCAGTTCGACGCCATCCAATCGCGGCATAGAAACATCCGAGACGATCAAATCCGGCACCTCCCCGGACATAATCATTTCCCAGGCTTCCTGGCCATCGGTTGCCACAGAAACTAAATAACCCGCAGCTTCCAGAATATTTTTCTCCAGCGTTCGGGTGGTAATAGAATCATCCACCACCAGAACACGCGGCTGCGAGTGCTCTGCGGTCGCGGGCAGAACCTCGGCTTGAGAGCCCATCCGGTTGGAAACGGCATTGGGATGAACCCGCAACGCCATCTTAATCATATCCGCCACGTTGAGGATCAAAACGATGCTTCCGTCTCCCATCACCGTCGCGCCGGCGATACCGCCCACCCGCGAGAGTTGCTTTCCCAATCCTTTGATAACAATCTCCTGTTCTCCCACCAGCGCATCCACGAGAAAAGCCATACGCCGCTCGGCGGCCGCTAAAATCACCACCGGCTTTTCCGCATCCTGATCGGCGTTCTCCGAATACGGAAGGTCAAGAACGGAACCCAAATGCGTCAGGGGCAAGGTCCGCCCTTCATACACCATGACATCACCGCCGCCCATGGACACGATCTCACGAGAATGTACCGCCGTGATGCGTTCGACATTGCCGAGCGGAATCGCTAAGCGTTCGCCTGAAGTCATCACCAACAGACCACGAGAACTGCTCAGGGTCATCGGCAGCGTCAGAACAAAGCGCGTGCCATGTCCCGGCTCCGATTCCACATCAATACGCCCGTGGAGCACCTCAACATTGCGTCGTACAACATCCAGACCCACTCCGCGCCCGGAGATATCGGTAATCACCGGGCTGGTCGAGACTCCCACGGCAAAAATCGCCAACTTCAATTCTGCCTCGGTCAAGGCTTGCGCCTCCTCGACCTCTCGCCTGGACGGCGCACGGCGCACAATCGTCTGGCGAATACTTTCCAGATCCAGCCCGGCACCATCGTCGCTCACCGTGATGACAATGTCGTTGCCCATTTGCTCGGCATGCAATGTGATGGTTCCCTGACGGTGCTTGTTCGCGGCAAGACGTCGGTCCGGGGGCTCAATGCCATGATCCACAGCATTCCGCAACAAATGGACGAGCGGATCCTTGATTTGCTCCAACACGCGCTTGTCTAACTCGGTTTCAGCGCCGACAATACGCAACACGGCTTCCTTCCCGGCTTCCTGGGCCAGATCGCGCACCATTCGCCCAAATGCGCCGGTAATCATGCTCAACGGCAACATACGCACGCGCTTGATCTCCCCTTCAAGTTCGTCAATCACCAATGACATGTGCATCGTATCGCTGGCGTATTCGCGTGCGAGCGCTCCAATGCGTGAACTCGCCTCGCGCAATTGATTCTGATTCTCGCCAAGATAAACCAGAATCTGCTGGACGTCTTTATCCCGGTAGCCATCGCCATTACCTTTGCCGTTGTTCTGGCGCAGCAATTGGCCATAAACGTTGCGCACAGACAACCATTCCTTCTGCCAGAGAGAAACGTCAGATTCAATCCGGCGCAACTCGGCCAAACGCTGTTCAGCGCGAATCTTCGTCACCATCAGTTCGCTCAATTGCGCCATCAAAGCGTCCAGTTTATTGATCTTGACCCGAATGGTTTCGTCGAGCGCATCTCCCGCCGCCCCGGCAGGCGTAAGTATCTCTGCGACGCCGCGAGCTTCCGGCAACACGTCGGCAGGAACAGGAGCAGCAGGTAGATCAACGGGGGGTTCCGGCAAAGAAACGTCGGAGGAGTCCGGCGATGCAGAGAACTGCTGGAGGTTCAGGAGAACACGAACCACCGCCGGCGGCGGCGTGGTAGCGCCGGATTCGTAGGCCGCCTGTACCGTTTGAACAGCATCAAAAGCCTGATAACACATAGTAAAGAGCGCCGGCGTCGCCGTGATCTTGCCCTTGCGCAGGGCGTCGAGGAGGCTCTCCAAGGCGTGCGCCAGTTGCTCGATCATCGTCACGCCCACGGAACGCGCCGCCCCTTTGAGGCTATGCGCCGCGCGGAAAATCTTGTCCAGAATGGCGGTACGTTCCGGCTCGGCGACGACTTGCTGTTCCAGAACCAACAACCCATCGGTCATCACCTGGATGTGCTCTTTAAGTTCTGCACGAAAACTGTTGAGAAGTCTTTCACGGACATTGGCGCTGATTGACATAGCCTGCTCCTCGAAAAAAGACTTTCTACTTCCGGCCGTTGCCGTTGAACTTGTACTGCCGCACGGTGTCGTTCATAACGCCGGCCAGATCATTGAGGTCACGCGCCGACTTCTCGGCCTGGCGGGTGCTGGCGAGACTCTGCACCATCGCCTGGTTGATGTTTTGCATCGCCATCGCAATCTGCTCCACACCCGAGGATTGCTGCTGACCGCCGGCCACCACTTGCGTGGCAATCTGGGCCGATTCCATAATGACCGAGGCCAGTTGCTCGATGGCCTCGCGCGCCTGAGCAGCACGGCTCACGCCCTCGTCCACCACCGTAGAACCTTCCTCGGTGACCATCACCGAGGCATTGATGGCATTCTGAATGTCGGTGAGAATGGCGCGTACCTGAGCCGTGGCCTGCTTTGACTGCTCGGCCAGGTTACGCACCTCCATCGCCACCACCGCGAAGCCCTTGCCGTGCTCACCGGCCCGCGCCGCCTCCACCGAAGCGTTGAGCGCGAGCATATTCGATTGCGAAGCGATGTCGTTCACCGTGGCAATGATCTCGCCGATCTGCTGCGTCTGCTCCGAGAGCGCCAAAATGTTCTCGGCGATGCGTTCCACGCGATCTTTGATGCGGCCCATGCTGGTGATCGTTTCGTCCACCGAGCGCCGCCCGTTGCGCGAGACATCCACCGTGCGCTGCGAAGCGTCGGCCACTTCCTGCGCCCGCATCACGGCCTGTTCGGAGATGGTGCGCACTTCGTCCACCGTGGTGGTCGCCTGCGTGATCGCCGCCGATTGTTCGCTGGAGCCGGATGCCTGCTGTGTCGTCGCTGCCAGAATTTGCGCAGATGCCGCGCTCAGGTTGGAAGCGGATTCCTGAATATTCCCCAACATCTCGCGCAGACTGGCGCTCAACGTGTTGAGGTTGCGCTTGAGCACGTCGAAATCGCCCTGGTAACTGTCGGTGATGGGCTGCGGGATTTCGCCGCGCGCGATCTGTTCCACATAGTCTGCCGCCACATTCAGCGGGCCGATGACCGCGTCCAACGTCGCATTGAAGCCGCGCACAATCGTGGCGTACGCGCCGTGGAAGCGAGCTGCGTCGCCGCGCGTGTTCAGACGTCCTTCGACGGCGGCCTGCGTCAACATATTGGCCTCGGCGATCAGCCCGTTCAGGGCGTCAATACACATATTAAGGTTGATCTTGATCTCATTGAAGTCGCCGTTGTAATTGTCGGCAATCCTGGCGGGGATGTCGCCCTTGCTGATGCGATCCACGTACTCCGCCGCCACATTCAGCGGGCCGATCACCGCATCCAGTGTGTCGTTCACGCCCTGAACGATCGCGTAGTATTCTCCGGTGAACTTATTGGCGTCGGCGCGAGTGTCCAGGCGACCGGCGATGGCGGCTTCAATCAGGTGGGTAACGTCCGTTACCATTGCCGCGAGGTTTTTCTTCATCACAACCATTGCGTTATTCATGAGGTCAGCCTGATCCTGCGGCGCAACCTCTACAGAGAGGTCGCCAGCGGCAATGGATTGCATGGCATTGGCCCCACTCTTGAAGTAACCGATCAACGCCGCAAAAGCATTGCCGATGTCGCCCAACTCGTCGCGGCGCGCGTTGATAGCCTCGATCTTGCGCCAATCCATCCCGACAAGAGCGGCGTCGCCCACGGCCAACCGCCGCGCGCCTACAGTCAACGTCTGAATCGGTCCCGCCAGCGACGCGGCAAAGAAGATACCCACCGCCGCCACTACCACCGCCACAATAACGCCAATGACGACAAGAATCATGGTCAACTCATTGGCCGGTTTCCCGACCTCCTCCTGGTCCACCCGGCTAACGATGGCCCAGTCGAGACCTTCCAGAGTTAGCGGTTCGTAAGCCACCAGGATTTCTTTGCCGTCGGTGCCGATGCTGGTAGTCTTATTGATGTTTTCGAAGGCGTCGGTAATGTAGTCAGATGCGGGAACCTCTTTGCCGATCGTATACTGACCGGCGCCAAGCTTGACCAGATCGCTGCGAAAGGCGGTCACACCATTTATCCGCCCGACCAGATAGCTCTCGCCGCTGTCTCCCATCCCGGTGGACTCCTGCATAATCTTGTTGATATGCTCATACGGGAGTTGCAAGGCAATCACCAAATTCACGGCGCCTTCCGCATCCAAAACCGGTTGGGCCACGAAAGCCATCGGTTTATTGCCGCTCGGCTCGTATGACTCGAAGTCGGCCACGGCAAAAGCTTTGGTTTCCATCACTTGCCGGATCAATCGCCCCAGATTCGAGTTGCTATATTGGCCGGTCAGCATGTTGGTGTTGTAGTCAGCCTCCTGTTTGACAGTGTAGAAAGCGTGCCCCGTAGCATCCGAGAGGAGCAGGTCGTAGTAACCATACTGCTCTACATAATTGGTCAATAAGTCATTGTCCTGACCCTCGACCGTGGGAACAACGGCTTCCTGCACGGCCATGGTGGTGTAGATGGCCCAGTTCAGCCCCGGCAAATTCAACGGGCGGTAGGCCGTCAGTTCCAGGTCGCCAGTGCTCCCGATCTCAATATCCAATCCCGATTTACCGGCCAACGCATCTCCGATGTAAGCAACGCTTTCGCCGGAGCGTTCTTCGCCCAGCTTACCGGTCTTCACCACCCGGTCGCTGCGGTAAGTTACGAGATCGCCCATCTTGCCCATCAGATACGTCTCACCGGTCTGTCCCAGGCCCGTGCGTTCCTGGACGATCGCATTGATCGAATCAACAGGAATCTGGAAGGCCACGTACCCCATCAGCGTCCCGGTCACGTCGCGCATCTGCGCCAACATAAACGCCGCGCGCGCGCCATTCGAAGGCGCATAAGGCGCGAAGTCGGCGACGGCAATCTCTCCGGCGCTCATCGTCTGCGCCTGTTGGTAGACCAGCCCCAGGCCGCTGTCGCGCAACTCGCTGTCGGGGATAACCATCCCCATATCGGATTCATGAAGCAGCGTGTAGACGATGTCGCCATCTTTGTGAATCAGGAACAGGTCATGCCAACCGTTGTCTGCGGCAATATCCTGGAAGCGATGGTCGTAACGCGCCGCCAACGCGCGCCATTCAGACGTATCCACCTTATCGCCGGCAGCCTCAAAGGCGCGATCAAACTCCAACAACGCTTGCAAGGTATAAGGATCATCCTTCAGCATCAACAGATTAGAACGGATCTGAGAGAAGTAATCCTCCAACCGCATGCTCTTGTTGATTTGCACCGCATCCAGCGCGTTGAACCCTTCCTGCTGCAGCGCCCTGACAATTTCCGCGAGCACGGCCATGTCACCCCGGCGCTCGCGGAAATAGGTCTCGATCTGCTGCTTCTTGATCTTTTCGACGGCCTCCAACTTATCCAGCGCCTGTACTTGTAACGCGCTACTGGAGCGAAAAATACCGACGCCGGTGGCTAACGCCAACGGCGCCAATCCTACCAGCAAGAACAGCACGATCAATTTGGTACGCATCTTGATGTTATTTAGGAACGCCATACTTCACCTCCACTGAAAATAGTCGAAAGTCAAAAGTCGAAGGTCAAAAGTCGAGAACTTTAGCAGGTTTTTTCGTGCGCGAAAGGACCTGCGTCACGAAAAAACCTTCGTATATCTTCTCCGGCTGGCGCTTTCACATTACCTTCGGCATTTCATTACGCCAGACATAATTTCCACTTTGATCGGCGGTAAAGCCGAGCTTCTGCCAGAAATCGCGCGCTTCGGGGCGAACGCTGTCGGCGACGATCGCGCGATACATCGTCTGAAATGCGCTCACCGCCTGCCGCGCATATCCCTGGTTTTGAAATTCGGGATAGACCACCAGCGAGTAAATCGTCAGGCAGTCACCGTTCACGTCCACCCGCGCCTTGCCCAGGCGACGATCGGCCAGGTCCAGGTTGACCCAAAGGTATTGCGAGACTCTGGTGAAAGCGGCGTCTGGCGTGATGGTGATTTTGGATGTTGGATGTTGGATTTTAGAAATCGGAAATTCGTAATCCGCAATCCGTAATTCGTAATTCGTAATTCGCTCACCCGCTTGCACGCTCACCCGCTCACCCGCTTTCTTCCTGAACACCTGCCCGGCGCCGGTCATAGGCTCAAAGTGTGCAGATAGCGCATCAGGCAACTTCTGCGTCTGTTCCATCACCAGATAACCATCGGCGGCCAAAGCCGCGTAAAACATACGTAACACCGCCTCACGCGCTTCAGGCGTGAAGTGCAACAGCACATTTTTGCAGACGATCAGCCCCAACCCTTCGCGAATCGGGCACAGGGCCAACAGATCGTGACGCTGATAATGCACGGCCTTGCGCATCTCCTCGCTGATCTGATAGTGCGGCTCGTCGGCGGAGCCGTCAACCTGGGTGAAATACCGCTCCAGCAGGGCGGGCGGGATGCGTTGCACCCCACGCTGAGCGTAAACGCCCCGCGCGATGGTCTCGCCAAATTCACCGCTCTCGTCAATGTCCGTGGCATAAATACGAACATTGCGAAACAAAAACGGCCCCATATTCTCACGCAAAATTATCGCCAACGAATAAGCCTCCGGGCCCATAGCGCAACCGGCGTCCCAGATGTTGATGTATGTGTGCAGTTTGAGTGTAGGAATCACGTACTGCGCAATCAAATCCAGGGTCTGCTGGTCGCGGAAAAAGTAAGTAAACGCCATAACGCTACCCCTAAATAATCTCCTCGTGCACCCGCAGCCGCTCGTCGGCCAACAACGCGCGCAAATTCAACACAACCAACACCCCATCTTCGCTCCCGGCCAGCGTTCCGATCTGCGTATTCCGGTTGACGAGGCCGGTTACATAGGGTTGTGGAATACCCCTCACCGCATCAACGGCCTCCCGGATTTCGGTTACCGGCAACGACACCACATTCAAAACCTCATCTACCAACAGCGCCAGCTCCATCTCTGGGGTCTCCACAATGATCAAAGAGAGTGGCGCCCCCATAGGCGCCTTAGATTCGGGGCGGGACAGGCCCAGAAAACATTGCACATCAAAGACCGACAGGATACGCCCGCGTTCATTGGCGACACCC
Source organism: Anaerolineae bacterium (assembly GCA_034429675.1). GTDB lineage: Bacteria > Chloroflexota > Anaerolineae > B4-G1 > SLSP01 > JAKQHY01. The sequence goes on along the minus strand of DAOUFX010000022.1, from coordinate 20,406 downwards.
TTCACCCAGGCCGGCGTCCGTGGAACACGAGTAATCTGCGCAGCAGGACGGATGCGGAAGACGTAATGAGCGTCTAACCCATAATATTCTTGGCCCAAACGGATGACCACCAACTGCACGTGTTCGCCTTCATCCTCGCGAGTGGGCGCCTCGGCGAAACGTAACGCGCGTTCTGTCCAGATGCGTTGCAACAGCTCGGAATCCAATACTTCGGCCTCGCCATCCAGATGCAGATGCGCCGAAGACAATCGCTGCCGCGCCTTGCTCCAGTCAAAAACGCGATCGCCGCCGTCAGCGGTATTGATCTTTTGCATAGCCAACTTTCGTTTTCGCATCTTCGTCACCGGCACACCCCAATCACTTGAAAAATCTCCAGATCGCCTTTCCCCTTGACCGATACCGTCCCCAACGATTCCGCCTCACAACAGGCGGCTACCTGTTCCCAGGCGAGCGCGCTCAGATTGACGGCTGAGGCTCGCCCGTGGCTCTCGATGCGTTGCGCGGTATTGACCGTATTGCCCCAAATATCGAACAGATACTGTCGCTGGCCCACCACCCCGGCCATCACCGGTCCGACGTGAATCCCAATGCGCATTTCCCACTGCGCCGGCAACGCGCGCGCCGCCGGGATCATCGCCAGTGCGCACTGCACGCAGTTAAAGACCGGGTTAGCGTGTGATTGGAACAGCCCTGCCGTCGCCAGAAAGGCGTCGCCGGAGGTCTTGATTTTCTGCAAACCATAGCGCAAGGCCAGGTTCTCGTAAGCTTCGGCCATCATTTGCAAATTGACAAAAACCTCTTCAGGGGGATGGGCATTGCAATAAGGCGTGAAGTTCACAACGTCGGCGAACAACACGGCCACATTCTCACAACGGCGCGGCTTGACCATTCCCGTCGTCTGTAACTCCTGCACCACCTCGGCGGGCAAAATGACATGCAGCAGCTCCTCAAATCGCGCGCGTTCCTCTTCGACCCGGCGCAGATAGAGGATCTCCTGCTCGTGCATACGCTTTTTCTCCAGGCAGGCCGCCAGCCTTGCGCGCAGCAGAGTGACGTTGAGCGGTTTGGGCAAGTAATCCTCGGCCCCCATCTCGATACACCGGGCAATCCGTTCCACATTGCTCAACGTCGAAGCCATCACCACCGGGATATCCCGCAGAAGCGGATCGGCTTTCAACCGCACCAACACCTGATCGCCGGTGAGATCGGGCAATTCCATGTCCAAAATGATAATATCCGGCCGGGATTGTCGCGCCAGCATAATCCCCTTGCACCCATTCGATGCCAAAAGAGTGCTCAGCCCCATCTGATCCAATAGCAGCTGAAGGTGCAAAGCCTGTGTAGGACTGTCTTCGACGATCAAGACCGTAGCATCCATAGCGAACCCTTCCAATTCCACCCCCGACTCATGCTTTTTCACTGTAGCGATAGCCGGTTCTGGCGAACGTAATAGCACGCTCATCTTCCACCTCCTGATCGTATTGATCTACGCCGGCGTCTCGGCTGCCTCAGCGCGCCACTGTTGCAACTGATGGGTAATCGCGTCACGCAGACGCTCTACCGTAATTCCCCCTGATTCGGGAATAACCTCGCTATTGCTGTGTCCACTCAAAGCGTGTTGAGCATTGTCCAACGACTTGAGAGCCTGACGTAATAACCCGCTGCGATGGTAGAGGTCGGCCAAACCGTAATGGCCACGAATCGAGTTTCGGTCCAGATAGACCACCTTCTTCATCATCTCAATAGCGCCGTCCAGTTGTCCCTGGTGTTGAAGAATGAGGGCCAACGTGTAATAGGGCTCCATCAACAGATTATTCTCGCGTATCGCCTGGCGGCACCAGGTTTCACCCTCACGCCACATCCCCTGGTTAGCGTAAGTTTGCCCAAGAAGCGCCGCTGCTTCAGGGCGCCTGGAGGATTTCTCGATCAGCTTGTGCAAGACATCGCGCGCCTGATCCAGGTAACCGTACTCCACCAGCTCGGCGGCGCGCTCCAACGTTACCTCCGGAACAGGTTCGGTTGCGGGAATTGCCGGGGAACCGCTCTTGAACGGTGAAGCGCCGTTACCAGAAGTATCCGGGGCCACATCGGCGCAGGCGGGCATCCGCAACGAGGGCGCGCCGGCGGATGACGGGGTAGCCGGGAGCCAATCCCAATCCTCCGGCAAAATGGTGGGCTTACCGGTGCGCCGATAGAGAATGGCATTGGGATAGCTCAACGCTTGAAACTGGCTGTAGGTCGCCAATGAATGCTCCGAATGTCCTACCACCAACCAACCTTCATCTACCAGAGCTTCATAAAAACGCCCGACAACCTGACGAGTGGTAGAAGGGGCAAAGTAGATGGTAACATTGCGACAGAGGATGAGGTCCATAAACATCGTGTTGGTCTGATAGGAGGGATAATGATCCTCGACCAGGTTGAGTTGGGCAAAAGTTACCATACGCCGGACTTCAGGCAACAACTCGTGGCGGTTGCTTGCGGCTCGGAAATAGCGCGGCAGCCAGAGCTTGGCCCGCTGCTCACGAAATGCCCAGTCGCTGTATACCGCTCGACGCGCCCGATCCAGGGACTCGGTATTAATATCGGTGGCCAGAATAGTAATGGCCCATTCATCCACGTCGGGCAACAAATCGCGCAACAGCATGGCGATGGAATAAGGCTCTTGCCCCTCAGAACAGCCGGCGCTCCAAACTCGCAACGTGCGCAGAGAACGGCGACGCTGAATAATTTCGGGGAGCACATGCTGGTACAAAACATCGAACTGGTTGGCATTGCGGAAAAAATGGCTTTCGCCGATCGTCAAAGCATTGACCAGGCGTTGGCGGTGCAACGGACCGTTATCGGGGTCAAGCAGTAACTGGTAATAGTCGGCTAAATCGCGACATGTGGAGGAGGCAAATGCCTGCTTGATCCCCTGCTCAAGATCAGTGCGGCGGTTCTCTGGAAAGTGCAAGCCAAAGAAGTCGCCGACCAGACGACTAAAACGCAGATAATCCCCATATCCCAGCGCATGCACTCCCGATTCACCAGTTGTCATTGCTGAATTTCCTTATTCCGATCAAACGACCTCTTCAATAGACATCTCAGCAACCGGACAAGGCTGCAAATCCGGTCCATTACCCACCACATCAGGCAGGAGATTGAGAGAAGTTCCCGAAAAAAGTCGCGGCAAACTCATCAACAAAATAGCATCCCGTTCGTTGTAAATCACGCCCTCGATAACAGAAAGGCTGCCCAATCCTTCCGGAACAACGTCGGCCAGAGGCGTCACCTGAAGCGCCGGCACCACGGTCACATCCAAAACTTCATCCACAATCAGGCCCAGAAGTCGCGACTCCATCTGGATCAAGATAATGGGAGTGTGCAACTTAAAAGGGACCGGGGGCAAGTTCAAATGACGGCGCAAGTTGATGATAAGAGCCGCCCTGCCGCGATAGTTCATAATGCCTTCAACCACAGCATTCGCTTGCGGCAGGGGCGTGAAAGCTACCATAGGAATAATCTGTACCACAGCGCTCAGGGGCAACGCGTACATGCGCTCTGCCAATCGAAAAGAAACGATATCTCGTTCGGCCAACACCGTCGCTCCCATGTTCTGATCTTCCATACCCGTATTCTCCGTTTCAACGTTGCTCGGCCAACGGCAGCCAAAGCCAAAACGTGCTGCCTTCCCCCACTTCGCTTTCAACTTCAATCTCGCCATGATGTAACAGCACCATCTCTCTCGCAATCGCCAATCCAAGTCCATTGCCGGGGATGCCCAACGTCGAAGCGCGTTTGCCACGATAAAAGCGCTCGAACAAATGCTCGCGATCTTCCTCGGGGATTCCAATGCCGGTATCCTGAATCTGAAGGCAGGCATAGCGCCGGCCTGGACGATGGTCGGTGTCCAGAGAAGTGCGCAGATACACGTGCCCGGTGGGCGTGTAGGCGATAGCGTTGGATAGCAAGTTGTCAACAATCTGGCACAAATAATTCCGCACCCCCCAAACCAGCGGCAGTCCTTCCTCAGCAACAAAAATGAGGTCCAGACCGGCAGCATTCGCCCGCGCCTGATGAGCCGCGACAATCTGAACAATCAGCAAGTTAAGGTCTTCTGGGCTGAAAATCTGTTCGGTGCTTTTCCGATCCAACCGGGACAATGCCAGAATGTCATCCACCATATGCCCCAACTGATCAATCTCTTGCCGGATCACGTCCAGATAGTGTGGCTGCTTCTCCGAGTTGACATACTCCAGCAACTCCAGATTCAAACTGAGATTGGTGATCGGATTGCGCAGCTGGTGCGAGACGTCCGAAGCAAACTGAAGGCCGCTCCGCTGCTGCCGGGCCTGATGGGACTTCTCCAGACCGGTGCGGACGCTGGCGCGCAACTGAACCGGATCGCAAGGTTTCAGAAGATAATCGGAAGCGCCCTGTCGCAAAGCTTCAAGAGCCGTCTCCATCGAACCATAGCCGGTCAGCACAATGACTGCCGTTTCCGGCGAGCCCTTGCGAAGAGCGGTCAAAACCTCCAGACCGCCGACACGCCCCATTTTGAGGTCCAGGATCGCCACGTCGAAGCCCTGACCCTTGATCAGGTCAAGCGCCATCTCCCCGCTTTCGGCAGTGACAATTTCACAGCCGTTATCGCGCAAAGTCTCTGCGATAAAATAGCGCACACCGGGTTCATCATCTACGATTAGAAGCCTGGCAACTGACACACTCGTACTCCTTTCCTGTCTGTCTGCGGCGCCAAAACGTTACCAAGAATAGCCCCATTGTAAGCGAGCTTCAACAAAGCTACTATCACAGCTACCTCACAGTTTTATAACAACAAAAAAGGGATGGAACTTTTTCCATCCCTCAACGCACATCGCCTGAATCTCAATCGGACAAGCTACGTTTCATCTGGAGGCGCCGCGTCCTCCCGAAATGCGTAACCCACACCGCGCACCGTGCGAATGAATTCCAAATCGGGCGCGATCCCGCGCATTTTTTGGCGGATACGGTAAATGTGAGTGCGCACCAGATCGCCCACCGACCAGGGGGCGCCGGCGTAGCCCAATGCAGACACAGATAGTTCTTCTGCCGACACGACGCGGGGCGCATTTTCGATCAAATAGGCCAGCAGGTTAAATTCAGCAAGGCTGAACGTCAGTTCTTTCCCGGACAGTATCACCCTATGACGTTCCGCATCAACGACGAGGGCCCCGCATTGTGATGGAACAGCATCCGGCGCATCAGAAGGAGCTAGCACTCGCTCAAATGCGGTCACCAGCAAGTTTTCCAGATTGCCATTCAAGCGTTCCTCAAGCTGGGCCAACACTTGCCGATGGCGCATCTGGCGCTGTCGTTTGAGCAATCCCTTGGCGACGCTCTCGCGAAGCTGCGCTGGTTCGCAGGGCTTGAACAAGTAATCGTGAGCGCCGTGGCGCAGCGCCGCGACGGCCGTTTCCAAAGAAGCGTGCGCCGTTAGAACAATAACCGTCGTATCGGGAGACTGCTGGCGTAACGCAGTCAACACGTCCAGTCCTCCCATCCCTGGAAGGCGCAAGTCCACCAGCGCCAGGTCGAAACTATGCGCGACGATCTGCGCCAACGCCGCTTCGCCGCTGTCAACCGGCACAACCTGATATCCGGCCTCACTGAGCGTCTCGGCCAGGAAATAGCGGATACCAGCTTCGTCATCCACGACTAAAATTTGGGGGATATTATTGACAACCACATCCTGTTCCTGTATTGTTCAAAAACCTGAGTTTCAAGGCCATCGTCAAAGGCATCAAGGCTGCCGCACCGGCAGATAAATGACAAAAGTCGTTCCCTGTCCCACCTGACTTTTGACAGAAATTTCCCCATTATGCGCTTCGATGATGCCGTAACTGATGGACAGCCCCAAGCCAGACCCGTGCTCTTTGGTGGTGAAGAAAGGTTCGAACAAATGCGATAAAACTTCCTGGGACATCCCCATACCCGTGTCCCCAATCGCTATTTGGACCGTATCGGACCCATCCAGGCACGTTTGGATACGCAAGGTTCCACCGTTAGGCATCGCATCCACTGCATTCAAAACCAGGTTAAGAAAAACCTGCTTGAGATGATCAGGGTTGGCCTCAATGGTCGGAATATTCTCGCAGTAGACGCATTCGACAATGACATTGCTGTGCTGCAACTGCTTGTTGCTCAACAACAACACACTATCCATGATCACCCGTACATCCGTAGCGCACATTTCGGTGCGCGCGTGGCGATAGAAGTCGTGCATGCGATGAACGATCTCCGAAACACGCTTGACCTCGACAACAGCAATATCCAGATGCCTTTCCAATTTCTCACGGCGCGATTGTCCCGCCAACTCCTCTTGACTCAGGCGCAGGCATCCCAACACAGCCTGGAGCGGGTTGTTGATTTCGTGGGCAATAGAAGCAGCCAGACGCCCAAGCGCCGCCATCTTCTCTGCATGAATCAACTGCTCCTGGGCTTTCTGTTGCTCGCGCAAGGAGTTCCGCAAATCGTCGTAGAGGCGTGCATTATCCAGCGCTACCGCCAACGTCGCAGCAAGCGCGCGCAAAATCTGCAAGTGTCCGGGGAGATAAATTCCCACCTTTCCGGTCGCCACCAACACTACGCCCACGCTGTGCGCCGGTGTGGTAAGCGGAGCCACCATCAGAGAACGCACCTGATGCGGCAGGTGTCCATCCACAAACGGCAACAAGGTTTCATCCTGCTGCACATCAACGACCAACACCGGCTGCGTCTGAGAAGAGGCCCAATCGGCCAGGCCTCCCGGCGCCAATGGCAAAGGGATATCCTCCAATTCCCCGGCCATCAAAATACGCCCGGCCTGAAAAGTGGAAGAGGTTTGATCGCGCTGGAAGAGAGCCACACTATCCGCATGAAACAAATGCTGGACGCGCGTCAGCGCCGCATCAATCACACGCGCAGGGTCCAACGAGGCCGTCAACGACAAACTCATCTCATTCAAGGTTGCCATCTCTTGTGCATGATCTCGCATTGCGGCAAACAAACGCGCATTGTCCAACGCCACCGCGGCAACAGTCGCCACCGCCTCCAACAAACTTAGATCGTCAGCGGTAAACACACCGTCAACTTTGTTAAGAACTTCCAAAACGCCGACAACGGCATTGTGAATCACCAGCGGGACACACACCACGGAACGAGTCGTAAACCCTGTCAGCGCATCCAGAGACGGCAACCAACGCGCATCCGTACTCACGTCTTCAACCAAAACCGGGCAACGCTGCGCCCCGACCCAACCCGCAATCCCTTGTCCCGGCGCCAGACGCCGTCCCAACAACTTCTGGCCGGTTTCGGTCAACACCGCCGCAAAGACAAGCTCCCCGGTCTGTTCATCGCGCAACAAAACCGAGCCCTCGGCAGCATCAAGCGCATAGCAGGTTAAGCGTAGAATCTGCGCCAACACCACATCCAGTTCCAGCGAAGAGACTACGGCTGCGCCAATCGCATTCACCGTTTCCAAACGGTCTACCTGACGCGCAGACTGATACAACTGCGCATTGCGCAACGCCAAACCCACCTGCTGTCCGATCGCCAGCAACAGTTCATGTTCCAGGCCGTGATCGGTATCGGCAGCGCACCAGGCAATATTCATCACCCCCAGGACGCGTTGCCCAACGCGCAGGGGCACGCCCACGTGATGATGCAGTCCAACCTCTTGCAAGATATCCGACGGTAAACGCGGGCAATCCTTGAAAGCGCTGATTTCCACCGTCGTGCTGCGGCCTTCCAAAAGCGGGACACACACGGCGCACGTATGCAGCGGCAAGCTCATCTCCGCTTGGGCAAAAGCCTCCGGGAGACCGCGTCTGGCAACGATACGCGGCACCTCCTCCAGGGTCGGGGGCGGAAGGATGATCCAACCGGCATCGGCCTGGACTGCCGGAAGCACCGCATCCAACGCCGCATTGAGCAGAGCCGCTGGCTCAAGCGAATTGGCCGCGGCAGACGTGACCGCGTACAAAGCAGCCTGCTCGTTGGCGTGGCGTCGCAGCGCCGCCTCAGCCTGCTCGCGCTCAGAAATTTCTATCTGCAATTTCCGGTTTACTTTTAACAATTCGGAGGTGCGGGCGTCTACTAAATCCTCAAGATGAACGCGATAGTCGTGCAACTCAGCTTCAGACTGTTTGTAGGGGGTGATGTCTTCAACGCTGCCCTCGCAATACAACAGATGCCCTTCGGAATCGCGCACGGCGTGCATCGTCTCACGCACCCAGATCAGTTGCCCATCCCCGCGCCGCCATTGCAATTCCACCCCAGACACACTATCCTGGGAGTCCAATCGTGAAAATAAGTCCTCACGGTCTCGGGTGTCCACGTAGTAGTCGCGCGCATTGGTCTGCATAAAACGGTCCATGTCGGAATATCCCAGCATGGACAACAAAGCCGGGTTGGCCGTGATAATGGCGCCGTCCTGGTGTGTACGAAACAATCCCACCGGAACTCCCTCGAATAAAGTCCGATAACGCGCCTCACTTTCGCGCAAACGATGCTCCAGGGAGTGATTGTACAGAGCCATCTCAATCGTGCGGTGCAGCTCGCCGCCTTCGACCGGCTTAAGCAAATATCCCGATGGGGCAGTGACCTTGGCGCGTTGCAGGGTGTCTTCATCAGAATACCCGGTGAGATACACCACCGGAATATCCAGATGCTCACGGATCTTCGCCGCGGCGGTGATACCATTCATCTGCCCGGCCAGCCGGATATCCATCAAAATCAGATCGGGGCGCAATCGTTCGGCCTCAACGACGGCGGCTTCCCCCGTCGTCAACGTCGCCACAACCGTGTATCCTAAAATTTCCAGGAGCCGTTGGAGGCTATATGAAACCAGCACCTCATCTTCAACCACCAGGATACGCTGCCTGGATGTCCCATTTGCCGATGCTGTTTTCCCCATATCAAGCCGTCCCATGCTCTATGTCTCCTTCTTGCAGCACAAAAGCCAACCGGAATGTAGTTCCACAGGCCGGTGACGCTTCTGTCGTTGATTCAACTGCCAACGTTCCATTAAGCTGTCGCGCCAACAAATAGACCAGATTCATCCCCAGCGAATTGACCCGGGCCAGGTCTACGTCCTCACCAAGTCCCACACCGTTGTCACATACCACCAGCACATACTGCGCCCCTGCTTTCCGAAAAGAGACCTTGATTTCAGGAGAAAAGCACTCCTCACTCATCAAATGCTCCGGGAAAGCGTGCTGGAAAGCGTTGGACAACAACTCGTTCAGGATCAAACCGCACGGGACGGCAGTGTCAATGTCCAACGCCACATCCGGAGCCTCCACCGAGAAAGCCACTCGATAGGCATTGTAGACCCCCCGGAGATAGTTCCCCAATCCCTCGATGTAGTCCGCCATGATCACGCGATCCAGCTCTTGCGTGCCGTACAGATACTCGTGGACGCGCGCCATGGCGCGAATACGATTCTGGCTCTCGGCAAAGGTTACGCGAGAGATATCATCGGGCAGCAGCTCGGCCTGCCAACTCAATAGACTGGAGATGATGGCCATGTTATTCTTGACGCGATGATGAAGCTCCTTGAGAAGAACTTCCTTTTCCTGCAAAGAAACACGAATTTTGGCCTCGGCAGTCTTGAGCGGGGTGATATCCACGATCACACCGTCCAGCCACAACTGGCGATCGGCGTCAATCTTCGAGGCATCTGCCAGCGAGTCAATGGCCCGGCCTTTCTCGTAGACCCAACGCACACTGCCGTCGCCATGGATGATGCGGTATTCAATCTCATAAGGGTGCTGTAAAGCGGATCCCATCGCAATCGCAGTCTTCAAATTGGCCAAATCCTCCGCCAGCACCAGATCGCCCCAAACCATATCGCCGGTATCGGAGAAACGCTCAGGGGAATATCCGGCAATGGACTCGACGCCATCGGAGATGAATGTCGTCGGCCAGGGGAAAGCAATGGCGCGACGGAAAACTGCGCCGGGGATATTGCGCACCAGAGTACTAAAACGGGCCGCGCTTTCTTGCAAGGTCTGGCGAGACTGGATGCGCTCCAACGCCTCTTCCAACTGCCGCGCCACCGTAACGATCATGCTCCAGTCTTTCTGCAAAAAGAAGGCCGAGCCTTCAGAAGGGCGCTCTTCGAGATAACAAGTCTCCAGAATACCCGCTCGCTCACCGCGCAGGAAAATATCGGTGGTTTGCTTGCGCTCGGTCTCTACGAAGTTGGCCGTCTGAAAACGCTGCCGCCCCAATACCACCCGCACCCCCACCGCCTCGGGATAGGTGTACGCCAACGGGATCAGATCCACCACCCCTTGCAGCAGGTCCGTTTGCGAAATTTCATGCTGCACGAGCAAGTTTGAGATCAGGCTGAGACAATCCAATTCCCTGAACCGTTCCGCCAGTTCTTGAGCCTGCACGCGCATGGCCGTATGGGCCTCTTGTAATTCGCGCTTCAGCCGGATCCGCTCGTGAGCTCGCCACAAGACGGCATCCAAAGACTGAACATCCACCGGTTTGGTCACGAAATCGGATGCGCCGGCGCGCAAGGCGGTGATCGCAGTATCCATCTCCCCATGGCCGATCATCAGAATGACGTCGGCATTGGGATCGCGCGCGCGAATGGCGTGGAGCACGGCCCAACCGTCCATCGGATACATTCGCAGATCGGTCACCACAATATCGGGCCACTCGGCGGTATAAAGCTGCAAAGCTTCCGTGCCGCTCGTTGCCGTCAGCACTTGATAACCTTTCTGAGCAAGGTTCCGTGCGTACGTCTGCAAAATGCGAGCGTCGTCGTCCACGACCAACAGCTTGATTTCTGTCGGTTCCATATCTCCCCCTGAACAGCAATGACAAGCCTATTTTCGCCTGCTTACGGTTAAAGGCAAATCGAGATAGCTATAGAAAGACAAAGGCGCTTCTCTCCGGCTACAAATCGGCCAGGCGCTCAAAGCAAGGGCGAAAAAGCGTGTAAGTCTCTTCAAGGGACTGTGGAATAATGCGTGTCTCGGCGACCACCGTCATATAATTCGCGTCTCCGGCCCAGCGCGGCACGATATGGACGTGAACATGCTCCGCAACGCCGGCTCCGGCTGCCGTTCCCTCGTTCACCCCAATGTTAAATCCGTCCGGACGATACACCCGGCGCAAAATTTCCAGGCTGTGCCGTATCAGACGCATCAGCTCTAACGAGATCGCGTCATCAAGCTCTTCCAACAAACCGGTATGCGTATAGGGCACAATCAACAGATGCCCGTTGGTGTAGGGAAACCGGTTAAGCGTTACATACCCATACTCGCCCCGGTAAAGAATATGCTCTTCGGCATCGTCATGACCGGGTTTCTCACAAAAGAGACACCCATCCACTTTCTTATGCTCACCCTTTAAATAGGCCATGCGCCACGGCGCCCATAGCTGTTTCATCCGTTTCAGGCTCCTTCCCAACACACGATACTAATCAAGCCGCCCCCAAAATGGGGGCGGCGCGCCCTGAATGAGACGTTCAGGCCAAATATTCTCAAACCGAACCACACAATCGCGGTTTATTTAAGCCCCAAAACCGCATAAACCAGGTCCGGCTCGCTATGCCCCTTGATCTGTACGTATCCCAGTTCACGCGCAACGACGTAATCGCGCACGCGAATATAGGCCGATTCGTTGAGCAAAATTTGCATAGGCTCGGCGTGGGATTGCAAGCGCGAAGCCAGATTGACGCTGTCGCCAATCGCCGTATAGTTCTTAATCTGATTCGAGCCAATGCTGCCCACAACGGCTTGACCGGTCGTGATACCCACGCCGAACGCCAGACGATCCTCCGGCGGCAGTTCAGCGTGAATCTGCTCAAGATCCCGGAGGATCTTCAAAGCCGAACGCACCGCGCGCAACACGTGATCTTCCTGGGACAACGGCACATTGAAAAGCGCCATCACCCCGTCGCCAAAGAACTTGTCCAGCGTGCCCTCTTCGGAAAGAATGGCTTCCGAGGCGAGGGTCAGATAACGGTTGAGCACTTCCACCGATTTCTCCGGCTCCAATTTCTCGCTGAAGGACGTGAAGCCGCGAATGTCGGCAAACAGCGTGGTCACATCCCAGCGCACCCCACCCAGGCGCACGCTGTTGGGATTGGAAAGCAGTTGTTCGACCACGCGCGGCACGACGTACTGCTCGAACGTCTGCCGGATGCGCCGCGCCTGCACTTCCAACAACCGGCGCTCGGTCAGGTCGTCCAGCACGATGGCAATGCCGTTGGTCTCTTCGTGATTATCCTTCAACGGGCTAAGGTTCAGCCGCAGAACCACCCGGCCTCTTTGCGGCAACACCGGCTCGAACTCCTGCGCGATCAAAGAGCGATCCTGTTGTTTAATCACATTCATCAAAGGCACCAGTTGCGCTTCCATCTCCGACAAAACCTCGGTGTACAACTTTCCCAAGGTATCCTCTGCCGAAACACCCAGGATACGTTCGGCGGCGCGGTTCATCAACGTAACAAAATCCTGCGTATCGGTGGTGATGACGCCGCTGGCAATACTGGCGAAAATGTTGTCCATGTAGTTTTTCATCTCGGCGATGGCGTCGCGTTGGCTCTTGACATCGGCGAAAAGTCGCGCGTTCTCAACGGCAATCGCGGCCTGGGCCGCCAATGCCGTCAGCAACTTCATGTCGTCAGCGGTGAAAATCGGCTGACGAGCGTCGCGTCCCAGGAGCGTGACACCCAGGATGTGCTCCCGCGCTTTGAGCGGCGCTTGTAAAATCGAGGTGACGACCGTGGTCGGCATGTCCAACTGATCGGACGTCCATATCTGCGGCTCGCCGGACGACATCGCCTCGACCAACAGCGGGCGGGGGACTTGCTGCAAATTCTGAACGAACTCCTCACTGCCAAACCCCGATCGCACCACGAGATTGCCGTGCAAGTCCAATAGCAGCACCACCCCGCCATGCGCGCGAATGATCCGCGCCGCCTCGGCCATCACCATGTCCGGAATTTCGTCAGGGTCGAGCGAGGCGCTGATCGTTTCCCCGATGCTGTAAAGCAAATTGATCTCACGGTATCGCTCCAAAGTCTCTTGAGCCAGAGAGCGACTTTCCAAAGACTGCCCCAGAAACACTTCAAGCGAGTATTGCAAGAAGTTCAAAGCGGCATGCGCATCGGCCAATCCCGGACCGGCGGCAGACATGGAGCCGATCACTTCGTTGTTGACGGTGAGCGGCAACACATACTCCCACGCCACCTCCTCCTGCCGCCCCAAAACAGCAAACGTCTGGTCGGCGGCGTGGTAACACACCCCCGTCACAATCTGGTCAGAGAGTTCGAGCAGGCCGATCGTTACTTCGGGCAACCACTGCGCAAAGCGCTTCAGGAATTCATTTGCAATATGCGGTTTTAACAATTGACGAACCGTCATTTGCCGCGTCATGCCCACCTCCCCTTTTGGAAATTAACCACTACCACCACACTATCATCCCAACACCATCTTACCATCATCATCTAACCCAAACCTTCACCAATAACTCATCCATCCATCAACTACCAACGGCTTCAGAGGCAGGCTCAGCCGTGGTCACCGGATTCACTGGCAGTGTAAAATAAAAAGTAGAACCGATCTCAACCTCAGAATCGGCCCAGATAGCCCCCCCATAATGGGCAATGATCTCATAACAAATGGCCAGCCCCAGACCCGTTCCCTTGGGCTTGTTCAACAAAGTGTCGCCGCCCTGAATAAAACGTTCGAAGAGCTGACGCATCTCTTTGTGCGAAATCCCGCGTCCGGTGTCGGCCACAGAAATCACGACGCCGCCTTCTGCCGGCGATTTCCAATCGTGGACGACCCTCCCGGCCGGCAAGAATCGCGCCGAAACGGTGATTTTCCCCTTTACGGTAAACTTAACCGCATTGGAAAGCAAATTGATCAAAACCTGATGAATACGCCTGAAATCGGCGCGAATAACCGGCAAAGCGTCCTCGATGCTGGTGAAGATGTCCAGCCCCTTTTGCTCGGCTACTTCTCGCACACTCTCAAGCGCCTGCTGGATGGCCAGGGTTAAGTCGCAAGATTGCTCCTGCCACTCGATCGTGCCCGAATCCAGCGCGGCGATGTCGAGAACGTCGTTGACCAGGGCCGTCAATCGCTCGCTTTCTTCCACCAGAATGTCCAGATTATTCACGACACGGTGCACCGCCTGCTGGCCGAGCCTATCCGCGCCCAGCAGCGGCAGAATGGATTTTTCCAGAGAGCGCCGGCACAACTTGGCAAATCCCAGAATAGAGGTCAAAGGAGTCCGCAGTTCGTGTGATACCGTGGAAATGAACTCCGACTTCATCCGATCCACTTCGACCTCACGCGTAATATCGCGCAAGATACAAATCACGGTGTTGCGGTCGGGCAAGGCGGTCACCGAAATATTGAGCACCCGTTCTTCCAACACTCCGTCGCCAAGCAACGAGAGCCGCGGATCGTACAATGTGGTATGCAATACTTCAATTATACCAGGATGGCTCAGTGCTTGCTCTATCGCCGGCAGCAAATCTGGTAAGGGAACCATTTGTTTGATGTCGCGACCGAGCAACATGCGCGCCGAACGCCGTACCAGGTTCTCCAACGGTGGATTCACCAGGCGAATGACTCCCGCCCTGTCGGTCACCAACAACGCATCCGCCATATTTTGCAGAATGGCATTGAGACGGTTGCGATCGTTGACCATGACCTGAGTCCGCTGATCCACCTCGTCCTGCAAGTGCCGCTGCTGGGCTTCCATCCGGCGCACCAGCAACGCATTCTGCACCGCCAAAGCTGCCTGCCGCATGAACAGCGACAGCATCCGCACCTCCGCCGTCGTATACGAGAGTTTTCCGGTGCGCGTCCCCAGGCTCAAAATGCCCACCAGATGTTTCTCCACCAACAACGGCAACAGCAGTTCGACGCCCCGGCTATCCATCAGGTCCGCAGCCGCGCGCGGAAGAAAGGGCGAAGAATTGGAACGCAAAATGGGTTGGTAACCGTGATCGCGCCATACCATAAACCATTCGTTCAAAGGCAGATGAAATTCATCCGGCCCCACCAGCTCCAACGATTGCTCATCCTCGCTCAGAACCATCAAGCCGCCTCGCGCCGCCCCCATCTTGCGCGGCAACTCATCGGCCAGCAATATCGCCAATGAAGTCAAATGCAGAGTGCTGGACAACTTCTCGGTCATTTGCGCCATAAGCTGCTGGGGGTGAACACGCGCGCGATACAAAAAGCGATCGGCGTAACGCACAACATAAGGACGCAGCAGCCAGAAAACCGAAGCCACCAGCAACGTCGTCAAGAAAACCGCCATCGTTGGAGCAGTGGTCACGACTATTTCGCGCAATCCCCACAGGATCAAAGTATAAGCAGGGAAATAGATGCCCGTCGCCGCTAACAGCAGCAAGGCATGGGCGACCGTCTGCCAAATCACAATGTTCACGTCAAACAAGCGGTAACGCAAAATGGCAATCGCCAGTGCGACCGGGAACAGGGCCAGGAAAAAGGCAGTGACCTCAATCGTTAAAATCGGGCGCCCACCCATCACCTCGGGCAGACCGGTGAACATCAAGTAAGGTGCGATGCTCACCAAACCGCCCCAGGCAATCCAACGAATCTGCCCCTGAATCACCGGCTGCTGTACGGTAAGATAGGTGTGCAGCACGTTCGCCAACCCCAGCGAGATCATTCCTAATCCCATCCACCCGGTCACCCGGGAAATGAGCGCCCAACGCAGCAAAGGCGTCTGGGCAAAAGAAAGCCCGATTGCCAGTGAAACCACCGGGGTAATGGCGTGAATCCAGCCAATGTGCGTGCGCACCGCAGAAAACTGCGGCTTGGATACCGGAAAGGTGAGAAAAAGATGCGCGCACGCGCTGAGCAGCAACGAACGGGCCAGCCATTTCAAAACGGTTCCGCTGATCAACATCCAGGGAACGACCAGGGTCATGATTTGGAAATGCAACAGTAGCAATACGATCAAACAAACCGAGATGCCATAGAAAAGTTGCGCCGTGCGATCATAAGGATGCTTGAGCAGCACCGAAACTGACACGATCAAGCTCAACAGCACCAGAGCGTAGACACCCAGCCGCGCGGCCGGCAACCGATGCCAGGCGAAGGGAGACAAAGTGACCGGAACATCCAACACGACCGAATCACGTTGCACCTGGTAAACCAAGACTTGCCCGACATGCCAATCAGGCGCAGCGCCGGACCAGGCCTGGTCGCCCCATTCCCAAATCGTGCGGCCGTCTACGGCTAACACACGGTCGCCAATCATAAGCGGGCCATCCCCTGTCAAGGCGGTCACAGCAATCAGCCCTTCGGGGGAAAGCTCTGTCAACAACATACCATCGGCCGGCATGCGCGCCTGGACTGTCAGCGAGATCCCGGTATACCCCAGCAGCAGTAGCCCCATGAGGAGCAACCCACCGACCGGTAAATACTCACCTGCAAAAGAACGCCATGATGCACGCATCGGTCAAATTCCCCCAGGCCTCACGGGCGCGCCCCCTCGCCCAAAAGCACCACGACGGCGCATGTCTGTCCTGCCGCCTGGTAGCATAGCCCGCGAATCATCCCGGCATCCCCCAAATGCGCCATCAGCATCTCCAGATTGCCGACCTCGGTGAGCGCAAAGGAGGGAGCCGTGACCGTCCCGCGTGGATCATGAACACACAACAACCGGAAACCCTGCTGGCGCAACGTCGTAGTCAACGCCTCGACGACGGCGCGTTCGGCAATGCGCTGCCCCTGCGCCCCGCTGCTCTGCGTTAACAATCGGCTCACCGTCTCCAACAACGCCGACGATTCCACCGGCTTGATCAAATAGTCGTCGGCGCCGAGCGCCAACCCCAGCTCACGGTCGCTCACAATGGACAAAATCAAAATGGGGATAGACGCCGTCGCTACATCCGACTTCAAAATGCGGGTCACATCAAACCCGGAAATATCCGGCATCATAACGTCCAACAACACCAGCCCTGGCAAATTCGCGCGCGTGAGAGCAATCGCCTCGACGCCATTCGCCGCTTCCAGAACGCGGTATCCGGCATTCGCCAACTCTTGAGTGAGCAGCTTACGGATATGAGATTCATCATCAACGATCAGAACCAACGGCGCCGCAGCGGCTGTCGCTGAATGCGCCCGGTCCAGCGGGGCGCGAGCCTCCAGAACGACAGGGGCTGCCGGGTAGTGGGTAGAATGCGCAGGATCCAAAGGCAACGTGAAGGAAAATGCGGAACCGACACCCGGCGTAGATTCGGCCCATATCGCGCCGCCATAATGGCCGACGATTTCACGGCAAATCACCAACCCCAGTCCGGTGCCGGTGGGCTTATCGGTCAGAGCGTTGGTCACCACCTGTTGAAACCGTTGGAAGAGTCGCGGCATGTTCTCGGCAGCAATGCCAACGCCGGTATCGCTCACGACGCAAAGGACGCCGCCCTCGCCTTCAAGCGGCGCGTTCCAGCCGTGGACAAACTCCCCCGGCGACAATTTCTGCACCGTCAGAGCGATCTTACCTTTGCTCGTAAACTTGATCGCATTGGTCAACAGATTATAAAGAAGTTGCCGGATACGGCTAAGGTCGGCCGATAGCAAAAGCCTGTCATCTGGGGTTTGGATTTCCAACTCCAGGGCCTTTCCTTTGATAGCAGCGCGCTCTTCTTCCACAACGCCCCGCAGTACCTCGATCAAATCAAACGTCTGGTCGCGCCACTCGATTTCGCCCGACTCCATTTTTGAAATATCCAACACATCATTGATCAAGCGCGTCAGGCGCTCCGCCTCGACAACAATAATATCGAGGTTATCCTGGATGCGCCGGCTGGCGGCCAGGGTGCGCGTTTTGACATCCCGCAACTCAGGGGCAATCTCATTAGAGAAGGTCTTCGCGATCAATTTGGCAAACCCTAACACCGAGGTAAGCGGCGTGCGCAACTCATGGGAAACTGCCGAGATGAATTCCGTCTTCATCCGGTCAACTTCTTTCTCATGCGTGATGTCTCGCACCACCGTCACCGTTCCCAAAATACGTGCATCATCCTGAATCGCTGCGGCTAACGCCTTAAACATCCGGTGATCCGGCATCGGAATTTCTGCCGAGAAGGTCGCCGCCGGCTCCTCCTGGGCGCTCCGCACCAACCGCTGCAGTTCCGGGTGCGCCGTAAGCCGCTCAAGCGGGCCGCCGACAATGCGGTCGGAGGGGCAGGCAAACATGTACTCGAAGGCCGGATTAACCAACATCACCATACGATCAGGGTCGGCCACGATCAGGCCGTCGGCGAGATTGCGCAGAATCGCGTCCAACTTGCTCTTTTCTTCGGCCATATCTTCGGCCATCAACGCCATCTCGTCGGCCTGCTTGCACATCCCCTCAAACAGCTGCGCATTGACCAAAGCCACAGCAATCTGATGAGCCAAAGCCTCCATCAAGCGAATGTCGCTTTCGTCGAAATCATTCACAACATCGCTCTCAAGATTGAATACTCCCAGCAGTTCATCGCCGGTCATCAGGGGAATTGCCAATTCGGAGCGAATAACGGGGGAAAAGACGACATAGCGGTCGTCCAATGAAACGTCGGGCACGAGCAGCGTCTGTTTATTCCTGGCAACCCAGGGAATAATACCCTTCTGGTCATCGCAGATGTTAAAATCCGTGAGAAAAACATCGTCGGCGCCCAGGTGCGCCACGTGCTTCAGACAATTGCTTTCCCTATCAACCAAATGAATGGAAATCAGTTGATAACCAAAAGTATCGTGCACATGCTCGATGACTGCCGACAACAGAGCGTCCCGGTCAAGCATGGCGCTGATGTGTTGGGAAATCTCATACAGCAAAGCCATATCCCTGGCCTGTTCTTGCGCCATCTGATATGAACGGGCATTCTGAACGGCGATCGCCAATTGATCGGCAAAGGCCGCCGCCAACTCGCCATGCACCGCACCATAAAAGTTGGGCTGATAGTTATCAATGGTCATCAACCCCAAAGTCCGTCCTTTGAAAACCAGCGGAGCGCCAATCCAACCGTGGATGACGTTCAATCCTTCGATGACGTTGTCATCCCGCCCCCAGTCCCCTAGCAGTTGAACGTCGCTCTCCACACGGACTTTTTGCGTCGCCATCACCTGGTAGCCGATATTCCGCTTATCGTCTGGGGTAAAAACGCTGCCGATGATGATCGCATCATCGGGGAACCCGCGCGCCGCCACCACCACCAGGTTCTCTCCCTGGCTGAGCATAATGGCAGCTGAGTTGTAAGGAATGACCTGCTTCAGATGATCCAACGCCAGAGACAATACCTGATTTAAATCCAACGTTGAATTGATCGTCTGCGTCAATCTCGCCAACACAGCTTCTGCCTGCCGGTGGTCAGAGGGAGCTCCCACAGTAGATACGCTCTGCGCGTTGGCAACCACGTCTGAGGAGGATGCACGAAGAGCAGCCAGAGTATACAAAAGGGTGACGCCGCCTAGCAACAATTCCAACCCGGACAACACGCTGACGACCAAAAACGGCGCAAAGGTCACGCCAGGCGCCGGCTTAAGCCACACTATGTGAGTAAACAAGGCAACCGCGCCGGTCAACACAATTCCGATCAGCAGCCAGAGAACATTGCGACGCACATGTGATAGATCAGCCAACATCCTCAATCTCCGTCCGTCTCTTAGTTCTGCGCGTAGATCCGATCAGCTCCGTGGAGTGGCGCGGCGCCGTCCGATACGGGGAAAACTCTATACTGCTAGATAATGATCTCCAATCCCAACAACTCCGCCGCCCGATTCAGAATATAATCAGGATCGAAAGGCTTGGTGACATACTCATCGGCGCCGGCATCGGTGCCCTCTTCTTTGTCAATTGACTGCCCCTTGGCCGTCAATAACACCACGTAAATCTTCGTGTTCACCGACTTAATCTGCCGGCATACTTCGTAGCCGCTCAACTTGGGCATCATCACGTCCAAAAAAACGAGATCGGGCCGTTCACTCAACGCCAAGTCCAATCCTTCCTGTCCGTCGGCAGCCGACAGAATCTCGACTCCCTGATCCTCTAACTCTTCCAAAGTCTGCATTAAAAGCACACGAATAAAAGCTTCGTCGTCTACGATCAGAATGCGCTTTCCTTCATCCATATCAACCTCCTGAAATTCTCCCCCATCCCTGTGTCATTCTCGGAAATCTGGGGGTGTCGGGTGGGCTACGCCTTCCACCAAACCCCCACTTTCTCCGTTTTATTGAGATGTTACGACCCACACATAATGGATTGGTAAGTCTGGCAATAGGCTTGCTAGGAATACTGTATCATTCTCCCTTTATTCTGTCAACAGAAGTGACGGGTAACGGGCATCATCGAATAGCGCATTCTAATTTCGGGGCAAAGAGAAACGTAGAGACGCAAAATTTTGCGTCT
>DAOUFX010000021.1:0-26797 GCA_034429675.1 Anaerolineae bacterium | reverse complement strand
CCCCCGCTCGAAAAAACACTTCCTTTTCACCCTCCGCCGCGTCAGCGGCGGCTATTTTCAGAGGAGGAAAATTATGGCGCGCTTAAAATATGTCATGGTGTTAACCGTTGTGGCAGTTTTGGGGGTTTGTTTTGTCCCCGGCGATACCGGACGCGCTTATCCCTGGAATCCTCAACCGCTACACCCCGGTTTTTGTGCGACGCTGGCAGGAGGACCGATCGGCTATGCTTCGCCCGTCGTCGGCGAGCTGGACACCGATGGCAAGCTGGAGATTGTGGTTGCCGGCGACAAAGATGGTTGGATCTACGCGATCAACGACGACGGCACGCTGTTGTGGCAATACAATGTGGTCGCCGCCATAGATGCAGCTTCCTATCAGACCGCGGGCAAAGTGGTGATTGCTTCTACCCCTGCAATCGCCGACCTGGACCTGGATGGATTTGAGGAGGTCGTCGTTGGCGTTGGGACGGATACGGATACGTTGGGGCATAACGGCGGGATGCTGGTGCTGGATCATACCGGGCACTTGTATTCCGGCTGGCCCAGGATGACTCTGGATATCTATGCCAACGGCTTCAGCGATGGCATCTGGAGCAGTCCCGCTTTGGGCGATCTGGACGGCGATGGCGATCTGGAAATTGTCGCCGGCAGTTTCGACCAGCGGGTTTATGCCTGGCATCATAACGGCCAGCCGTTGCAGGGCTGGCCGCAATATGTCGAAGACACCGTCTGGCCTTCCCCCGCACTGGCCGACATTGATAAAGATGGGTATCTGAACGTCATCATCGGTACGGATAATTTTGGCGCAAGCGGCGGGTATTTGCGCGTCTTCAAGCCGGACGGTACCGAATTGGCAGGTTTCCCGCAGTATGTTGACCAGGCTCTGTATTCTTCACCTGCGGTCGGGGATTTGAACGGTGATGGTTGGCTGGAGATAGTCTCCGGAACCGGGAACTATTTCGCCAATCGCGGCTACGCTGTCTACGCCTGGGATCATACCGGCGCGCTCTTGCCGGGATGGCCGGTGACCACGGACAGTTATGTGATGAGTCCTCCTGCCCTGGGTGACATGGATGGGGATGGGCAATTGGAGGTCGTTGTCGGCACCCAGGGCGGAAAGATTTATGCGCTGAATGCCAATGGCAGCTCCGTCCCCGGCTGGCCGGTGCAGGCGCTCGATAACTTTGCCCATCAGGGGCCGATCGGATTTTCATCGGCGATCTTTGCGAATTTTGATGCGGATGCGACCCTGGAAACGATGCTGGTTTTCTTCGGCGATGTGATGGTCCTGGATCAGGATGGCGCCTATTTGACCCATTCGACGGGAGATGCCAATACCGGAAAACCCAGTATGTTCATCAATTACGGGGGATTGAATTCGGCGGCAGTGGCCGATCTGAACGCCGATGGCTCAATGGAAGTTGTTCACGCCGGCGGCTCGCAATGGCCCGACGGCGGCAACGCTTACGTTTGCGCCTGGCAGATGACGGCGACGTCGGTCGCTTCTCCCTGGACGGCCTTCCGCGGCAACAGCCGGCACACGGCGACAGTCTTGCCGGCGGTGGATAAGGCGGCGACGGTTGTATCCCACGATATTCCCGCTCTTTTGCTCCCTGGCGCGACTTATGCGTTTACCGTGACGATGAAAAATACCGGTTCGACGTCGTGGACTGCGGACGGACAATATCGTCTGGCGGCGCTGCCGGGTGATCCGTTGGCGGCTGTGACGAGCGTTGGCCTGGCACCCGCCGAGACGGTTGCTTCGGGGGAGAACAAGTCATTCGTGGTGACTTTGCACACGCCGGCCACGCCGGGTTACTACAAAACCCAGTGGCGGATGGCCGGCGCCGATGGTGTTGGATTCGGTATGATCGCGGCGCGCCGGGTAAAAGTCGGCAATGAGCCGGCTTTGTATGTGCTGGCAAGCGATGACGGAGGTGTTGGCAATGGCGTTTATCCCGTGGGGATTGCTCCCGCGATTGCACCGCCAACCGACCTCCAGGACTGGCGCCCGGTGAAAGGTTTGGGATTTAGTTCGCAGCGTGCGGATGGTTACTTTGTGATGGACGGGTATGGCACGGTGCGGTATGGTGGAACGATTGATCGCGTCGGTAGCAATCATCCCTGGGATCAAGCAGGCAATTACCAGGAGCTCATCGTGCCACGTCACGGCACCGGTTATCATCTCCTCACCCGCTATGGCGTTGTCTATGCCAGCAACGGCGCCAACCCGTTTTCTCCTGCTCCGCCTACTTTTGCCCAACCTGTCGCGCGTTCCGCCGCCATCACGGCTAACGACCGTGGCATTTACGTCCTGGATGGCAGCGGCAATGTCTATACCGGCGGCGCCGCCCCTGCTTTGACTCCCGCCACGCCCAATTTTGGCGCGGATATTGCCAAACGCATCAAGTTGACGGGCAACGGAACCGGCTATTACGTGTTGGACGCCTACGGTCGTGTCTGGAACGGCGGCGCCGCTCCGGCGATCACGCCCAATTACACAGTACACATCAACGAAGACTGGGCGCGCGATTTCGAGCTGACGGCGGACGGTCTGGGCTATTATCTGCTGGACAAGGAAGGCCACATCTACACCGGCGGCACGGCCGTGGCCCCGACGATCAATCTCGCGCCGGTTTGGACCGGCCAGGATGTCGCGCTTGATCTGGCGCTGGCCGACAGCCGCATTCTGGAGGTCACTTACCTTTCCGCTTCGTCAGAGTCTCTGGGCTTTCTCGCGCTGCCCGATGAGACGCGCGCCCGTTCCCTGAACCTGACCACCACGGGCCTCGCGGCCTCGGTGAACTGGACGGCGTCCGAGTCTATCCCCTGGCTCACCTTGAGCGCGACCTCCGGCGCCACGCCGGCCCCGTTGACGGTTTCGGTGGATACTGCGGGGCTGTCGGTGGGGACTTACGACGGCGAGATCACGTTCACCAGCCCGGACGTGGAGAACAGCCCGCTGACGTTGTCGGTGCGCCTGGTGGTGGCCGCCGCGCTGCGCGCCGTTTATCTGCCCACTATTTTGAGATAGCGTGCGCATCCTTCATCTTATCCAGCGTTATTGGCCCGTGTTCGGCGGCGCCGAGGTTCACTTCGGCGAGGTTTCCGCTTTCCTGGCGGCGCAGGGACATCAGGTGGAAGTGGTCACGACGGATGCGTTGGATTTCGAGCTTTTCTGGGATCCGCGCCGCCGCCGGCTGGATCGCCTTGAGGATACCCATCAGGGCGTGCATATCCGCCGCTTTCCGGTGCACAACCTTCCCGGCAACATGCTCACCTATTCCGCATTGCGGCGGATGCTATGGCTGCTTTCCGGCCTGCGCCGGATTCCGCCGGCGTGGATTGCGGCGCTTTCGCGCTACACGCCGTGGACGCCGGAGTTGCGGCGCTGGTTAGCGACGACCGACGAGCCTTTCGACCTGGTCGCCGGGATGAACATCTGCTTTGAGCCGCTGCTTGAGGCCGGACTGCGTTTTGCGCGGCGGCGCGGCATCCCGTTTGCGATCTATCCCCTGACCCATCTGGGCGCCGGCGCCAAACCGGGCGCCGACGCGCTGGGGCGCTTCTACACGATGCGCCATCAGGTGGACACCGTTCTCCGCAGCGACGCGCTCTTCGCGCAGACGCCGGCCGAGCGCGATTTCTACGTGAGCTGCGGCATGCCGGCTTCGCGCATTGTGGTCGCCGGGCCGGGCGTCCATCCTGAGGCGGTGCTCGGCGGGGATGGCCGGCGTTTCCGGCAGCGTCACGATATTCCCGCAGCCACCCCGCTGGTGTTGGCGCTTTCGGCGATGGCCTACGACAAGGGCACGGTCCACGTGGTGGAGGCGGTGCGGCAGCTGTGGCGCCAGGGGCGTGACGTGGAACTGGTGCTGATCGGCGCGCTGCTGACGCCGTTCCAGCATTACCTGGAGCGCCTCCCGGTTGCCGACTGTGGCCGTATTCGCGTGCTCGGTCCGGTAAGCGAAGAGGAGAAGCGCGATGCGCTGGCCGCCGCCGACATCTTTGCCCTGCCGTCGCGCACGGATTCCTTCGGCATCGTCTACCTGGAGGCGTGGGTGTACCGCAAGCCCGTGATCGGCGCGCGCACCTGGGGCGTCACCGATGTGATCGCCGACGGCGAGGATGGCTGCATTGTGCCCTTCGGCGACGTGCCGGCCCTGGCGGACACCATCGCCCGCCTTGCCGACAACCCCGAGCTGCGGGCGGCGTTGGGCGAGCGGGGCGAGCAGAAAGTCTACGCGCAGCACACGTGGGCGCAAAAACACGCGCTCGTCCACCAACGGTATCTCGATCTGGTGGAGAAGTAGCGGGGCCATGCGCTTAGCGATCAATGCCACAGAAATCGGGCGGCAGCGCGGCGGCAACGAGACGTATCTCGCCGGGCTGTTGCAGGGGTTGGCGGCCTGCGACGTTGCCGGCGATACGACGCTGCTGGCGACGCCGGACGGTATCGCGGCGCTGCCGGCTGTCACGCCGGCAACTTTCCCGGTGGTGAACACCGGCCCTTACCGCCAACTGCCCTTCTATCTCTGGCAACAGACGTACCACCTCGCGCGCCTGCGCCCGGACTGGTATCTGTCTACCTTCTTCTTGCCGCCCGTCACCCCTTGCCGCGCGGCAGTGCTGGTCCACGATATGTCGTTTCGCGCGCATCCTGAGTATTTTCCCGGTTTCATCGCGCTCTATATGCGCGTGTTGACCGGATTGGCCGTGCGCCGTGCGGAGCGGGTGATCGCCCTCTCAGAATTTACCCGCCGTGAGATCGTGCGCTTTCACCCCGATGTGGCGGCAAAGATCGTGGTGGTGTTGCCGGGGATTGACGCTGCTTTCCGGCTCGCGCCGGAAGCCGCCGACGCTGCGACGCTTGCACTGTACGGGCTGACTCCCGGCTACATCCTGGCTCTCGGCAACATCCACCCTCGCAAGAACCTGGCGCGGTTGTTGGAGGCGTATGACCGGTTGCGCCGGCGGCGCGAGGAAATGCCTCCCCTCGTCTGGGTTGGTGCGCCGCGTTGGGGCAGCGCCGAGCTGGTGGATCGGGCGCAGGCGATGGGGGTGCTGCTGCCGGGGTTCATCCCTCAATCGGCGATGCCGGCGCTCTACCGGCAAGCGGCGCTGCTGGTCTACCCCTCGCTTTACGAAGGGTTTGGGCTCCCGCCCGTGGAGACGCTGGCCTGCGGCGCGCCGGTGATTGCCGCCAATACGACCAGTCTGCCGGAGGCCGTCGGTGATGCTGCCCTCACCGTGGACCCGACCGACGTAGCGGCGTTGGCCGGAGCAATGGAGCAAATTTTAGGGGATGCAACGCTGCGGGCGACCCTGCGCCAGGCCGGCTTAAAGTGGGTCGAGCGATTTACCTGGCCTAATGCCGCGGGGAATTTGCTGGCGGCGCTGGCGGAAGCGTGAAATAGAAGGTGCTGCCCTGGCCCGGCTGGCTTTCCACGCCCGCACTCCCACCGAGTTTGTGGATGATGCGCCTGACGATGGAAAGTCCCAGCCCATGCCCTTCGCTCCGCGACTGGCTGAGCCGTTCGAAGGGCGTGAAGAGCCGTTCTTGTTTGGCCGGTGAAATACCCTCTCCGTTGTCGCGCACCCAGAACCGCACCATGCCATCTTCTTGCAGCTCCGCTCCCAGGGTGAGGCAGGGTGGTTGGCCGCCGTACTTGATCCCGTTGCTGATGTAGTTGAACCACACTTCTTCAATCCAGGTGGTGTGTCCCAGAGCCGCCGGCCACTGTTGCGGTTCGGTGAACTTGACCTTGTAGAAGTCAACCATATCGGCTATCCGCGTTTTGGCTTCCTTCACGACACTGCCCATATCCAGCGGCTCCAGATTGACCTCTTCCACTTTGCGCACCCTGGCCAATAGCAACAGGTCGCTGACGATGCGGTTGAGCTTCTGCCCACTGGAGGTGATCTCGTGCAGGTATTGGGCAAGCTGGCGCGGCGGCAGATTCCGGTGATCCATATCCAACAACTCGGCGTACCCGATCGTGATGGCTAACTGGTGTTTGATGTCGTGGGCGACGGTGTAGGCAAAGGCATCCAATTCTTCGTTGTGCGCCCTCAACTCAGCGTTCAGTCGCCGCACTTCCATCAGATCCTTGAAGCGCGCCAGCGTGATGGAGATGGCGCGGTCGAGTTCGTTGGTGCTGACCGGTTTGACCAGATAGGCGCCCACGCCGATGGTGCTGGCGCGCTGTGTGAGCTCCGGCGATTCGTAAGCGCTCAGCAAGATGATGGGGGTGGGGCACAATTCCTGAATTTGTTGGGCGGCGTAGAGCCCTGCGTGGGGATCGTCGGCGTAGATTTCGGGATTGGGCATCAACAAATCCATCAGCACAATATCCGGGGACAATTCGCACGCCATCTGTACGCCCCGGGTTCCCTCGTAGGCGTAGCCGACAACTTCGTATCCCAGGCTGGTCAACTGGGTACGCAGAAGCTCATTGGTGGTGACGTCGTCGTCAACAATAAGCACCCGAATGGTTTGTCTGGTTATCATAGTGGTAGAGAAATTGAATTTGCCTGGGGGTCGGATTCGGGAGGGCAGGGGCAGGTGGGATCTTGCGTCAGTGTCATCGCGGCGATGTGAGCCAACGTCTGCACCAGGATCATATCCGAATCGGCAAATTTCCCTGACTCTTTGTTGATAAACTCGATGACGCCGAGCAGGGTCGCACCGCACTTTACCGGCACGCACAAAATGGACTGCGTCAAAAACGCAAATTCCTGATCTACTTCAAAGGAAAAACGCCAGTCCTGATGGGGCTCGTTCACGATGACCGGCTCGTGGTTTTGCACCACCCATCCGGCCACGCCGGTATCTTTGGGGATGTGATGGCCGGGCAATTCCTCGCGCAGTTGTCCGTGAACCAGCACGAAGACCAGATCATCGGTCTGAGGGTCCAGTTGAAGGAGCGATCCATCTCTTGCGCCGATTACGTTCACGATGTTTTCAAAGAGTTGGTCAAGAGTTTGCATGGCCGTGTCTGTTTTCGCAATTCCATGGCTTGCATGGTAGAGATCGGCAAGGGCATGGATATGGCTTTGTAGCATTTGTATTTGCGCCTGTTGGAATTGGCTTTCGGAGTGTAAACGGGCGTTTTCGTGCTGCAAGAATCGTACAGCCTCAGAGCTCATCGTGGCCTCCCTCATTCTTGTTGAATGATTCCCGGTGATCTGGATGGATTGTCAGAGTATAGGTATATTTTAGCATTGAAGCTGCAAAGTGACAAAAAAAGGCTACGGATTGGGTGTGTTTTAATTTATAGGCGTAGGGGCGAGGCATTCCTAAAAGATTCTGTGGATGTGCAGGCTTTGTGAGATATACCATGCCGTATGGATAAGGCGCCTACGCGGAATGCCTCGCCCCTACTGTGGTTTGCCCAGAAATTAAAGCGCACCCGTCTGAATTCTGCCGTTGGCATAATGCTTCAAACCGGGTATGATTGTCCCTGGCGATCGTTTTTCAGGTTTGACTAGGAGAGGCTCAGAACCATGATTTTCACCAAACCATTTTTTCCATCCGCATTCGCTGCGTTGTTGGCTCTGCTGGTATGCGGCTTACTCGTTGCGACTTCTTTATCTGCCGGGCATGAGGTGCTGCTGCCATTGGATGACTCTTACATTCACTTGCAATACGCCTGGCAGGCCGCGCAGGGGCATTTCCTGCAATACAACACCGGCGACGCGCCCACGACCGGCGCGACCAGCCTGTTTTATATGCTTTTGCTTGCCGCAGGCTTTGCTCTCGGCCTTAGCCGTGAGGCAATGCCCGCCGTGGTGTTGCTCTCCGGCGGGTTATGTTTTGCGCTGGCCGCGGCGTTGGCGGCGGACGCAGCGCGGCGCCTGGCGGCCTCCCTTGAGCTGGAGGCCAATCTCGCCGGCGTTCTGGCGGGCCTGTGGTTTGCCGGGTGCGGTTGGATGGCCTGGGCGTTTCTGAGCGGCATGGAAACCGGCTGGCTGTTGTTGTTCGTCGCCGGGGCGCTGTGGGGTCTGGCGGCGCGCCGCCCGGCCGTGTCTGCGATCTGCGCTGCGTTGGCCGCGCTCACCCGCCCCGAAGCGTCCGGGCTGGCCGCGGCGATTCTGGTTTCTGAGATGCTGGCACGCACCCCCGCTGACCCGCAGCGCAAGCGTCGCATGGCGTTGATGGGGCTGTCTTTGCTGGCCGTGTTCGTGTCGCCTCTCGTTAACCGCCTTTTTAGCGGCAGCGCCAATGCCACCGGCTTCCTCGCCAAGTCGTGGTTCACCATGCAGCCCTTTTACCTCGACGTTACCGTTCAGCGCGTCCTGGCGACCGTTTTCGAGCTTGCGGCTCGTCTGATCGGCGGGCCTTCTTCCGATGGGCATTGGCATACGTTCCCGCTTCTTCAGTGTCTGGCCGTCTTGGGCGTGATCGTCGCTCGAAAGAACGAGCTGTGGCGCGTGCTGCTTTCCGCCGCCTTGTGGGTCGCCGGATTGCTGGTGGCCACTTCCACCTTGCAGACTGCTACCTGGCATCATTATCGTTACCAGATGCCGGCCTATCCGGCCCTCGTCTTGCTCGGCGTCGTGGGCGCTTTGTGGCTCGTCGCCTGCTTTGCGCCGAAACAGGCTTGGGCGCGCGTCGTTCTGCTCGCCGGCGCGCTGGCCTGGTCGGTGTACGCCGTAGCCGATTTCTCGCGCGCTTATGCCCGCGATGTCAGGACGACGGCGCAGATGCACCTGACGTTGGCGGACTGGTTGCGCACCCATACCCCCGCCGGTGCGCGGATCGTGGTTCACGACGTGGGGACGCTGCGCTTTTTGACCGACCGCTACACGATTGACACCGTCGGACTGACCACCGCCGGTTCGGCGCAGGTGTACCGCAACGGGCCGGGCGCGCTCTACGAGCTATTCGAGCGCTTGCGCCCGGATTATTATGCCGTCTATCCGACGGTAGCGCCTCCATATTTCGGTATCTCAACGGCGCCGGATTTGCTGGGGACTGAGCTTTTCCGCGTGTGTGTGCCGGATTATTCCCCCTACGTTGCCGCTACGGATACGCAGGTGGTGACGCAACCGGACTGGTCCGGCGCCGCCCTCGCCGGCGCTCCCCAACAGCCGGACATCGTTGCGCGCACGGCGACGCTTGCGCTCGTGGATTCCGTGGACATCGCCGATATCGCCGACGAGGAGGCGCACACCTACGCCTGGTGGAACGCCGGCCATCTGCCGGGTTATGCCAGCGACGCGCGGCGGATGGCTTACCGGCAGGCCCCGGCGATCGCGCTGGCGGACGGCGGGCGCCTTTTTGACGGCGGGCAATCGTTTACCGTGGCCGCGACTCCGGGGCAGCCGCTGCTGCTGGTGGGGCGTTTCCATCAGATGGCGGATATGGTCGTCGAGATGCGGGTGAACGATGAACCCGCTGGCGACTGGCGGCTCCCGGCCATCCCCGGCGAATGGCTGGAGAGCGCTTTCTCGATTCCCGCCGGACTGATCCGCAACCCCGTGACCCGCCTCACTTTTGCCGTGAAGCCGGAAGCCCCCGATGTGCGCTTCAGCCCGTTTTACTTCTGGGCCTACCAGGGCGATGTGCCTGTGGAAGTCTTCACGCCTACTTTTGAGCTCGCCGCCAATTTCGGAACGGTGGCGCAACTGACCGGCTACGATCTTCCTGCGACTCTCTTCAAGCCGGGGGACGTGCTGCCGCTCACGTTGTACTGGCGCGGACTGCAGCCGCAGCGCGCCGACTGGCACGTCTTCGTCCACCTGATGGATCCGCAGAACGACACGACTGCCGGCATCAAGGCGCAATGGGATTCGGCGCCGCGTTCGGGCACTTATCCCTTCTGGGTGTGGCAGCCGGACGAATGGGTCGCCGAGCCGTCCAATCTCTACCTGCCCCCGGAGACGCCCCCCGGCGACTATGCTTTGCTCGTCGGCGTCTACAACCTGGCGACCGGCGAGCGTGCTCTGCTGGGGCAGGCGCCGGATTACGGCGCGAATCGCCTGCAGCTTTCGCGTATCACAATACAATGACTCTATGCCAACGCCGGTTTTAGCCACAAAACTGTATATCCCTTCGCTTCGGCAGAACGTGATCCTCCGCCCGCGCCTGATCGCTCGTCTGAACGAAGGTTTGTTCCAGGGCCGGGGTTTTGGCCGCAAGCTGACCCTGATCTCCGCCCCTGCCGGCTTCGGCAAAACCACGCTGCTCAGCGAGTGGGCGAGTGGGCGAATCGGCGAATTGGCGGGTGGACAGCCCGTTGCGTGGTTGTCGTTGGACGATGCGGATAGCGACCCCACGCGCTTTTGGACATACTTCATCGCGGCTTTGCAGACGGTTATCCCCGACGTTGGCGCCAGTGTTGCCGGCGCGCTCCAATCCCCGCAACCGCCGCCCATCGAGGTGCTGCTGACGAATCTGCTCAACGAAATCGCCGCCGTTCCGGAGCGTTTCGTCCTCGTCCTGGACGATTATCACGTGATCGAGTCATCCCCGGTGGACGTGGCCCTCGCGTTTCTGCTGGACCACCTGCCGCCGCCGCTGCATCTGGTCATCGCCAGCCGCGAGGATCCGCAACTGCCCCTGGCGCGGCTGCGGGCGCGCGGCCAGCTCGTCGAGTTGCGCGCCGCCGACTTGCGCTTCACCCCCGCCGAGGCCGCCGATTTCCTCAACCGGGTGATGGGCTTGAGCCTTTCCGGGGAGGATGTCGCCGCGCTGGAAGCCCGCACCGAGGGCTGGATCGCCGGCCTGCAACTGGCCGCCCTCTCCATGCAGGGCCAGCCGGACGTCGCCGGCTTCATCCGCTCCTTCACCGGCAGCCATCATTTCGTGTTGGATTACCTGGTGGAAGAAGTCCTGCACCGCCAGCCCGAAGCCATCCAGACATTCTTATTGCGCACTTCGATCCTGGATCGCCTGTGCGGTCCTCTCTGTGACGCCGTTTTGGGCAAGGATGAAGGCCGAAAGCAAAAGGATGAGGGGGAAAATTCCGCTTTCATCCTTCAGCCTTCAGTTCTCATCCTTGACGCTCTCGAACGCGCCAATTTGTTCATTGTCCCGCTGGACAACGAGGGGCGCTGGTATCGCTATCACCACCTCTTCGGCGGTTTTCTGCGGCAGCGGCTCGGACAAGCCTTGCCCTTCTTCTCTGTCCCCCTCGCTGGGGGGGATGAAGGGGGGGAGAGTATCGCCGCCCTGCACATCCGCGCCAGCCGGTGGTACGAAGACAATGACCTGGCGCTTGAAGCGTTTCGCCATGCGACGGCCGCCGGCGATATTGACCGCGCCGAGCGTCTGATCAAGGGAAAGGGGATGCCCCTGCATTTTCATAGCGTGGCGGCGGGGGTGCTGGATTGGTTGGCCGCGCTGCCGGCGGCGGCGCTGGAGGCCCGTCCTTTCTTGTGGGTGCGCTGGGCCACGTTGTTGTTGATGAACGGCCAGACGACCGGCGTGGAGGAGAAGCTGCAGGCCGCCGAGAGAGCTCTGCAAAATGTCGCGGCCGACGACAGTGTCCGCGACATGATCGGACAAATCGCCTGCGCGCGGGCTACCCTGGCGCTCACCCGCTATGACCCGGAGACGATGCTCGTCCAGGCGCGCCGCGCCCTGGAATACGTCCATCCCAACAATCTGCCGTTTCGCTTTACGGCGAACTGGGCGCTGGCCTCGGCCAGCTTCTTGCAGGGCGATCGCGCTACCGCTGCTCGCGCCTGCCGGGAGGGCGTCGCCATCAGCCAGAAATCCGGCGATAGTTTTTCGATGATTCTGGCGACCGGCGATCTGGGGCAGATTCAGGAGTTGGACAATCAGCTTTACCAGGCGGCGGAAACTTACCGGCGTGTGCTGCAGCTCGCCGGCGAGTATCCGCAGCCGAACGTCGCCGAAACGTATCTGGGCCTGGCGCACATCCACTATGAGTGGAATGACCTGGACGCCGCCGAACAATACGCGCAGCAGAGTCTGCAACTGGCGCGGCAGTACGATCGCGTGGTTGATCGTTTTATCCTCAGCGAAATCTTCATGGCCCGCCTGAAACTGGCGCGGGGCGACGTGGCCGGCGCCGCCGTGCAGTTGGCGCAGACCGAACAATCCGCGCGCCAGCGCAATTTCGTCCAACGGCTGCCGGAGATCGCTGCCGCGCAAGTGGACGTCCTGTTGCGCCAGGGCGACATGGCCGCAGCCGCACATCTCGCACAGAAGCACGACCTTCCCCTCAGCCAGGCCAGAGCCTTCCTGGCTCTAGGCGATGCCGCCGCCGCGTTGACATTGCTTTCCGCATCGCGCCAACAGCTGGAAGCGAAAGGCTGGCAAGATGAACGGCTCAAGGCGTTGGTTTTGCAAGCTCGCGCATTTCGAGCGTGCGGCGAAGAGGAAGCGGCGCTGCGAACGCTCGGCGAGGCGTTGGCGCTGGCCGAGCCGGGCGGCTTTGTCCGCATTTTTGTGGACGAGGGCATCGCGATGGCGCAACTGCTGTCCGAAGCGAGCGCTCGCGGCATTGCGCCGGACTACGTCGGCAAGATTCTCGCCGCATTTCCTGACTCTCGGATGGCGCCAGGCCAATCCACCATCCACCATCCACCATCCAAAATGATCGAGCCGTTGAGCCAACGCGAGCTGGAGGTACTGCGGCTGATTGCTCAGGGACTCTCCAACCGGGAGATTAGCGAGCGGCTTTTCCTTGCCCTGAGCACGGTGAAAGGTCACACCCGGATTATCTTCGACAAGCTCCAGGTTCAGCGGCGCACCGAAGCCGTCGCCCGCGCCCGCGAGTTGGGGCTGTTGTAGCCTGTTTCGCCCCCGATGCCTCTTCTATTGGGCGGCCATCGCCCTCGCGACGGACTGCGTTTTCTTTGCCAGATCGGCCTGCAAGAGATAGATGCTCTGGTATTGCGCCAGTTTTGACCACGTCTCGTAGGGCATGCCGTTCGCCAACACGACCACCACACGGGTCTGTCCGGCCAGCGTCCCCCGTTTCGGTACGGCGTAGGAGACCAGGGTCAACACACCCGCCGTCACCCCGTCCTTGGCCCCGTAGCGCCGGTGAAACAAGAGCCGCATCGGATCGTCGCCCGGCGCGCTTTCGAGTTTTTGCTGAATACGCGCGCTGACTGCGGGCGAAATCAACTGCCCGCCGGCGATTTGCGCCATCATGTGGGCGTATTCCCGCGCCGTCCCCTGCGGAAACAACCGGCTGCTTTCCACCTGCCCGTCCCATCCCATTTCCCCGGCGGCTGCGACGAATGCATCTGACTTCATGAAGGCGATTTGCGCCGCCCGCCAGTTTAGATCATTCAGATACAGGTCTGCCAAACGTTCCAGGGTGGCGAAGTTGCCGTTCTCCACTGCGTTGACCAGCGCCTGGCGTTGGGCGGCATCCGTCAGCGGGCCTTCGTGATTGAACATTGCCAGCGTGATGCCCAAGATCGTGTGAAACGGCGTGTGGTGTTCCATGCCGGCGGCGGCCATCGTTGCGGCGATCCGTTCCGGGCCCAGGCGGGCCATCAAATAATCGGTTTCGGCATTGCCGCTGTTGTGGATCATGATGCGAGCGATGTCGTCCAGCGCTATTTTTGCGGTCTGGTCTTGTGCGAATCCATCGGCATCCACCGCCAGCCCCAGGGCGGCCAGGCCCGCCTTGTGCGCGCCGCCATCTGTTTGTGGAACATAGTATTTTTCTAAGTCGGCGATTGCAATCTGCTCGTTGGGGTCTAGTTCGTTTCGTTCCACGGCGTCCGCGTAGGCGACCAGGATGACGGACTTCATGGCTGAGGCCAGCACCAGCGGCGTATCCGCGTTGTAAAATACCCCGCTCCCATCGTTGACCGGTTGCCCCTGTTCGTCCACCGTGTAGGCAACGATGGCGGCAGCGCCGGGGTTGGCCCGGATGTATTCGGCCAATGCGTTCTTTTGCCGGTTGGCCTGATTGAGAAACACGGCCACGCCCACAACGGCGACCCCCATCGCCGCCAAAGCAATCCATAAAATCCAATTTGGCATTTTCTTCCCACGAAATTTCGACATGAAAACCTCCAGCATTATACAAAGTTTGGGGCGAGGGTTCAATACGCCTGCTTATTTCCCCTCTATGTGGAGGGTGACTTTTTGCGCCGGCAGATTGACGCCCTCGGCAGGGTACAAACTGACGTTCAAACTGTAGACATCGCCCGTTTCCGCGGCGTGTTCTTCAAATTCCCCTAACAGATCAAGCAACTTCTGAGCGAATTTCTCAATATCTTCGGGATGCAGGCGTATGGTTTTCAGCGCTCCCAGGACGATGCGCTCGTCCGCCGGGTCGGCCACCGTTTGCAGGGCCGCGTCGAGGTTGTCGCGCAGGATGGACAGCGCCAGCGCTTTCTGGCCGGACGGCTGTTCGCCGGCGCTGACGACGAAGTGATGGGCCTTGGCGCGGTAATACTTTTCCAGATTTTTCCCGGTCTCGCGCTTTTCGACCAACTCGATCAGCCCGGCTTTTTCCAATAACTTGAAATGATGGGTGAGGTTGGCCGGGTGTACGCCCAGTTGGCGGGCGATCCCGGAAACCGAGTTCTTTTCTTTTGCCAGCATTGCCAGAATTGTCATGCGCGTCGGGTTGACGTAGGCGCGAATTTGCTCGTCCGCGGTCAACGTTTGGGTAGGGACTGGGATAATATCATAAGTAGACATAATTCTAATTATAGAAACTATTCTAGTTTTGTCAAGACCCACTATCCACATTCGGAAACATTTCAGGAGGGGGCGAACCCTGTATTTCCGTAGAGACGCAAAATTTTGCGTCTCTTTCCACGCAGAGGAAGACGCAAAATTTCACTTATCCTTCACGCAGAGGAAGACGCAAAATTTTGCGTCTCTACATCCGTTATTTTGGGATCGTTCTGTTTCAAAACAATACCTCAAACCATACTTTGGTATCTATCCTTCGATACTGTGTGGGGGATATAGTATCCATAAAAGAATTTGTTCGTAGTAACCGCTTCAGCGGTTTTTAGGACGGCTAATGAAGACTGAAGACATTCAGCAATCGGACCCAGGGCTAAAGCCGCAGGGCCAAACCCACGAAGCCCTTCAGGCTGGGAGTGCGCCTTGCAACTCCGAGACGACGGCAGATCACCCTGTGGTCTATCAGATCCGGCTCCAGGGACACCTGGGCAGTGAGTGGGCCGATTGGTTTGGTGGTCTAACCATCACATTGGAAGAGGACGGCGACACGCTTTTGACCGGCCCGGTATGTGATCAGGCGGCATTGTTTGGGTTGCTCAAGAAAGTACGGGGTTTGGGCTGGCCGTTAGTCTCGGTCAACCCGGTCAGATCATCAGAATAGGGAGAGGAAAAATGCATACGATGACTCTTGCGGTCTGGTTCATTGTAAAAGGTTTCGACCCGAAGGCGGTGGCGGAATGAAAGCGATTCGCTACACCCGATACGGCCCGCCGGAAGTCCTGCGGCCCGGCGAATTGCCAAAACCGACGCCCAGGAGCAACCAGGTTCTGATTCGCGTCCGGGCCGCCGCCGTCACCATTTCCGATTGCATTGTGCGCAGCGGCAAGGTCAGGCCTCTGTTATGGCTGCCCATGCGCCTCTTTGTCGGGTTTGCCCGGCCGAGAAACCCGGTGCTGGGGCTGGATTTGGCCGGGGAGGTGGAGGCGGTGGGCGACGCGGTGACGCGCTTCAAAGCCGGCGACCCGGTGATGGCTTTTACGGGCAAGTATTTTGGGGCTTATGCTGAATATGTCTGCCTGCCCGCCGACGGCGTGCGTGGCCCGCAGGATGCCCTGATTGCGCCCAAGCCGGCCAACCTGGACTACATCGAGGCCGCCGCCTTGCCTTCGCGCGGGGGGCTGGCCTGGCATTTCTTGGGATCGGGGCAGGTGCAGTCCGGGCAGCGGGTGCTGATCTTTGGCGCTGCCGGCGCAATCGGCACGTTTGCCGTCCAACTGGCAAAATATCTGGGGGCGCAGGTGACCGGCGTATGCAGCACCGCCAACCTGGACTTTGTCAAAGCGCTGGGCGCAGAGGCGGTCATTGATTACACCCGCCAGGATTTCACCCAACGCCCGGAACGCTACGATCTGATTTTCGACGCGGTGGGCAAACGTTACAGTAAGAAAGTAGCTTGCCGCAAAGCGCTGGCGCCGAACGGGAAGTTTATCTCGGTGGATGATGGCACGCCCCTATTGGGGGTAGATGGCCTGGTTCGACTCAAAGACCTGGTCGAAGCCGGGCATCTCAAACCGGTGATTGACCGGATCTATTCGCCGGAGCAGATTGTCGAGGCGCATCACTATGTTGAGAAAGGCCACAAAAAAGGCAGTGTGGTCATTACACTATAAGAAAGCATCTTGGAGGAAAAAATGAATGCAAGCAGAGTGAACACAGTGGTTGTTGGCGTCTCGTTTATTGTCGCCACGGCAGCGGGCAGTATCGCCGCCGCCATTGGCAATCCCATCACCGGGGGGCCGGACTACTTGAGCCAGATCGCAGCCAACGGCGGCACGGTGCGCATTGTGGCATTTCTCGCATTTCTGATGTCCGTCGCGTGCGCCGGGGTGGGTCTGGGGCTGTATCCCATCATGCGCAAATACAGCGTCGGGCTGGCCATCGGCGCGGCCGGCTTCCGGCTGATCGAGAGCGTCACCGAGGCCTTGGGCGGGCTCGCTGCCATCGCGCTGCTGGCGCTGAGCCGCGAATTTGTGGCTGCCGGCGCGCCGGACGCCGCTTACTTCCAGACCATCGGCGCCATCATTCACGTCGGGGACGAGTGGCTGGGCAACGGCGTGATGTTGATCACCTGGTGCATCGGCGCGTTTATGTACTACGGCGTCTTTTACCGTTACCGCCTCGTGCCGCGCTGGCTCTCTGCCTGGGGCTTGGTCGGCATCACCCTGACCGTCATTACCAGCGTGCTCGTCATGCTCGGCGTCATTCCCGGTTTTGGCACCGTGCAGATGATCGCCAACCTGCCGATTATGCCGCAGGAGATCGTCTTTGCTCTCTGGTTGATTTTCAAAGGCGTCAATACGACAACGTCCCCTGCGCAGGCTGCTTGAGGCGAGTGGATGAAAATCGTGGCCTTGCAGGCCGAGAGATAAAGGGTAAGTGTTTTTTCGAGCCGGTACCCCGGCTCGAAAAACACCCCCTATCTCCGGCTAACGGCTAAAAGCTAACGGCTAAACGCTATTTTTGAAGGAGATCACGACTATGCTCAAAGCAGGTACAACCATACTTTCCATCTGGACCGGCCTCAATTTTGTTCTTGCCGCCTTGATATTGACCAGTGTCGTCGTTTTCAACGCGAACTCTCCGTTACTGGTTATGGTGTTTGAAAAACCGGAAATCGCCGGCATGGACGCCAGAGTCATTGCTTCGCTCAACACGTTGACCATTCTGTACAACTCTTGTTCGGTGGTCGTTTCGGTGTTGGTGTGGACGATCATTCGGAAGGCTCTGGTCGCGGGGCAATCCTGGGCTTTCTGGCTATTGCTGTTTGTGATCGGTTTTATTGAGGTCATGGCCTTTATTGCCTCGGCGGAGGTCGGGCACGCCCGGTGGCAGGTCAACGTCGTTTTGAGTATCCTGTACGTCGCCGGCATGGGTGTGACCGGTTACGCCCTCTTCAAGCCGTGAAAGCCGGGCAGAAAGTAGGGGCGAGGCATTCCTAAAAGATTCTGTGGATACGCAGGCTTTATGAGATAGAACATGCCGTGTGGATAAGGCGCCTACGCGGAATGCCTCGCCCCTACCGTGGTTTGCCCAGAAATTAAAACATACCCGTACCCCTACAGCGTTTCGCATTTGAACGAATCTTCTCTATAATGAAGGTAGTGATGGCGGGATGTGCCTTGCGCTTATCCCGCTTGTTCTTTGCAAGACTGCATCCTGCAAGGTTTGCTTGAGTGCGCGAAAGTGACGGGGGGCAGCAATGACAACAGGGACAAGGGATAAACCAGGTGATACTCGTCCGCAGCTGGGGCGCCGCCTCACCATCGGCCTGATCGCCGACGACATCGTGCGGGTGGGGGGCCAGACCGCG
Organism: Anaerolineae bacterium; assembly: GCA_034429675.1. GTDB lineage: Bacteria > Chloroflexota > Anaerolineae > B4-G1 > SLSP01 > JAKQHY01. The sequence continues at coordinate 8,789 of DAOUFX010000021.1, read as the reverse complement.
TTGCTTGGAGTCGCCGACGTGGCTCGCGAGCGCGACGTTAATTTCCTGTGCTTCTACCAGCGGTTATTCCAGGATAAGCTGAATGCCATGGAAAGGGGGCCGGCTGCCTGGGACACGCTGGCAGAAGTCGTAGATGGCGTGGTCCTCTTTCAATCGTGGCCGAGCGAGGAGGCGTTTGCCGGTTTTCGCGCCCGCTTTGCGACCTTGCCGATGGTGAATGCTCTGCGCCTATACCCGGGCTGTCCCGGTCTGGTCGCCGACCCCTACCAGGGCGCGAAGGAGCTGGTTGGCCACCTGATCGAGGAGCACGGCTATCGCCGGATCGCCTTCGCCAGCGGCCCGGAGGGGAATTGGTCGGTGATGGAGCGGTATCGCGGTTACGTTGACACTTTGGCCGAGCATAATTTGCCTCTCGACCCTATCCTGGTCACGCCGCATTTCAGCTGGGCCGGAGCGTGGGACGCGCTCTCGTCCTTGCTGGATGATCGCGGGCTGAAGCCGGGCGTTGATTTCGAGGCGGTGGTGGCGTCCAACGATAGCATGGCTCTGGGGATGATTGACTGGTTCCATTTGCGCGCGGTGCAGGTGCCTGACGCTGTGGCCGTCGTCGGTTTTGACGATGACAGCGGCTCGGCCTGCGCTGCTCCTCCGCTGACCACGATGCGAGCGCCTACTTACGAGGTAGGGCGGCAGGCCGCCGAGATGCTGCTGACATGGATCGCCGGTGAAAAGCCGCCTGACCGGACGCTTGTTCCTGCCAAAATGATGGTACGCCGGTCGTGTGGTTGCCCGTTCCAGGCTGTGGCGCAGGCCGCGCTGGCGCCACGTCCGGCGGCGTTGAGTGAGCCGGAGACGGTCTTCCGGACGCAGCGGGCGCCGGTCATCGCCGCGATGGTTCGGGTTGTCGTGGATGAGGGCGGCGTTTCGGAGTGGGTGGAGCAGTTGTGGGATGGGTTCGCCGCCGAGATGGCCGGCGCGGCGCCGGGCCGCTTCCTGGCTGACCTGGAGAATATTCTGAGCCGGACGATGAGAGAGGAAAACGGCGCGAAGGTTGGGCCGGAGCGCCGCGTGGTCGCCTGGCAGGGAGCGTTGTCGGCGCTGCGGCAAGGGGTAGTTCCCTGGCTGGGAACAGCGGCGCGGGCGCGGGCAGAAGACCTGTTACAGCAGGGGCGGGTGCTGCTGGCGGTGATGGTGGAGCAGGCGTGGGCGCGCCAGGCGCTGCGGGTCAGGGCGCAGGCAACCGCGTTGCGCGAACTGAGCCGGGAACTAAGCACCACCTTCGCGATGGAGCGACTGATGGACGTGTTGGCCGGCGGCCTGCCCCGGTTGGGAATACCGGGGGCCTATCTTTGCCTGTACGATGGGGAAGAGGCGGATGGCTGGTCGCGCTTGATGCTGGCTTACGGCAAGGGGGGGCGCGTCGCGCTGGACGGCGAGGGGCTGCGTTTCCCCTCGCGGCAGCTGGCGCCGGAGGGCCTGTGGCCACAGGAGCGCTACAACTTCGTGGTGAAACCGCTCTATTCCCAGGACGCCCAACTCGGCTTCATCTTGTGCGAGATCGGCCCGCTGGAGGGGATGGTCTACGAGACGTTGGGAACGCAGATCAGCAGCGCCCTCTACGGCGTCATCCTGGTGCGAGCGCAGAAGCGCGCCAAGGCCGACCTGGACCAGGCCTACGCCAAGCTACAGGAACATTCGGCCGAACTGGCCCGGCAGAAATACATCATGGACACGTTTATGGCGAGCGTGCCGGACAGCATCTACTTCAAGGATCGCGACAGCCGGTTTACCCACGTGAACCAGGCGTTGTTGCGGCGTCTGGGCCTCGGCGACATGGCTAATCTTATCGGAAAATCAGACTTCGACTTTTTCCCCGCCGACCAGGCCCAATCCAAGTACGATCAGGAACAGGCCATCGCGCGCACCGGCCAGGCCGTATTCGATTTGGAGGAGCCGGACGCCGGCGGGCGCTGGGCGTTGACCACCAAGATGCCGCTGCGCGACGAGAACGGGGCGATCATCGGCACCTTCGGCGTTTCCCGCGACATCACGGCGCTCAAGCAGGCGCAGCTGGAAGTGGCGGCGGCCTACGAGGAAATCAAGACGCTGAACGTGCGCTTGCAGGAGGAAAACCTGCGGATGAGCGCGGAACTCGACGTGTCCCGCCGCATCCAGCAGATGGTGCTCCCCACGCCGGCGGAGCTGGTGCGGATTGACGGCCTGCACATCGCCGGGTACATGCGCCCGGCCGAGGAAGTCGGCGGCGACTACTACGACGTTTTGGAGAAAAACGCCGTCCTGCACATCGGGATCGGCGACGTGACCGGGCATGGCCTGGAAAGCGGCGTGCTGATGCTGATGACGCAGACGGCGATCCGCACCCTGATCGAGCACGGCGAAACCGATCCCCGGTCTTTCTTGACGACCCTGAATCGGGTGATCCTGAAGAACACGCAGCGGATGAACGTGGACAAAACGCTGACCTTCGTCCTGGTGAAATATCAGGAGGGCGAGATCAAGATCATCGGGCAACACGAGGAGTTGTTGGTGGTGCGGCAGGGCGGCCACGTCGAACGGGTGGACACGTTCCGCCTGGGATTGCCGTTGGGATTGGAGGAGAACATTTCTGCTTTCCTGGCCGAAGCGACGGTGACGCTTCAGGACGGGGACTGTCTGGTGCTCTACACGGATGGGATCACCGAAGCGGAGAATGCGCACCATCAGATGTACGGCCTTGACCGCCTGTGCGATGTGCTCAGCCGCCAGTGGGACAAGCCGGCCGAGGCGATCAAACAAGCGGTTGTTGAAGACGTGCTACAGTTCATCGGCTCACAGACAGTTTACGATGACATCACCCTGGTGGTGTTGAAACGATAGATAACCCAAATGTCCAATGACGTTGCGCACAAGAGCTGGTGGCAGATTTTCGAGATCATCTCCGGCTTTCCCTTTCTGGTTGCTCTGGTTCTGCAATGGATTATCCCTGTCTCTTTTCCGCGTGAAACCTTCACGGGCGTTTTTATTTTGGTGGGCGCTTTCCTCATTGTCGTGGGGCTCGCCTTCGTCGTTCTCGCGCGTCGTGAGTTTGTCCGGCATCGTCAGCCGACCGATCCTGGATTCCCCACAGACGCAATTATCACCACCGGCGTTTTCTCGATCTCAAGAAATCCCCTTTACCTCGGCGGAATGTGCATTCTGGTCGGGACCTCCGTTGCGTTCAATTTCCCCTGGGGTTTCATCTCTCTTTTGCCGTCCATCTTGCTCTGCCACTACCTTCTCATTGTGCCGGAAGAGAGATACCTCGCCGGTAAGTTCGGTGAGGATTACCAGAAGTACGCCGCGACCGTGCGCCGCTGGCTTGGTCGCAACGGATAATCTTCGAAACGAGGATACGTGAATATTCAGCTGCTGACCACCAAACTTTATGCGCCGCCGGTTCGACCGGATTGGGTGCCGCGCGCGTCTTTGCTGGCGCGGCTGGACGCCGGATTGGCGCAGGGGCGCCGCTTGACCCTGGTGTCGGCGCCGGCGGGCTTCGGCAAGACGACGCTGACGGCGGCGTGGCTGCAGCGGCGCCGGGAGGCCGCCGCGCCGGAGTCTATCGCCTGGCTGGCGTTGGACGCGGACGACAACGACCTGGCGCGATTCCTGACCTATCTGCTGGCGGCCGTGGAGATTGCGCGACCGGGGATCGGAGCGCCGGCGCAGATGATGTTGGAGACGGCACCCGTTCCGGATTTCAAGCCGGCCCTGACGGCGTTGATCAACACCATCGCCGGAACCGGGGTGGGTCTGGTGCTGGCGTTGGACGATTATCACGTTATCGAGGACGCCGCCATCCATGCGGCGCTGGCTTTTCTGGCGGAGAACGCTCCGCCGCTGCCGCGCGGATTGCACCTGGTGGTTTCGAGCCGGGTGGACCCGCCGCTCCCCCTGCCGCGCTTGCGTGCGCGTAGCCAGTTGGCCGAGATTCGCGCCGCCGACTTGCGCTTTTCGCCGGAGGAAATCGCGCAGTTTTTGAAGGTCGCTCTGGCCTGCGATCTGCCCGCCGAGACCATTGTTGCATTGGAATCGCGCACCGAGGGGTGGGTGGCCGGTTTGCAGCTCGCGGCGCTCTCGTTGCGGGGGCGGGACGCGCGTCAGGCGGCGGAGTTCGTGGCGGCGTTCGGTGGCAGCCATCGCCACATCATTGATTACCTGGCCGACGAAGTGTTGTCGCAGCAGCCGCCCGACGTCTACGATTTTCTGCGCCAGACGTCGGTGTTGGAGCGCTTGAGCGCGCCGCTGTGCCAGGCGGTGACGGGGCGCGATGACAGCGCGGCGCTTTTGCAGTATTTGGATCAGGCCAATCTCTTCTTGATGCCGCTTGATGAGGAACGGCAGTGGTATCGCTACCATCGCCTCTTCGCCGATTTCCTGCGCAACCGTCTGGAATCCGGCGGGCCGGAGCCGGTGCGCGACATTCACGCCCGCGCCGCCGACTGGTACGAACAGCACGCCTTGTTCAATGAGGCCATCGCGCACGCACTGGCCGCGCAGCAATTCGAGCGTGCCGCCGACTGGATCGTGCGCGTCGCGCCGGCGTTGCTGGCGGCGGGGCACGCGCCGACGCTGCTGCACCGGTTGCGCGCTTTGCCGGAGGCGTTGCTCAGGTTGCGCCCGGCGCTCTGTGTTGTTTACGCGGAAGCGCTGTTGGTGGCTGGCGACTATACGACCGCTGTGACCTACGTACAGATTGCCGAGGGCCTTCTGGAAACTGCGGACGATTCGTTGGAAACGCAGGGTATGCGCAGCGCCGTGACCGCCATCCGCGCCTATTGCTACGTTGCCTATCAGGGCGATTTGCGCCGGGGCGTCGAATTGGCGCGGCAGGCGCTGGCCGGGTTGCCGCCGGACAACGAGTTTTTGCGCACCATGGCGATGTGGCTGTTGGGGTACGGATTGTTTTTCAGCCCGGATGCGGTTGATACGCAGCGGGCTTTCGATGAAACGATTGCGTTAGGGCGGGCGACCGGAAATGCGCTGATGTCTTCCCTTTCGGTTTACGTGTCCGGATTTCTGTCGGTGATGCAGGGGCGGTTGCGCCGGGCCAAAATTGCCTTTGAACAGACCGGCGCGGAGTTGGAGTCGGGCCGGTGGTTCCCGGCGGCGCCGGACGCCACGGCAGGCGGGCTGTCTTCGGTTAGCGCTTCCTTGCTCTATCAAGGCCTGGGCGACGTTTTGCGCGAGACCAACGCGTTGGAAGCCGCCGAGCGTACACTGGATCGCGGCATCGTATTGGCCGAACAATGGGGCCACGCCGAGGTTCTGGCTGACAACTACGTACTGCTGGCGCGCATCCGCCAGGCGCGCGGCGACGCGGAGGGTGCGCGGCGTGCGATGGATGCAGCCGTTGCGTTGGCGATCCGGCAGCAGGTGGTGCTGTTCACGCAGCGTCAAATTTGGGCCTCTCAGGCGCGGCTGGCGTTGTTGCAGGGCGATCTCGATTTTGCGGCGCGCTGGGCCGACGAGTGGACGCGCGATCATCCTGAGAGCTTTCAGGACGAAGGCGGCTTTGCTCTGTTCATGCAGTGGGTCGAAGCTTCGACGTTGGCGCGTATCTGCCTGGCGCAGGCGCGGTTTGACCTGGCGCTGGGCCATCTCAATCCGTTGCTCGATATTGTGACGGCGGTAGGATGGCGCGGTGTAGAGCTCGAATTGCACGCCCTGGAAGCTCTGGCGCTGCGCGGCCAGGGCCGGACGGCAGAAGCGTTGGAGCTATTGCGTCGCGTGCTGGCGCAGGCCGAGCCGGAGGGTTACGCCCGCGTCTTCCTGGATATGGGCGCGCCGATGGCGTCGCTGCTGCGCGAAGCTCTGGCGGAGGCGTCCGGCTTGCACGACATCTCCCCGGATTACATCCGTCGCCTGTTGCAGTCCTTCGACGCCGGGGGGCCCGCCGGCGCCCCCTCGCCGGTCGCCGCCCTGCCGGAGCCGTTGAGCGAACGCGAGCGGGAAGTCCTGCGCCTGATCGTTGCGGGCTACTCCAACCCGGAGATCGCCGCCGAACTCTACCTGGCGCTCAGTACCGTCAAGACCCACGTCAACAACCTCTATGGCAAACTCGGCGTCTCCAATCGCGCCGAGGCCGTGGCGCGGGGCAAAGCTTTGCAGTTGTCGTAGTTTTTCCCTCATTTTCTCCACCCCCACAATCCACCCCCAGAAGGATGACACTCCACCCTCCCTTATGCTATTCTGGAGACAGGTAGCAATTCACCAGGCGTATCACGCCATAGCCGGCGGCGCGACAGTAAGCCGCCAGCGTCAGGAGATGAAGAAGGGAGGAAGCCCATGGAAACGACACGTGATGTGAATCTTTCGCTGGTCTGTCCAGCTTGCGGGAAAGCGCCGATTTCCTTATCCGGAATCACCGGCAGTATTACCTGCCCCCAATGTTCCCACAGCTTCCCTACCAAAAACGGTTTCGTTGATTTGCTGGTCAACCAGCCCGACAACGTGCCGCCGGTGGACGTCACCATGGAATGGAAGTGGCTCATTGATATTTATGAGAGTGCCTTGTGGCGTAGAAACCCGATCGTTTCCGCTTTGCTGGGAATATCTTTTAAGCAGGAACAACGAAAAATTTTTGATGTTTTAGCTTTGAAAGGGGACGAAACTATTCTGGACCTGGCTTGTGGCCCCGGGATTTATGCTCGCGCTTTTGCCAAAAGAGCGTCCCGGGGAAGCGTTGTCGGTTTTGATCTCTCCGTGCCTATGCTGAACTATGCAGCCGACAGAGCCAGACGGCAGAATTTGAATAATATTCTTTTTGTGCGTGGAAATGCCATGGATTTGCCTTTTATGGAAGATAGTTTCGACGTTGTGAACTGTTGCGGGGCGCTTCACCTTTTCCCGGAACACGAGCAGGTCGTCCATACCGTCCACAAGATTCTTAAACCCGGCGGGCGGTTTACGGTGGCGGCTGCCCGTCGCCCGGAAGGCAAGGTTGCGCAGAAGATCATCGCTTATTCTGGCGAGAAATCGGGCACTACATACTATACTGATCAACGAATATTGTCTTTATTACAGGACGCCGGTTTTACCCAGAAGACTCTTTTGTACCACAGGGGGATTTGGGTTATATCGTATGCGAAAAAGTGATGGATGAAACACGTTTGACGACAACCCTCGATCGGTTTCCGACTCTTAATTCTTTGGGAGGTCACGATGAGCCTGTTTAAGACTGTGTATGTAAAATTGCCAACCGCTGTCCAGGATTACATTTTGTCAAGGATGATCAAGAGCGGGCGAGTTTTCCGGGCGCCGGTTTTCAAGATGCTCATGCATTCCCTGCAATTTTTCGGCGGCGATCTGGACGAGTTGCGCCACGCTTTTACCGCGCCGGCGAATCGTGATCAATCGCTCACCCAGATTTGCCGGAAACTGGGCGCGGAATTGCGGGATCGAGCGGTGGCAATGGAGGGCCGGGGTGAGATGGCAGGCGCCAGGGCGCTCTATCACAGGGCGGCCATCTACTATTTGCTCGGCGATTGGTATACGCATGACCCCGTGGAGATTGCGAAGGACTATAGCTTGATGCTGCCGTGTTACGACAAGTTCAGGCGGTTGAGCAACCCGCCGGTTGAGAAAGTGACGTTGCCCTTTGCCATCGGCTCGCTTTTTGCGCACTACCGCGTTCCGCCCGGCGAGGGAAGCTTCCCGGCTATCTTGATCGTGCAGGGCAACGATGAGGTCAAGGAATTCAACGACCGTTTCGAGACGATGGCGCTGGAGCGCGGTCTGGCTACGCTGACGCTGGATCCGCCCGGCTGGGGCGAAAGCGGGCTCACCGGAAATCGCTTCGATTCCGCCGAGACCTACGGCAAAGCCATCAAGCTGGCGGTTGATTTCTTGCAGAGCCGGAGAGAAATTGTCCCCGACGCGATCGGCGTGTTTGGCGTGAGCCTGGGCGGGATGCTGGCGCCTTTCGCCGCTGGACTGGAGCCACGCCTGGCCGCCGTTGCCGGCATGGGCGGGCCGATTATCGGCATCAAACGCTTGTGGAGAAACGTTCCGGCGGTTCAGGCTGCCCGGGCTTATCTTTATACCGGCACCGGGACAAAGAAAGCGTTTGACGCCTGGACCGACCGGATGGACTTCAAGGGGATCGTCGGCAAGGTGCGCTGTCCGGTGTTGATCGTCCACGGGGAGAAAGACGAGCTAGTAGACCCGGCGAACGCCCACGAGATCGTCCGGCTGGCGCAGGGCAAGACGGAACTCAAGCTCGTTCCCGGCGGCGATCACATGTGCACGCAAACCCTGGAAAACGAGACTGGCCCCTACATTTTCGCCTGGCTGGCCTGCGAGCTATCGCCGGGGCGCCGGCTGCCGGAAAAGGGGCAATGATGCCGTGGAGCCTGCGCATTATGTTATCCGTGTGCAGGGACAGCTCGTGCCGGAGCAGTGGGCAACCTGGTTTAGCGGTCTGACGATTGAAAATCTGCCCGACGGCTTGATGCAACTGTCCGGCCCGGTCAGGGATCAATCCGAGTTGTTCGCGATCCTGGTGCGTATCCGCGACCTGGGGCTGACATTGATGTATCTTGAAGGATTTCCCCAATTGCACCTTGAGTGAAATAAAGAAAGGTGTTTTTGCGGGCGGTACCTCGTCCGCAAAGATACCCCCTTATCTCCGGCTAACGGCTAAAAGCTAACGGCTATTTTCTGATGAGACAACGGTACCGCCGCACTCCATGCCAGCACGAAAATCATGGTCTACATGTCAGAGATACATAGGAAGGGTTTTCGCGGGC
>DAOUFX010000020.1:0-1623 GCA_034429675.1 Anaerolineae bacterium | reverse complement strand
CACCCCACTTCTCCCCTATTTATTGAGATGAGACAAGTTGTGCGTATCTGGACGGGGGTATCAAACGATATATAATAATGAAGGTGCATCCAACGTCAGGTCGGACAAAGAGAGTCAACCAAGCCGCAAATTGAATGTTATAACTTATGCCCCTTCAAATTGACGAAAAAACGCTCATTCAGCAGGCCCAAAATGGCAACCTTGAGGCGATCGGGATGCTGTACGAGCAACACGTCGCCGCCATTTACCGCTTCATCGTCTATCGCATCGGGGACACGATGGCGGCGGAGGATTTAACGGCTGAAGTATTCGCCGCAATGATGACGGCCATCCCGCGCTACAAGGAGCGCGGGGCGCCGTTCAAAGCCTGGCTCTTTCGCATTGCGCGCACCAAAGTCGCCGACTACTGGCGCAAGATCAAGCGTCACGAAAAATACCAGGAAGTGTTCATCCAGGCAGATACGAGCGCCAAGAAGATGCAGGATGCCCTGGAAGATCGCTTCCAATACGAAGGCTTACAAAAAGCATTACGGTATCTCACACCGGCAGAAGTTGAGGTCGTGATTTTACGATTCAGCGGCGGACTGGATCACCAGGAGATCGCCGCCGTTATTCACAGCAATGCCAACGCGGTCAAAAGCAAATTACGCCGGGCGTTGGAAAAATTGCAGCGCGTTCTCGAACAACTCGATGAATTTAACGAGGAAAGAGGGTCGTAGCGATGAAACCCAAACACACCCTAGATGATGCAGCACTCTCGACATTGGAATCAAGGCTCAGTGCGTTGATGGGCAGCGGACCGGAACTACCAGCGGCCGCCCGCAAGCGCATCTGGCACAAAACACGAGCGCTTACGCCCGCGCCGCACCCCATGCGCCGCCTCCCCAAGGCGATCTTCTACCCGGCTTTTGCTATGCTTATGATCATCGGGTTCCTGTCGGGATATGGCAGTGTGGTCGTCGCCGCCAGCGCCAGCATCCCCGGTGATTTGCTTTACCCGATTGAACGCCAGGCGGAGACGGTCTGGGTCACGTTCACCCCCGATGCGCAACGTTGCCAGGTGACGGCCGTCCTGTTGCAACGCCGGATACACGAGATCAAAGCGCTGATGGAAGCCGGGAAATTCGTCCCGGACAGCAGTCTACAGGAAGTTGAAATGCTTTTCCTGAGCATTGCGGAAGAACCGCTTTGCCAGGACCAGACACCGGATTTACTCTCACAACTCACCAACTACCGGCAACAGATTGGGAAATTGGTTGAACGATACCCCTACAGCGCAGGTCTCAATCGAGTCTTTGAGGCGGCCAACACCGCCATCGTGGCGCTTGGCGGAGAGTCGCTGGAAGCGCCGCTGACAAAACTCAGCGTTTTGTTCAATTAAGCGCTTTGACCAATCAAACCTCATAGGGCGGAATGTCATTCCGCCCTATTTTTGTCTTCTGCGCACGCTACCCACTCCGCTATGACTGTGCTATAATCGGTTATGGACCTTCCAAATGGGCAGGTGGTCGGGCGCACATGAACTCTCATTCCCCCATCAGCCGGGCCCTTGTTCACGATGTATCATCTTAATAAAAAGAGGAGAAGTGGGGGGTTGGGAGCGAGCTGCGCCCGCCCCCAACC
>DAOUFX010000019.1:0-19646 GCA_034429675.1 Anaerolineae bacterium | reverse complement strand
CTCGCATTTCTGAGCCTGGTTATACCACGAATGCAACGTTTGCGGGGATTGAGGAGCGGATGCTCGATTCTCGAATGTTAATGTGCGAATTTTAATTCAGAGTGAAAGTATTTTTTGGGCGAAACGAGAGTGTCTTCTTGTGTCTAAATGCATAGTATTAACGCTATTTTTAGTGAGTGATCTGACTAATCAAATTACTCTCAATTAGCCTATTGCATATCGTTGTGGAAGGTTATTAACGTTGATAAATACAAGGATCAGAAGAGCTGAACGGGAGAAGGATCGAGTAAAGGACTGGAGACTTGAATCCATAATAGCAATTCTCATTACCATTACTATTATTTTAGATTGGTTGCCATCCCAAATTTTTTCAGAGGGATCCTTAATTTCTTCAGCTACAAAAATAATCGCTTTACCATTGATCTTCATAGATTTTCTTGGTTCCCCAAAATATTACTTGTCGTTTAACTATGGCTGGATATATTTGATTGGACTTATTTTGGGAACTGGGGGTGGTGTACTTATGGGAACAATTGGATTCAATACATTCTGGTCATTGTTGCCTAATGTGGGGATTTTGATGTATTACCTTAAGCCGAGGACTTGGGAAGACGTTCAGCTCATTCTACGAGTTGCGACAATGGCTTCAATTGCTGCCCCTGTTTGGTTAATTATGGTCTGGCAGGGCATTGTGGCCCCTGACATTGTTATTGAGAGTCAATATTTTCACCGATTTTTTGCTGGTGCAAATCGAAGTACGCTTGGTCTAGTATTAGCATTTATTCCCGCTTCATTGGGGGGAATACTACTGACTGAAACGCGACGACGCAATTCAGTGTTAGCTATTGGGCTTGTTGCTCTAGTTTTGTTTGCCCCACTGCTTACAGCACAACGTGCTTCTAATCTCGTGGTATGGGGATGTTTGGGTATTTCTAGCACTTCTTTGTTACGTCGCGGAGATCCGAAACTCTTCCTAAAATATGCCATAGTTGTATTCTTGTTGTTAGTCATAGTTTGGGGAATTTGGCAGAATGAATTAGCTGTTTTTGCTCGTCCTCTCATAATGCGTTTTCAGGGATACGGTGAAGCGCAGATGAATGCTGATTACAGAATGAGAATGTATTTGGTTTTTCTTCAAGAGCTCATATCTTCGCCTAGCACTATAGCGACTGGTTACCAGTTTGTTTATGTGACTTTGGGTGGAAAGTATCATTTTCTTTTAGGTGAAGCATATACACTTGGAGGAATATATCTTTTTGCTATTCTTTTCGTAGGATTACTTATGGCCAGTAAAAATGTAATAATAGATTTATGGGTCAAGGGAAACGGAGATTATAGAACGGTTTCGGTATTATTAAGTCTTTTTGTCGGTTTCCTGCTAAACCAATCTACTCATGCTGGCCTAAATGTGCGAACAATATATCTTCTATTGGGTTTGTGGTTATCAGCTGGAAAAATCCAAGAAAAACAAAGCGTCTATTGTTTGCATACTTCTTCAAAAGAAAGTATTTAAATATGAACATAGTTGGCATAGCTCCTTTTTATCCAACAAAGTATCGTCCAGAATCAGGAGTTTTTATCCATTCTTTATTTGAGGAAATGCGAGATCAGGGCAATAGTGTGAATACAATTGCGCCATTGTCCTGGTCACAGAAGTTATTTGATCCCTTTGTCCGTAATAAGAATGATATCAACTGGGTAAATCCTGACAATCTAAAACGGCCTCAGTATTCAAATTTATTGTTACATTTTTTCCCCCACTCTCTTTGGGCTTACAGGAAGACTCAAACCAATTTCCAGAATGCTGTGCAAAAAGGTTTTTCGGAAATAAAGGGAAAGATTGATTGGGTATATGCACATTTTTTTATGTCAGGCGCCGCTTGTGCGGATATTTGCGCTTCTCGAAAGATACCTTGTATTGTCGGGCTAGGAGAATCAAATCTAGAGAATGTCGAAAAGTATTGGGGCACGACTACCTTTGCTGAAGTTTTACAAAGTTTCACAGGCGTGATAGCTGTATCCCAAGAAAACGAACGTTTTTGTAGGGACAGATGCCCTTCTATAGGTGAAAAACTCATCTATATTCCGAACGGCGTGGATACAAAAAAGTTCTGTGGGCGTGATCAGACAACAGTCCGCAAACAGCTTGGATTACCACTGCAAGTCCCAATAGTTTTGTTTTGTGGGCATTTTATTGAGCGCAAGGGACCATTCCGTGTTCAAGAAGCATTAGACATTCTGCCAGGTTTTTACGGTGTTTTTCTAGGTCAAGGCACACAAATTCCTAAGGGAGCTCAAGTTCTATATGCAGGCCCGGTTCCCCATAATCAAATACATCTATGGTTTGCGGCCGCAGATGTTTTTGTCTTACCAAGTTTGGCAGAAGGTATGAGTAATGCGATTCTTGAGGCTTTAGCTAGCGGCTTGCCATTAGTAGTTTCTGACCGTCCATTCAATCATGACTTTTTATCTAGTGAGTGCACAGTATTTGTCGATCCGTATTCTCCTCAATCCATTGCGAGTGGAATAAAAAGTGTATTCCTTGATTCCAAAAGAAAAGAAAAAATGTCGAAATATTCTCTCGCGTTGGCACAGGATTACAGTTTGTCAAAAAGAGTGTATAGAATCATTGAATTTTCTCTTAATAGATCAGAGAAATTCGGCTGACTTCCAAAAAAAAAAGGGGTCAGAAAAATATGGCACGAATTTGCATGTTAGTCACAAGTGAACTCGATCGCGATCCCCGCGTTCAAAAAGAAGCAAAAATAGCTCATGAAGCTGGTCATGAAGTTTACGTGATTTGCCGTTCTTATCGTGGCGCTCCTATGCCATATATAGTCAAACAACTATGTATAAAGCGTAGAAATAGCCTTATAGCTAAGTACTTGGAGCGATTTTGGGTAAATGTTAAGTTATTTTGGCTTGCTCTCTTTGTTAAACCAAGTGTTATTCATGCTAATGACTTAGATACTATGCCATCCGCGTACATAGCAGCAAAATTGACCGGCGCAGCACTCGTATATGATGCTCATGAACTTTGGTCAGATGGCGGAGGAAGCAAAGCCGGAAAGTTCGGAGGATATCTATCCCTGTTTGCGGAATGGTTATTGAGCAAAAGAGCAGATGCTGTTGTTACTGTGAGTCCATATCGTGCTGAAGCAATGGCAAAAGCATTAGATATTTCTTTACCTGCTGTTGTTATGAATACCCCATATTACATACCGTCTAATAGTCTGTCCCCACAAGAATGGCTTGGGCGATTTAAGGGTAAAAAGGTCGTATTATATCAAGGTGGGTATTCTGAAACTATGGGATTATTGGAAGCGATTGCTTCTGCTAAATTTTTGCCAGAAGAAGTCATGCTTGTATTCCGTGGCCTTGGAGCATACGAAAATGTGATGCAAAAGTTTATCAATGAAGAAGGATTGGAATGCAAGGTCACTATGGTTCCTCCCGTGTCCATGAATGACTTAGTGTATTCTGCTGTGGGGGCAGATATTGGTCTGATACTGTACAAGCCTGTTAATCTAAATAATTTATATGCAGCTCCCAATAAAATGTTTGAATATATTATGGCTGGTGTCCCTTGTATTGGAAGTGATTTACCCTATATTCGTGATATTTTGCTCAGTCTGGGTGTTGGCATTGTATTTCAACCAGGCAACTCTGCCGATCTCGCCCGTGCAATTATGGAGTTACTTGAGGCCCCCGATCGTTTGCGGGCTATGCAAGAACGTTGCAAAGAACTATCATTTCAATATTCTTGGAATGTGGAAGGGAAGAAACTTTTGAAGATTTATGATACCGTTATGGAAAAGGTTGTTTAAACCCTTAGCTAGAGATGTATATGCGGCCATTTCGTTGCGTTTTCGAATCGGTATATCACAAGCAGGACGTGGATTTCATTGTGGCTCTAATGCGCAAATCAGACCAAAAGCGTTGACTGTGAAAGATTATGTATTTATCGGTAGAAATGTTTTTATTGCAACACAAACGTATATTGGGAACTTTTCCATGTTAGCTTCATACGTGTCAATTGTCGGAGGGGATCATCGCTTTGATATTCCGGCTACCCCTATGATATTTAGTGGACGAGATACACAATATCCTGTCCGAATTGAGGATGATGTGTGGATTGGGCAAGGTTCTATTATATTACATGGCGTCACCATCAGTGAAGGTGCTATTGTAGCTGCTGGGGCAGTTGTAACTCATGATGTTCCTGCTTATACCGTTGTAGGTGGCGTACCAGCACGAATATTGCGTGACCGGTTTACAAAACAAGAACGTGAACAACACAGGGATATGCTACAGCAGTACCGTGAAACAAAGAAAATTAATCCTGAATGGCACTATGTAGATGGTTCAAAAGTTTTATAAGGAAATCGAATGTTCACGAACCAAACCCTCCTCATCACCGGCGGCACCGGCACCTTCGGCAACGCCGTCCTGAATCGCTTCCTCAACACCGACATCCGCGAGATTCGCATCTTCTCCCGCGACGAGAAGAAGCAGCACGACATGCGGCTGGAGTATCACAATCCCAAGCTCAAGTTCTACATCGGCGATGTGCGCCGGCCTGAGAGCTTGCTGGACGCGATGGCCGGGGTGGATTTCGTCTTCCACGCGGCGGCGCTCAAGCAGGTGCCTTCGTGCGAGTTCTACCCGATGGAAGCGCTGTTGACCAACGCCGTCGGCGCGGAGAACGTGATGAACGCGGCGATGGCGGCGGGGGTCAAAAACGTGGTGATCCTGAGCACCGACAAGGCCGCCTACCCGATCAACGCGATGGGCATTTCCAAAGCGATGATGGAGAAGCTGGCAGTGGCCAAGTCGCGGGTGGCGGTGGAGCGCGGCTGCACCATCTGCGCCACCCGCTACGGCAACGTGATGGCTTCGCGCGGATCGGTCATCCCGCTTTTCATCGAACAGATCAAGGCCGGCCAGCCGTTGACCGTCACCGATCCGACGATGACCCGCTTTATGATGAGCATTGAGGGCGCGGTGGATCTGGTGCTCTACGCTTTCGAGCACGGGCAACCGGGCGACCTTTTCGTCCAGAAAGCGCCCGCGGCTACCATCGAGACGCTGGTCAACGCGATGAAACGGGTTTTCGAGGTTGACAACCCGGTCAAGATCATCGGCGTGCGTCATGGCGAAAAGAAGTACGAGACGTTGCTTACCACCGAAGAAATGCTGCGCGCGACCGATCTTGGCGGTTACTATCGCGTCCCGGCCGATAACCGCGATTTGAATTACAACCTCTACTTCACGGAAGGGCAGAAACCGCTTTTGGACGGGGATTACAATTCACACAACACGCGTAGGCTCGATGAAGATGAGATGGTCGAGATGTTATTGCAGCTGGACTACATCCAACAGGCGCTATCAGCCTGGAAAAACGAGGCTCCACGGTGAAAATCTTGGTGACGGGGGCGCAGGGGTTTATCGGCAGGAATCTGGCGACGCGCCTGGCGTGCGAAGAAAAGCTGGAGGTCATTGGCTTTGACCTGCAAAACACCGAAGCGGAGTTACAGGCCGGATTGGCGCAGGCCGACCTCGTCTTCCACCTGGCGGGGGTCAACCGCCCTGAATCGGTGGATGAATTCACGAAGGGAAACGTGAACTTCACAGAGCACGTGTGCGAGACGTTGACGCATGCAGGGCGCCCGGTTCCCGTCGTTCTGGCATCCTCCATTCAAGTGGAACGCGATAATCCTTATGGTCGCAGTAAACTTCAGGCCGAAGAAGTGATCAAACGCTACGCGCAAGATAACCGCGCGCCAGGCATCATCTATCGTCTGAAAAATGCCTTTGGCAAGTGGTGCCGTCCCAACTACAATTCCGTTGTGGCGACGTTCTGCCACAATATCGCCCACGATCTGCCGATCAGCATCTCCGACCCCAACAACGCATTAGAGTTGGTGCACATTGATGACATCGTCGAACATTTTTTCAGAGAAACGCAAACACAAGAATCTGCCGGCATCTATTATCGTGAAGTGACTCCGACGTTCAAGATCACGTTAGGGAGGTTGGCCGAACTCCTGCATTCTTTCCGCGAGATGCGCCAATCGCTGTATCTGCCCGATCTTGACGACCTCTTCACCCGCAAGCTCTACGGAACTTATCTAAGCTACCTGGACACAGATAACTTTGCCTACGACCTGCATCAACGCTGTGATCCGCGCGGTTGTCTGGCAGAATTCGTGAAATCGCCGGGAGCCGGCCAGATCTTCGTCTCCACGACCAAACCCGGGATCACCCGAGGCAATCATTACCACCACACCAAAGCCGAGAAATTTTTGGTGTTGCAGGGAGAAGCCATCGTGCGTTTCCGGCACATAGAAAATGAACAAGTTCTGGAATACCCGGTCAAGGGCGAGGAGTTTCGCGTCATTGACATTCCCACAGGCTATACGCACTCCATCGAAAATGTAGGGAGCACGGACCTCGTGACGCTTTTCTGGTCGAGCGAAATCTTTGACCCGAATAGCCCCGACACGCGATGGTTGCCGGTCTTGCCTGAAAAGGATCCGGCATGAAAGTCGCTACGATCATTGGCACGCGCCCGGAAATCATCCGTCTCTCTCGCGTGATGGCTGCACTGGATCGTTACCTCGAACAAATCATCGTCCATACCGGGCAAAATTACGATTACGAACTCAATCAAATCTTCTTCGACGACCTCGAAATCCGCAAACCCGATCTTTTTCTGGAAGCTGCCGGAAGCACTGCCGCCGAAACGATTGGGAATGTGATTGCGCGTTCGGACAAGGTTTTGCAGGAAACCCGGCCCGATGCGGTGTTGGTGTTGGGCGACACCAATAGCTGCCTGGCAGCGATCGCCGCCAAACGCCTCAAGATTCCAGTCTTTCACATGGAAGCGGGCAATCGCTGCTTCGACCAACGTGTGCCCGAAGAAATCAATCGCCGCATCATTGACCACATCAGCGACATCAACATGCCCTACTCCACCATCGCGCGCGAGTATCTGCTGCGAGAAGGGCTGCCGCCGGACCGGATCATCAAAACCGGCAGCCCGATGTATGAAGTCTTGCATTACTATCTGCCCAAAATTGACCGCTCCGATGTGCTCACGCGTATGGAACTTGAATCGGGAACGTACTACGTCGTCAGCGCCCATCGCGAAGAGAACGTGGATTCGCCGGAACAATTTTCCGGGCTGATTGACGTACTCGCCCACCTGGCCGAAACGGGGCGCCGCGTGATCGTTTCCACCCATCCACGCACACGCAAACGGATCGAGGCAAAAGCCGTCATCTTGCCCGCCAACGTGGAATTGATGAAGCCCTTTGGCTTTTGCGACTACGTCGCATTGCAGAGAAACGCGCGCGCAGTACTGTCTGACAGCGGCACGATCACGGAGGAATCATCCATCCTCAACTTCCCCGCCCTCAACATCCGCCAGGCTCACGAGCGCCCCGAAGGAATGGAAGAAGGAACAGTGATGTTGACCGGCTTGACCTGGGAACGGGTACAAGCAGGGCTGGCAATCCTGGAGACGCAACCGCGAGGCGAAGAACGCCTGCTGCGACTTGTAGCAGATTACGCCATCCCCAATGTATCGGAAAAGGTAGCGCGGATCATTGTGAGCTACACGGATTATGTGAATCGTGTGGTGTGGCAGAAACATCTCTGCTAGGTTGCGACATTGAAAATCTTGATCCTGACCCAATGGTACATGCCTGAGCCTGCGCTTTTATTGCAAGAATTGGCTCAAACATTGATCAACCATGGGCATTCAGTCACAGTATTAACCGGCTTTCCCAATTATCCATTAGGAGAACTGTATCCCGGCTACCGGGTACACCTTTTGCAGCGAGAAATGATAGCCGGCGTTCCGGTGACGCGGGTTCTCCTGTACCCCAATCACAGTCGTTCAGGTCTGCAACGAATTCTGAACTACCTCTCTTTCGCTGTTTCTAGCGCTCTGTTAGGTGTGTGGGCGCTGACTAAACCTGATATCATCTTTGTATACCATCCCCCTTTGACCGTTGGACTACCGGCCTGGGTGTTAAGTCGTCTGTGGAATATTCCATTTGTTTATCAGGTTCAGGATTTATGGCCCGAGACGCTCAGCGCCACAGGAATGCTAACCAATTCGCATATCCTCAATATTGTCGGCCAATTTGCCAGATGGGTTTACAACAAAGCGGCTGCCATCTGTGTTATTTCAAATGGACTCCGAGCGAATCTCATTGGAAAAGGGGTGCCGCAGAATAAAATTCACGTGATCTCGAATTGGATAGATTCTGAAAGCACTCAACCCGCATCACCGGACCCGGCTCTGGCCGAAAAATTGGGAATGAATGGCCAATTTAACGTGATGTTTGCCGGCAACATTGGCGAAGCGCAAGGGCTTGACATATTGCTTTCTGCGGCTGAACGCCTTTGCGATTTGCCCACCGTACAATTTGTAATTGTCGGCGATGGAATCGCCCTGCCCGAATTGCGCCGGGCGGCAGAGCAAAGAGCTTTACAGAATATCTGCTTCTTGGGGCGGCGCCCAGCGTCGGCGATGCCCGCGTTATATGCGCTGGCAGACGTGCTTCTGGTGCATCTCAAAGATGATCCATTGTTCAGAATAACAATCCCTCACAAGATTTTCGACTATCTGGCCAGCGGCAAACCCATCTTAGCTGCGTTAACCGGGGATGCAGCTGATGTAATACAAAATGCAGGAGCCGGCTTGATCTGCCCACCGCAAAACCCTGACGCTTTGGCGGCGACCGTCCGGCAATTCTATGCGTTATCGCAAGAGGAACGCAATGAAATGGGAAAACGCGGGTTAAACGCAGTTCACACACAGTATAATCGTGAGATACTCATCAGTGAGATTGAAGCTGTGCTAAGATCCACAAGCAAGGTTTAGTATGAGGTTTTCAACAACATATATCCAATATGGCAAACGTCTATTTGATTTTTGTATTGCGTTAGTCGCTCTAATAATTCTAATGCCACTAATGCTGCTTATCACAGGATTCATTCGCCTGCGCCTCGGTGCTCCCTTTCTCTTCCGCCAACAACGCCCTGGACTCCACGGCAAGCCCTTCACCCTCTATAAATTTCGCACCATGACGGACGCCCGCGACGCCAATGGGAACTTGCTCCCAGACGCGGAGCGCTTAACGCCCTTTGGGCGCTTCCTACGTAGTTATAGCCTGGACGAGCTACCAGAATTATTCAATGTACTGAAAGGGGAAATGAGTTTAGTTGGGCCGCGGCCTCTCCTTATGAAATATACCCCCTACTTCACGGAACAAGAGAAAAAACGCTTTATGGTTCGCCCAGGTATAACTGGTCTCGCACAAGTTTCCGGGCGTAACGACTTGTCATGGGATCTAAGATTGAATGCAGATATTCAATATGTGCAAAATCTCTCTTTCACGTTAGATATGAAGATTATTGGGCTGACTGTTTTACAGGTATTAACCCGAAAAGGAGTGCAGACTGACCCAGAAGCAACCATGCTTAATTTTGATGAAGAAAGACGGCAACGAGGATACCGTGAACAATATTAGTATAATTCTCCCAGCCTCTTCCGACATGGCAGAATGCATCTATAATATGAAGGTTTTGGCTTTTGGTGACTATCTGCATTATACAATTTATCAATCACCTCGCTCAGTCACATATCTGCGAAATCTTATTACGCAAGGAACTGAGCGAACAGGACACTATATTTTTGTACTAACCAATTGGAACAACAGTATAGTAGGGTACTATCATGCATTGAAGTCTGGTACTGAATTCTTTTTGAATTACATTGTTGTGACAGAGATGGTACGCGGTTTAGGGTTTGGACAAAGACTATTGAATCACTATGAGACGACAGCCAGAATGCTTGGTTGCAATTCAGTGTCATTGGATGTGTTTAAAAGCAATGCAATTGCTCATCAATGGTATTATAGAATGGGGTATAGGCAATGCTCGGATTCTAATGTAGCAATATTAGCTATGAACCGAGAAGTGTTAAGTCGATTTAAACTAGAGTTCCTTCCCCAATCTTTAGATTTAGCATATCATGAAGAATCAGAGCAGGGTTTTAGCAAACTAGAGTGCCTATGTGGGGTAGGTAAAGTTACTGTCGGCTTGATCGCTGATCATGCATGCAAATTACTATCCTTCGAGGGGATTGAGAGAGAAGATGCAATCGCTGCCGTTCATTCTCAATTCTGGAAAACACGCAATAGTCTTATTGTATCATCTCCTGATATGATTACAGAATGGGTAGTATTGGAGTCTGAAAAAACCATCCGTCTTTCTAAACCTTTATGAGCACATCAATTCAACAAATCCCAAAGTTACCCACTGATATCCACAGATATTTGCGTCCTACGTTTACATTCCCTAATGCTCGGACAGCGATGAAAGCATATCTTCAAACGCTTGATCTTGCATCAGACGATGAAATTATTATGCCAAGTTACATTGGATGGAGCAAAAATGAAGGTTCTGGGGTCTTCGATCCTATCACTGAAATTGGCATAAATTACCGTTTCTATAGGATGAATCGAGATTTAACGATTGATCTAGACAGCTTAGAGTCTACTATTGGGTCAAAAAATGCCCGAGTCTTATTGCTCATTCACTATTTTGGTTTCCCGGATCCACATTTGGAAGAAATTGCCAAACTC
Source organism: Anaerolineae bacterium (assembly GCA_034429675.1). GTDB lineage: Bacteria > Chloroflexota > Anaerolineae > B4-G1 > SLSP01 > JAKQHY01. The sequence continues at coordinate 8,985 of DAOUFX010000019.1, read as the reverse complement.
GCCCATACACGAGACTTAATAATTATTGAAGACGAAGCCCATGCTTTGTATTCAGACTATTGCGGAGGAATCTCGGGACGATTTGGCGACGCTGCTCTTTTTTCTTTACATAAGATGTTACCCCTGCCATACGGCGGATTACTTGTATTGAATCAGTCTTCGGATGAGATTATAACAAGAATTAGTCATTCTACTTTATGTAGTCAAATACCGTGCACACTTTGGAATTTTGATTTAGTGACTATAGCTCTGAAAAGAAGAGAAAACGCACAATGGCTTATAGAAAAACTACGCCCACTCGAACCAGAAATCTCAACGCTTTGCCCTTTTCTTCCAGAAGGCGTAAGTCCACAGACTTTACCAATCTTGGTTAAGCGGGATGTGAGGGATGATCTTTATTTTCAGATGAACGACCAGGGATATGGAGTTGTGAGTCTTTACCATACTTTGATTGGGCAAATCACACCTCAAGATTTCCCCGATTCATATTGGCTCTCGAAACACATCCTAAACTTACCTGTGCATCAAGATGCTTCGCAGGCACTATTAACGTCAATGGTGAAGACTCTGCAAAAGCTTTTGGGATTATAAGGAGACTGGGATTTGAGTAATTTTTGGATTCTTGACGCAGCGATTCCGCGAGAACAAACGTTATGGCTGAATTATTGGAATTCTTGGCCTACCCGTGAAGTTTTCGCACACCCTGACTACGTTAGCCTATTCATGGGGCCCAATGATCGCATTATGAGTGCTGTGCTGGATTCACATCAAGGACAAGTCATTTTTCCGTTTATTATGCGTCCCCTTAAGTCTCTAAGCTGGTTCACGGGAGCAGCGGATGTTTTTGACTTGGCTGGACCCTATGGATATGGAGGAGCCTATACAATAGGCAATCCGGACCCGAACTTGTTTTGGATAATGTTTAGTGAATGGGCGAAACAAAGCAATGTCGTTTCAATCTTCGCTCGGTTATCTTTGTTCCCGGATCAGTTAGTACCCTTTAACGGTGAAATAGAGATAAAGTCTCAAAATGTTGTGCGCACTCTAAATCTACAACCTGATGAGATGTGGATGGATTACGAACACAAAGTCAGGAAAAATGTTAAAAGAGCACAACAAAATGGATTGAGGGTAGAAATCGATCCCACTGGAGAGCAATTAGTAGATTTCATGGCGATTTATTACGGAACTATGAAACGCAACAATGCTGCGAATTATTACTATTTTGATGAGGCATTCTTTCACAGAATTGTTGAGCACTTGGTCGGACAGTTTATGTTCTTCCATGTTTGGCATGAGGATCGAATTATTTCCACCGAGTTAATTCTGATCTCAACTGATTATATTTATTCTTTTCTTGGTGGGACACTTCGAGAAGCTTATGCATTGCGCCCTAATGACTTATTGAAGCACACAATTATTGAGTGGGGGCGAGGTCAAGGGAAGCGAGTTTTTGTACTTGGAGGCGGCTACGAAGAGGATGATGGAATTTTCCGGTACAAAAAATCATTTGCACCTGATGGCGTTGTCCCATTCAAAGTTGGGCGATGGATTTTGAATTCAGATTTATATAATGATCTGGTGGAGCAACGTCGGGAGTGGGAGTTTACTCATGATCGTGAGTGGCATCCTTCTCCCGGTTTCTTTCCTGCTTATAGGAGTTAGTTCATGACGGGAACCCTTACTGTAGAGCCCAAAGCTATTCCCATGTCCTCCGCCGATCTCAACGAAGCCGACATCCAGGCCGTCGCCGATGTCGTCCGCACTGGGCGCCTGGCCCTCGGCCCCTGCAGCGTCGAATTCGAGCGGCTGGTTGCCGACTATGCCGGCGTCAAACACGGCATCGCGGTCAATTCCGGGACGTCGGCGCTGCACTTGCTGGTGCGTGCGCTGGAGCTCGGCCCCGGCGACGAGGTGCTCGTCCCGTCGTTCACGTTCGCGGCCAGCGTCAACGCGATCCTGTACGAGGGCGCGACGCCGGTCTTTGTGGATGTGGAGCCGGAGACGTACAATCTCGATCCCGCCGATCTGGCGCGCAAGGTTACGCCGCGCACCCAAGCCATCATGGCCGTGGACGTCTTCGGGCATCCGGCGGACTGGGATGCGATCCAGGCGGTGGCCAATGCGCACAATCTGCGCGTGATTGATGACTCGTGCGAGGCGTTAGGCGCGGAATACCGGGGGCGCAAACTCGGCAGCTTCGGCGACGCGGCGGCCTTCGCGTTCTATCCCAACAAACAGATGACGGTGGGCGAGGGCGGGATGATCGTCACGAACGACGACGAAATCGCCCGCCTGTGCCGCAGTATGCGCAACCAGGGCCGCCCGGAGATGGGCGCGTGGCTCGAACACGAGCGGCTAGGCTACAACTACCGCATGGATGAAATGTCGGCAGCGCTGGGCGTGAGCCAGTTCAAACGGCTGGAGACCTTCCTTGAAAAACGCGCCAAAGTTGCGCAGATGTACACTGAACACCTGGCCGCCCTCGACTGGGTGCGCCCGCCCGTGGTCAAGCCCCACGTGCAAATGAGCTGGTTCGTCTACGTCATCACCCTGGCCGAAGGGCTCAACCGCGACGCCGTCATCCAGAAGTTGGAGGAACAGGGCATCCCCGCCCGCGGCTACTTCGCTCCCATCCACACCCAACCCTACATCCGCGAACGCCTTGGCGACCTCTCCGGCACGCTCCCCATCACCGAAGCCATCGCCTCCCGCACCCTCGCCCTTCCCTTCCACAACAACCTCGACGAGGAAGCGATCGCCGCAGTCGTGGAGGCATTGAAGCGTGCCAACGTTCCAACGTTTTGACATTTCCACGGTATAATGAGAGGAATAAAGGATATAGTTTGGTGAAATTGTGAATTCCCTAAGGAGGTAAACGGCGTGGAAAAACAAGAAATCATGAAAATTGAGACAATAGATACGATAGCGCAACAGGACTTCACGATTGCTTATGAAATATTGAATGAAGCAGGACTGACGGGACGGCTGAAGTTGATTATTCTAAAGGGAGAAATCCGAATTCTACCTGAAATGATCTCCAATGAGCTAGAAACATTAGACGAACTGGCCGGGTGTCTGGGTAAAGAACCTGCCACGGAATATGATTTTTCGCTCAAAATCGGCGGCCTTCATGAAACTCGTTAATGTCATATATGGATTTCGATCGGGTTGCCGGGTTAACGCGGCATTGGTTAATTCATCCCCCCGCCTCAGCACAATAATCATTAACGTTCAAACAAGCCTATGGAACTCCGACAATACTTTAGCATAGCTCTGAAATGGTGGTGGCTGATTCTCTTGACGACGGTCCTGGGCGCCGGGGCGGCGTTTTACGTCAGCCGCATTTCGCGCCCGATCTACAAGGCGACGACGACGCTCACGATTGATCGCGGCGGCGATCCCCGCGACGATCCCACTCGCCAAATCCAGACCAGCGAAGCGATCGCCAGCACCTACGTGGTGCAAATCCAGGCGCCGGTGATCTTGCAGAAGGTGCGCAGCCGCCTGGGCCTGGAAATGGACGTGGACGACATCAAGGAGATGCTCACGGTCTCGCAGATGATGGACACGCAGCTCATTGACATCGCCGCCCAGGGCCACGACCCGGCGTTGCTCAAGGCGCTGGTCGAGACGGTGGCGCAGGTCTTTATAGAGGAAGAGACCGGCCAGCAAGAGGCGCGTTACCAGGCGCAGCTCGAAGCGCTGGAGACGCAGGTGGTAGCGCTGGAAACTTCTCTTGAAGAAACGCAAAAGGCGATTTCCGCCCTGGGCGACCCCGACGATCTACCCGAATTTGCCCGGCTGGACCTGGCGCAGTTGGAGACGCAACGCGCTAATCAACAGACGCGCCTGACGATCCTGCTGCAGAGCGCCGAGGAGTTCCGCCTGGCGATGGCGCGCTACACCACCCGCATCTCGGTCTTTGCCCCCGCCGAGCTGCCCACCGAACCGATCGGCCCGCAGACGATGCGCAACACGGCGTTGGCCGCTGCCGTCGGGCTAATGATCGGCGTCGGGACGGCGTTCCTGATCGAATACCTCGACGATACGGTCCGCACGCCCGAAGATATCAAGCAGGCGCTCCCGGTCAGCGTTCTGGCGACGTTGCCGCGGATGGGAAAGCATACCTCGACGGCGGATACCCTCGTCAGCAAGCACCCGCTGCGCCCCATCGCGGAGGCATTCCGCAATCTGCGCACCAGCATCCAGTTCAGCAACCTCGACGCGCCGCCGCGCACACTCCTGGTGACCAGCCCGCAGCCCACCGACGGCAAATCCTTCACGGCGGCCAACCTCGCCGCGACGATCGCGCAGGGCGGGAAGTCGGTGATCCTGGTGGACGCCGATCTGCGCCACCCCACGCTGCACCAGACCTTCAATCTTTCGCTAGATCCCGGCCTGACCGACGCGCTGCTTTCGCCGGAAGTGCGCCCACGCGCGTTGCAGGAATCCGGCGTGGAACACCTGCGCGTGATCGCCGTCGGTTCGCGGGCGCCGGACTCCACCGAGATGCTGGCGTCGCAGACGTTCAAACGCTACATCGCTGAGCTGAGCGAGCAAGCCGACGTGATCGTCCTGGACAGCCCGCCGGTGCTGGCCGTCTCGGACGCTGCCGTGCTCGCCACGCTGGTGGACGGCGTGATCCTGGTGATGGACTGCGGCAGAACCCGCATCCTGGCTGCCGTGCAGGCCGCCGAACGCCTCGCCGATGTGGGCAGCACCCTGCTCGGCGTCGTCCTCAACCGCGTCACCGCGCGCCACGGCGGTTACTACTATTATTACTACTACCACGACGACGACCCCGCCGCCGGCCTGGGCCAGAAACTGAAACGACGCCTGCGCCAGGCGAAATGAGGGAGTTCAGCAACTTTGCCGATTCGTGAGCGCACTGCAAAAACCGGGATTTTAGCGACGAGCCTGCTTTGTCAGGCGCCTGTGCTATCGCAATTGACTGCATATCGCAGGCGCAACGTGAAAATCCCGGTTTTTTCCGAGTTTTTGCAGTACGCTGAATTCGTGTATTCGTGCCCCATTCGTGGATGGCACGCGCCGACCCGCTCACTCGCTGACTCGCAATTACCGTGGGAGACTGAAACTGATGAAAATACGCTCTGCCTTTGTTGTGGGATTCCTTGTAACCGCTCTGGCCGGGTGCCGCCAGCCGAACCCGGATTTGTCGCCGACGTTTACGCCGCCGACGTTCGCGGCAACTGCCGCGCCGGTGGAAACAACGTTTACGGTGGAATACGCCACGATCGTGGACGCCGTCGAGACGCGCGGGCAGGTGGCGTCCCGGCAGGAGACGCGGCTGATGTTCCCGCTGGACGGAGCGCTGAAGGCGGTTCACGTCGCCGCCGGCGATCAGGTGGAAATGGGAACCCCGCTGGCCGAGCTGAACGCCCCGTCCCTGGAACGCGAACGGGTCACACGGCAGCACGCGCTCACGCTGGCCGAATTGAGTCTGTCAAAGGTTCAGAGCGAGGGCCAGGCGAACCATCGCGCGGAAATCAGGCAGGCGCAGGCCAACGTCGCCGTGGTCCAGGCGCAATACGACCAGACCTTATTGGGCAATCAACTGGCGGTGGAATACGCCGAGAAGGCCAAGACGCCCTGTGTGGACAGCGCAAAGGGCGACGTCGCAAAGATGCTGTGCGAAACCACCTGGTACCACACCCGCCTGCGCGCCGAAGCCGCCAACAACGTCGCCCTGGAGCAGCTCAACGCGGCCAAGTTGACGCTGGAGCTGGCCCGGACGGATCCCTACACCGCCAGCGAAGCGATCGCCGCCGAGCAGGTAAGACAGGCGCAAGAATTGTACGTCATGGCCGCGGAACAACTGAGCAGCACGTTGCTCGCGGCGCCGTTCTCCGGCGTGATCCTCTCCATCGAGAAGCGCCCCGGCGACAACGTGACGGCCTACGAGCCCATCGGCGTTCTGGCCGACCCGTCGCAGGTGTGGGTCGTCGCGACGGTCTTTGAAGAGGATGCCAACCGCATCGCCGTGGGACAACCGGTTGAGATTCTTTTGGACGCCTACCTGGATACCCCCTATCGCGGCAAAGTCCTGCAAGTCGCCAGCCAGGCCGTGCTGTGGCAGGGCAAGTGGGCCTACGAAGTCACCATCGTGTTCGACGAAGATCAGACAGCGCCCGCCACGATGCGCATGGGCGCCGACATCCGCATCACCGTGCGCGTCAAAGAGAACGTGCTGGTCATCCCCACCCAGGCGATCCTGCTGGGCGGAGGCCGCGAGTACGTGGAAGTGGTCGGCAAGGACGGCGCGCTGCAAAAAGTCGAAATCCAGACCGGCATCTCCAACGGCGTCGAAACCGAGGTCAGCGGCGGGTTGGAAGCCGGGCAAGTGATCCGTATCCCGTAGGATACCGGATTTTTTACCACGGAGACACGGAGCGCACGGAGATTTTGTCTAATTTTTCTCCGTGTCTCCGTGGTAAATTCCCCTCCGAATGCAAAGGCATGAAAAACGAAAGGCTCACGCTCATCGCGCACCTGCTGATCCTGGCCGGGCTGTTTTTGCTCGCCGTCTGGCCGCTGCATCCAGCCGTGATCTCCTGGGGCTACAACCGCGCCGGGGAACGCACGCTGAGCCGCGCGCTGGACACGCCGGGGCTGTCGCCGGAAGCGCGGCAGGCCGAGGCGATCGAAGCCGGCTACACCTTCCAGGAAGCGCTGGCCTGGGATCCGCTGAACGCCCGCGCCTACGCCAACCTCGCCCGCGTCTACGCCACCTGGGGCGACGCCGCCTCGGCGGCTCGCGCCCTCACCCGCGCCGCCGCCCTCGCGCCCAACAACGCCGAATGGCGCAGTCAACGCGATCAGATGTTGAAAGTCAATGCGCCCTGAAAAAACGTGAAGCGTGAAACGTGAAACGTGAGACCAATCTTCATGATTCATGATTCGCTGACTCGCTGATTCGCTGACTCGCTGACTCGCTCACCCGCCAAAGGACCGATCCATGCAAAAAAAATCCGCTCTCGTCCGCTGGTTTCTCCTGGCCGATCTCCTGCTCTTGCTCATCGGGGGCATCGGGCAGGGGTTGCGCGCGCGGCGTTGGTGGATCGCCCTCCAAAGCGACGTCGCGACTTTGCGCGCGCTGGCCGTGAGCGGGCCGCAGGCCATCCGGCCCTGGCGTCCCGACGAAGCGCTGGCGAACACCCACGCCGATCTTCACGGCGTCCAGACGGAATTCGCCCTCGTCTGGGCGATTGCGCCCGCCCTGCACTGGCTTCCCGTCTACGGCGCGGATCTGGCGGCGATGCCCGATCTCCTACAGATCGCGCTCGACCTGACCGAATGCGGCGAGATGCTCACGGCGGCCTTGCAACCGCTGTGGACTGCGCAGGAGACGCTCTCTTCCCCGCAAAGCCAGACGTTGGAAAGCGCGCTTTCGCTGCTGCGCGACATCCATCCACAGCTGAAGTACACAGCGGAAGTTCTGGCGCGCGTGCAGCAGACCCGCGCCGGCATGGACACCTCCCGCATCTCCCCGCGCCTGGCCGGCTGGGTGGCCGAGCTGGACACGGTTCTGCCGCTGTTGGATCGTGGGGTGCAGGGCGCGCTGATCCTGCCGGAGCTGTTGGGGACGACGGAGACGCGCACGTATCTGTTGATCATGCACAACGAGGATGAGCTGCGTCCGGCCGGCGGGTTTCTGACCGGCGTGGCGCGCCTGACCGTGAGCGAAGGGCGCATCGTGCAGCTTTACTTTGAAAACAGCGCCGAGGTGACGGATTTCAAGCATCCCTACCCCGAACCGCCCACGCCGCTGCGCGACGTGATGGGGCTTGACCTGTGGGTCTTCCACGATAGCAATTGGAGCCCCGACTTCCCCACGTCCGCGCGCCAGGCCGTCGCCTTCTACGTCCAGCGCTACGAGGACATCACCATAGACGGCGTGCTGGCGCTCGACCAGCAGGGATTCCAGTATTTGCTGGCGGCGCTGCAACCGCTGACCCTTAACGGCTACCCCGAACCGATCACGGGGGACAACGCCATCGCCGCGCTGCGCCAGTCCCGCGACACAATCCTCAATCCCACGCCACAAGAAAGTTGGGAACAACGCCACAAAGTCCTGCTCGAAGCGCTGCTCCAGGCGTCCGTCCAGAAGATTCAGGAGCAGCCGCAGGCTGTGGACTTTGCGCAATTCGGGCTGGCGCTGCTCCGTGCGCTGGACGAGCGGCATCTTTTTGCCTACGCGCTGACCGATCCGAACGCCGCGGCGTTGCTGCGCCAGACGAAATGGGACGGGCGGTTGTTCGAGGGCCCGGGCGACTATCTGCTGGTGGCAGACGCCAACCTGGGCTACAACAAAGTCAATGCTTACATCGCCCAGCAGTTGGAGTATACGGTGGATCTGAGCGATCCCAACGCGCCCCAGGCCGACCTGACGCTGATCTACCAGCACAACGGCCCGCAAGTCGCCGAGCGCTGCTACCACTTCCGCAAGCCGTACAACTACACCTACGAGCGGGTGATGGAAGAATGTTACTGGGATTACGCGCAGGTTTACGCGCCGGGAGGCAGCCGCCTGATCAATGCAACGCTCAATCCGGTGCCGGGGCGGATGCTCCTGACCGGCAAAGGGCGCACCGGCGAGGCCGAAATCTTCCCCGAAGAAGCCGGCAAAACGGTCTTCGGCACGTTCTTCGTCCTGCCTTCCGGCCAACGCGCCGAGACGCGCTTCGTCTACAACCTGCCGCCGCAGGTAATCGTCGAAACGGCAGAGGGCCGGCTGGAATACCGCCTCTACCTCCAAAAACAGGGCGGCAAAGGCGCAATCCCCACCGCCGTTCACCTGCGCCTGCCGCCCGGCGCAAAAGTCATCGCCGGCGCCCCCGCCCCAACCGCACAACTCCAAAACAAAGTGCGCTACGAAACCGCGTTGGAGACCGATTTTCAGCTCACGCTCACCTTCAAGTAAAAATTTGAGAAGGGTGTTTTCGCGGGTGGTACGCCACCCCG
>DAOUFX010000018.1:0-5449 GCA_034429675.1 Anaerolineae bacterium | reverse complement strand
AAGAATTCTCATCGTGGACGATCAGATGGACAACCGCCGGCTGACGGCGCTGATGTTCCGCGGCACGGAATTTCAAACCAGCGATGCTGATGGCGCCCGCGCAGCTCTGGAAAAGGTGCGAGCAGAGAGGCCGTTCCTGGTTCTCAGCGACATCCAGATGCCGGATGTGGATGGATACCAGCTGTGCGAAATGATCAAAAAAGACCCGGAAACAAAAAAGACGGCCGTCATTTTTATGACGGCGCACGACCGTTCGCCGGAAAACACCGCAAAAGGATTGGGGATGGGCGCCGACGATTACCTCGTCAAGCCCTTCGAGCGCGATGAATTGATTGCCCGGGTCGGAGTCGTCAGGCGTCTCAAGAAAGCCGAAGCCGACCTGCAACAGCAGATGCGTGTGGCCCAGCAGCACAACCGTGACCTGATATTGCTCAATCGAGTAAGCCAGGAGCTCAACTCCATACTGGACATCAGACAGGTTCTCGATAATACCACGCAGTTAGTGCAGGAAGCGGTCAACGCTGAGGTTGGGTCGCTTTTCTTGTTAGACGACGAGGACGAGCGATACCTGGTGCTCAAAGCCACGTCCGGCCCCAATGCGCAAGAAGTTCAGGGACAAAAGATACCGGTCACAGAAGGCATCGCCGGGTACGTGCTGAACAGCGGCGAGGCTTACTTTACCGCAGATGCGGCGAAAGACGAAAAGCACAGCCAGTCATTTTCAGACAAAGGCTTCGTCACCCGTTCTATGCTATGCGTTCCCTTACGGTTATCTTCCGGGCGCGCCATCGGCGTCATCCAGGCGCTTCACAGTGAACCGGACAGGTTCAGTCAAAGCGACCTCGAACTGTTCCGCTCCGTCGCCAGCCCGGTCAGCATCGCCGTGGAGAACGCGAATCTTTACAAGAAAGTCACCAGCTTCAACGAGACGCTGGAGGCGAGAGTTGACGAGCGCACGCGTGAACTGCAACAAAGCAAAGATGAACTGCAAGAGAGCAAGGACGAACTGCAAAAGGAGAAAGACCGAACCCTGGCCATCCTGGCGAATATGGCCGATGCGCTCATCGAGATTGACAACACCGGGAACATCCGCACCGCCAATCCGGTAGCCAAAACCATGCTCGACCGGATGTCCGAAGTCGTCGGTGGGCCCATCCCGCCGGAGTTTCTGAGCAACAGCCTGTGGAACGCGGTCAATACGCTGGCCCAAAAGAAAGAGGCCGACACCATCGCCGTAGATGTAGATGTGGAAGACCCCCAACACCCCGAAGGTGTGCTCTCGGTTGAGGCGCGCTCCTCCAAAATGGTAGATGAAAATGGAGAGTGGATAGGCACAGTCATCGTGTTGCGCGATCTGACCGAGGTCAAATCGGTCGAGCGAATGAAGGCGCGCTTCATGACCAACGTGACCCACGAGCTGAAGACGCCGCTGTCGGTCATCAAGATGACGGTCAGCAACCTCAATAACTACTACAAGCGGATTTCCGACGAAAAACGCAAGGAATTGCTCGATACCATCGGAAGAAACGCGAAGCAACTGAATGACCTGGTCGCCCAGATTCTGGAGCTGACCCGCATTGATTCAGGCAAGACCCTGCAACGACAAGACGCGGACATGATTCCGCTCCTTGATCAGATCGTGGAAGACTTAAAGTCGCTGGCGGATCAGAAACACTTGAAACTGCTCTGGCAAAAACCACGGCTCCCCCTGATGATAGAGATGGACTCACCGAAAATGGAGAGCGCGGTGCGCAACCTGGTGGAGAACGCCATCAAATACACCATGAAGGGTTCGGTGCAGGTAGAAGCGCTGGAGGGCAGGCTGGATGAGAAGCCCGCCGTCGTTTTGCGCGTCAGCGACACCGGCATCGGCGTCCCACCCGAATTCATCGGCAACGGCACACACACGGCCCGCATCTTCGATCGCTTCTTCCGTGTGGACCCATCACAGACCATTCCCGGCACCGGGCTGGGGCTGGCCATCGTCAAGGAAATTATCCTCGCCCACGGCGGAACCATCAAAGCCAGCAGCGAGCTCAACAAAGGCAGCGTCTTCACCGTTACTCTGCCGGTGCGCAGCGGGCAATAGCAAATAACAAATAGCGAAGTGCAAATCGCACTTCGCTATTCGCTCACCCGCTGACTCGCTCACCCGTCACGGGCAAGAAAACCACTGTTTGCTCAGCGCCATCGGATCGTCGCCCATGGTCAGGGGACGGAAGCGCAGGCAGTAGTGGTAGGCTTGCGCGGTGAGCTGGTACTTCGGCAGCGTCCCCGGCCCGCACGATTCACTGCCCAACCCCGCCTGAGCAAAGTCCAGATTGAGAATGATGTCGGCGCGGCGCTTTAGCTCGTGCGTATGGCGGGCCGCCGCCAAATCGTGCGCGGCAAAGGACTGCGCGCTGATCTCAAGGGTAGGATTCCCCACCACCAACAACCCCAATCCGGCCTTGTCGGTCAATGACGCCCAACGCACGTCACACTTGTTGCCGTAATCCTGCGGACGGACGTAGGGCACGTACTGCTTCTCCACCGGCGCGCGGTAAATGTTGATCCCGGCGCTGGCCTTGCGATCCGCATAGTTTTCGTGCGGACCGCGCCCGTACCAGGAGAGGTAGGCGTTTTCCGGCGGCAAAGTGAGCCGGACGCCGACCCGAGGCAGCGGCGGCATGCCCTCCGGGATCGTCACGAGGTGCTCCAGAACAATATCGCCGCTGCCGTAGATGGCATAGACGTAGCGTGCAGTCAACCCGGGCACGTTGGTCGTCGTGAGCATGGTCACGCGCACGGTCTGCGGCGAAGCCTTCACCACCTCCAACGTTTCCACGTGTTCTTCGAGAACATCCAACCCGGCTTCATGCCACAACCCCGCCAGACGGGCGGCGTCGTTGTCGGTGGGGGCGCGCCACAGGTTCAGCGTGGGGCTCTCTTTGATCACGGTGCGGCCCTGGTACTGCCACATCCCAATCTGGCCGGTCTTCCGGCCAACGATGAACACGAAATCCTCGCCGTGCACCACCACCGCCGCCGGGATGCTGCCCCGCGCCTCGGTCTGATCCACCTGAACCGTCGGCATCTTGTTGTAATGCCAGACGGAATGCGGCACCTCAAACGGCATCAAGAACTGGGCCCAGGCCACTTCATAACCCTTGTCCAGCATCGAAGTGGCCGCCTTGAGAGAAAAACGCACGTTGAGCCAGTACTCCGTGCCCGGCGTCAATCCGGGGCGGCGATACGGAACGGCCACGACCTCGGACTTGCCGGGCGCTACGGGGGGCAGCGCCAGACGCCCTGCCTGCAACACCTTGCCGTCGGACTCCAGCGTCCAGGTCACGTCCAGATCGCTCAAATCGCCGAACATCGTGCGATTGGCGATGCTGATCTTGCCGGCCTCCAGGTCCACCGCCGTCACCTTGACCGGCTCGTGGACTTTTTTCAGTTCCCAAAAAGAAGGATGCGGCGTGCGATCCGGGCCGACCACGCCGTTGATACAAAAAGCGCCGTCGTTGGGACTGTCGCCGTAGTCGCCGCCGTAGGCAAACCACACCTTGCCGTCGCGCTCGCGGCGCCGCAGCCCTTGATCCACCCAGTCCCACACAAAGCCGCCGGCCACACGCGGGCACTGCTCGATGATGTCCCAATAGTCCTTGAGCCCGCCGGGGCCGTTGCCCATCGCATGCGCGTACTCGCACATCAACAACGGGCGCTGCTCGCCGGGCCACTCGGCCAGCTCGGCCAGCCGTTCCAGCGCCGGGTACATCACACTGACCACATCCAGCAGCGGCGCAGTTTCGGCGCCATAGTAGGGCTTGCCCCACCCCGTGCTCCCCTCGTAGTGCACCAGGCGCGTGGGGTCGGCGGCGTGAATCTGCGCGGCCATGGCGTCGTGGTTGGGGCCGTACCCCGCCTCGTTGCCCAGCGACCAGATCAGGATGCTGGGGTGATTCTTGTCGCGAGCGACCATGCGCGCGCCGCGCTCCAAAAACGCCGCTTCCCACGCCGGATCGTTCGCCAGCAATCCAAACGAACCGTGGGTTTCCAGGTTGGCTTCGCTAATCAAGTACAGCCCGTGCCGGTCGCACAGATCGTACCACAGCGGGTGGTTGGGATAGTGGCAGGTGCGCACCGCATTGACCCCGGCCCGCTTCATCAACTGGATGTCCGCCAGCATGGACTCCTCGGTAATCGCGTGGCCGGCGTCGGCGTCGTGTTCGTGGCGATTGACGCCACGCAGAATCAGCGGGACGCCGTTGAGACACATCCGCCCATCCTTCACCGCCACCTGGCGGAACCCAACCGCACAGCGCTCCACCTGCGCCAGGCTGCCCTCCCCAGCCACCAACGTGATCAACAACGTGTACAGATACGGGTCCTCCGCCGACCACTTGCGCGGGGCGGCGACAGGCAGGGAAAAGGAGAGTTGGCAATCGGAAATTGGAAATTGGGGATTGGGGGATTGGGGATTAGGGATTTGTTGATCCGCCGGCCCACTGGCTCGCTGACTCACTGACGCGCTAATTCGCTCCGCCAGCGCCTCCGCCACACGCTGGTGCGCCGCGTCGAAAAGCGTGAGTTTGACGCTGTAGCCATCGGGGAGCGCATCGCCATATCCGCGCAACGTCACCGTTCCCTGCAACGTGGCGTCCCGGTACGCTGCATCCAGCGCCGTCTGGACGGTATAGTCCCGGACGTGAACCGGCGGCAGAGCATACAGGGTCACGTCGCGGTAGATGCCGCTCAGCCGCCAGAAATCCTGATCCTCCAAGTAGCTGCCGTCGCACCAGCGATAGACGCGCGCGGCGACCACGTTCTGGCCTTCGTGGACGTAAGGCGTGATGTCGAACTCGGCGGGCAGGCGACTATCCTGGCTGTAGCCCACCTCCTGGCCGTTGATCCACAGATGGAACGCGGAATCCACGCCCTCAAAAACGATGAAAATCCGGCGCCCGGCCCACGCGGGCGGGAGCGTAAACGCGCGGCGGTAAGAGCCGGTGGCGTTGTCGTCGTCGGGGATGGTGGGCAAAGCGACCTTGCCGGCCTGGACATCTTCCGGTCTGGGGCGCTTTTTGCCATCCTGCGGGAAGGGATAGCCCCAATTGATATAAATCGGCTTACCGTACCCGTGCATCTCCCAATTGGAAGGAACCGGCAGGAGATCCCAATCGCTCACCCCATAATCCGGCGACGCGAAACCTTCAGGGGCGCGCGTGGGATGCTGCGCGTAATTGAAGCGCCAGTCGCCGTTCAGGGACATAACAAAAGGCGAAAGCGCATCGGCCAACGCCGCCGTTTCCTCGGCGTAAGGCGTCAGCGGCACGTGCGTGGCCTCGCGGTTGCGCGACAAAATCTGGGGATTGTTCCAATCGGGCGTGGTGTTTGGCATGGATTTGCTCCTCTGAAAATAACTTTTAGCTGTTAGCCGGATATAAGGGGGTGGTTTTGCGGGCGG
>DAOUFX010000017.1:0-4240 GCA_034429675.1 Anaerolineae bacterium | reverse complement strand
GTGGCATTTTCCCTTTCTGTTTTTTCCCGAGGGGTGCTTCTCTATTCTCTGACTGTTTACAAGGTTGATAAAACGGTTTCTGAGGATGAAAAAGATCGAATCGTTGGTGAATCGAAGATTGTAGTAAGTAGTTATCTATTACATCAACCTCAAATTGAAGCCGCTTCCACAGGGATTTCCATGCTCTTGGATTATCAGGCCCGATGAAGACACGGTGTAGGATGGCCAACAACAAACGATACAATGCCGCCGTTTCTAAAGGCGTATCGCCACGTATCTCACGCAATTCGTGAGCCTGCACCAATACCTGCCGTATTCCGAATTCCTCACGCTCTTCAGCTGACGTCAGGCACGGAATCCACGGTTTGTCAATGAGATTAAACGAATAGGTCATTTTGCCTCCTGTAAGATTTGCAACCCGAGTTGATTTTCTTTATCCAACTGAAGGACAAAGCCGGTGCCTTCTAAAGGACATCGGCCATTTTCAAAGATTACGACGCGATGGTAACGTAAAGCGGCAATGTATTTCCACTGTCTCAGGATTGTTTTGATTTCGTCGTCGGATGGCTTTTCAAGTAAATAGTCTTCGATTTTCCTCCTCCTTATATTAACTGAACGACGCGCTAATTCCCGCACCAGATCAGAGTTTGGTTCCTCTTTCGGGTCGTAGATTGGGCTATCCACTTCGGGTTCGAGATGCAATTGCCCTGCAATCCGGTGCAAACAAATCACACTCAAGCCGGGGTCCCCACTGCGGGTGAGAGCACGGAAGGTCTTGTGTACCCGCGGATCGTCTTCTTCGAGTTCGAGATTGTCCTTCCATAAAAATCTTTCATCTTGCGGTTTTGCCACGCGCCGGTCACGAGCTTTAGCACGCTCGTCAAAATCATCCTTATCCATTGCTTGTTTCGTTTTTTCGAGGGCTGCTGACATCTCAGGACTTACTAACAATGGCTGATCGCCATACACGTACTCGATTAAGTCCGGCATATCGTCAGGCACTTGAATAATGTTTGGCGATTGTTCCTGCAACGCTAACCAGGAGCGCAACAAAACATATTCATCGTACACATACTCTTTGCGCTCAAAATGGGGAACCGCATCTTCAATCACCGGCACCGTAATCCAAAGATGATACGGATGGCAACGTGGTTCATTGGCCGCGTGACGATGCAAACGCCCCGCGCGCTGTAATAGCAAGTCAACCGGTGCGTGGTCACTGATCATCACATCAAAGTCTAAATCCAAACTCTGTTCAATGACCTGCGTGGCAACCACGATAATTTTGTCAGGTCGGTCTGGGTTTGCTTTCCCCTTTTCTGTACCGGGGCCAAGTTTACGGAGTACTTTTTCTTCAATTCCCTCACGCCAGGCCATGGGGAACCGGGCGTGGAACAAAATGAGGTTGTCCGCATCACAAAGCTTTTGGTCATTGGGAAGGTTTTGAATAGCATTAAATATCTCTTGGGCATAACCTATTGTATTACAAATTACCGCAGCACAGCCCCCCCTCTTTAGGGCTTCACTTAATGTTTTGATAATGCCCTCTACATCACGTGTAAGCCAACCGAAACCCAGTTCTTTCGTAGGCGGTGGGTTGAGCTTAACCACTTCTGCCGGCCCATTGCTCGGCGCAAACGTGATCTGAGGATATTTTTCCGCCGACAATGACGTTGTTGCGCCGGTATAGGCTTGGATTAACTTCTGTCGTGTTTTATCCGGCAGAGTAGCGGACAGAATAATGACTGAAGTATTGATGGCTCTCAACCATTGCAACAAGCGTTCAAATAATTCCGACATATACGCATCATAGGCGTGGACTTCGTCAAAAACCACCACTTTGTGGCTAAGGCCCAACAGACGAACGAAGAAATGTTTGGTTTGTAGAATGCTCATCAAGGCCTGGTCCACGGTTCCTACACCATAAGGAACTAACAAGCTCTGTTTGCGAGGCAAAAACCATGATTGTGCGGCAGCGGTATCGCCATCGCGTTCTTGCTCTTCGAGGGGTGCTTTTTCAGTGGAAACTTTGCGTAACAGAGCTTGGCTGTGAATTAACAGAGGTTCGATGCTTTTCCCCAACTGATGGGTCAAAAATTGAGCCGCGCGCCCGTGCATTTGATTGCTAGTTGCCGTCGTTGGCATCGCAACGTAAAGCCCAGCGGATTGCATTTGTTTGGCCCAATGTGCATAGACGGCAAAAGCAAGTTCCGTTTTCCCTGTTCCCATTGGGGCTTCGATGATAGCAATCGCCGGCAATGAAATATTAGCTAATGCCGCAATGCCCCGTTCTTGTGCCTCGGTAGGCTGGAAAGGGAAAGCTTTGTCAAATGCAAAATCCGGCATTTCCACTGGCGATTCCCAATTTACGCTTTTGAGCGCACATTGCGCATGTTGTTTGGAATGACGGATGTATGAACTTAGTGGAATAATATTTTCTTCCAGTGGGAAATAGTCATCATCTGAACCAATCCAGTCGGCGACGGAAACAATGGCCGAAAGATAAGTTAGCATGATGTTGTTATGTGTGCAATTCTCATCAAAATTGACAGACACGGCGGGCGGATCAAAAAGGCGCATCATTGTATCCACAAGTTTTGTGCGCGCTTGCGTCCATTCATCGCTCCCCTTGTCTGCGGACGTAATTTTAGGCCCGAAATGGTCAGACCGCGGCCAACTACCATGATGGCCTCCCAAAACTTGCGCTAACCAATTTGCTGTCGCAGAATCGAATCCGCACACATCGTGCAAAAGACCCTCGCCTAGATTTGCGCGTAAGGCCCAGGTTGTGAATATCTCGTGGCGTGTATGTTTCTCGCCAGACGCACGGTCAGCAAATTGAAATCCTGCGGCCTGTAGTTCTTCTTTGATTCTGCTTTTTAATGGTTCCCGCATCGCCTGATGGTCTTGAAATGCAGGACTGGCCTTGCCCAAGTCGTGCAGCGCAGCCAAAAAAGCTATCAGTTTCCCGGTTTCATTGATGCCCAGACTTAGCCAATCGGCAAGCGCCTGCCGAATGTTTTGGTGTAATCCGACCTGCCATAATGCCGATGCTACCTGACCAACATCAACCATATGGTAAACCAAACGATGAACATCTTTCGTTTTGCGGTCTATTTTTCCCCACAAGTGTTGGTACGACAATGATAGGGTAGCATTTCCTATCTCATACACCCGCCCCATCCGCCGCACCTCCCGCACCAGCGCCTCCCGCAACTCCACCGGCGCCAGCACCTCCGCGTCCGCGCCCCAACTCCGCGCCCACGGCGTGAAATCCGTCAGGTCGGCGATCTGCGCCGTCCAGATGCAGCCGCCGGGATGCTCCGGGTCGTCGGCGATGGCTTGCGACGGGTGCCAGACGGTCTCGCGCACTCGTTTGGCGACGCGCGCAGCGAAGCGCAACTTCACGGCGACGACCTCTTCGCCGGAGACGATGCTCCAGGCGCTGCGCAGATAGTCCAGACCGGGGAAGTCGCCCGGCACGTTGTAGCTCTCGGCGGTCAGGACGGCAGATTGGATCCGTTCGAGTTTGTAGGTGCGCAAGGCGTCCACGGCTTCGCTGTGGCCGATGACGTAAGTGGCGTAGCCGATGGCCGAGGGTTCCAGCAGATACGGCGCGAACAGCGTCTCGAAAGGCTCGCCGTTGAGCGGTTCGTAGGTCATGCGCAGTTTGCGCCGGTAGATGTAACTTTGCATCACGGCGCGAAAGATACGGCTGTATTCCACGTCGCCGGGACGGTGCGCCAGTTCCAGCGCCGCCTGGTAGATTTCATTCCCAACCCCGACATCGCCGGTCAAGACCTCCGCCAGTTTCACCAGCGCGGTCTCCGCCGACTCGTTGCGCTTGTCGTGTTGTTTCACCAACAGGCGCGTCGCCAGGTAGAGCGTCATCGCTTCTTCCGGCGAGATTTCGAACTGCCGCAGCCGCGTGCGCTTTTGCGGATAGGCGACCCAGTTGTGCCCTTCCCTCTCTACCTTCCCTTCGATTTCCAGCTCGCGCAGATAGGTGTTGACGCTGCGCTGCCCCAGGTTGAGTTCGTCGGCAATGTCCTTTTCCGGGATTCCCCGGTCGTGGCGTAGAATGCAATTGTAGACCAGTTCCTTGCGCCGCTGCTTGGTGGTTTGATCGGTTTCCGGCATGGTGCGCCTCCTTCGAAAATAGCATTTAGCCGTTAGCTTTTAGCTGTTAGCCAGGAATTATCGCTGAACGTGGTGGGTTAAAGGGGGTGTTTGCGCGGGA
>DAOUFX010000016.1:0-9041 GCA_034429675.1 Anaerolineae bacterium | reverse complement strand
CCTCAGATTTTAAGAAGATATCAATAATCCTCCATTGTACCTACAAGCCGGCGGTTGTCATGGGACTTGAGACGGAGTTAGCCACCATCTGAAGTCGGTGTGTTGCGCCGAAACCCTTCTCACGCTATAATTTTGCAATAAGTAGGATTCCATGGAGGCAGGCGAGCATGCAGAAAAACCAAAAACTTCTTGTCGAAAGCGCAACAGCGGCGCGGGAACGCCCCACCCTAGGACTCATTATCACCGACATTTATTCCGCCTGGGCCATTCCCCAATGGTTGGGAGTTCAGGATGGCGCCAAAGAGCACGACGTGAACCTGTTCTGTTTTGCCGGGGGAAGTTTACGCTCCCCGTTCTGGTTCCATGCCCAAAACAACATTGTCTACGACTTAATCAGTCCGGCGCGACTGGATGGCATCATCCTGTGGCGGGCAGGATTCGACAACTACGTCAGCCAGGAAGATGTGTTGGAGTTTTGCGCAAAATACTATCCAATTCCTATCGTCAGCGTCGAAAATGCATTGCCCGGTTTTCCTAGCGTCCTGATGGATCAGGAGCAAGCCATCTGCGAGGCTATGGTTCATCTCATTGAAGTCCACGGCTACCGGCGCATCGGATTCATCCAGGATGACGCGAAAGGGCACCCGGGATTTCAGGCGCGCTACCGAGGCTACGTCAAAACACTTGCCAAATACAACCTTCCCTTTGACCCCGACCTGATCTTTACCAACCCGGGCATGGGAAAAGAACTAAAAATAGAACTCGGCGCCATGGAAGCGTGGTTAAAAAGTGAAAAATTACAAACGGTCGAAGCGCTGCTGGGACACAACGACACAAAAGCCCTACGCGCCTGGAACATCCTGCGCAGCCAGGGAAGAAGCATCCCTGACGAAATCGCCATCGCCGGATTCGACGACACCGAGGAAGGCCGCGTGATCACCCCGCCCCTGACAAGCGTGCGTCCCCCGTTTTATGAGATGGGACGGCAGGCTGTCGCGACGATGCTGGCCTGCCTGAACGGAGAGCCTGTCCCCGAACGCACCGTGCTGCCATCCGAACTGATGGTGCGACAATCCTGCGGCTGCCAATCGCAAATGGTAGCACAGGTGACAAAACCCTGGAAAACTCTTGACGGGCAAGAAGAGACGGCGCCTCAGATCGAATTGCTTGCGGACGTAATAAGGCGGGCACTGACCGATCTCAAAATACAGGGGGAAGAACGCGCCGAGCCGATAGCACGGGCGTTTCTCGATGCATTGAGTCAGAATGCGCCGGATATCTTCCTGAACGCGCTGAGGAAACTTATTCAGCAGACGGCAGACGCCGGGCAAGACCTGGACCAACTCCAAGACATTCTCTCCATGGTGCGGCAAAGGATCCTCCCGACATTGAAAGACCCGCAAACGGTACTGACGGCAGAGACTCTGGGGCAACAGATGCGACTGATGATCGCCGAGACAACGCGCCGGGTGCAGGCTTATGAGGATATGCTGAAAGAGCGCCAGACACGGCAACTGAACGAGGTCAGTCAGGCATTAATCACGGCCTTTGAAATCGAGGGGCTAATGACCGTCCTTGCCCGCGAATTGCCCGGACTGGGAATCCCCGGCTGTTATCTGTCGCTCTACGAAGACATTCAAAACCCGCTGGCATGGTCGCGGTTGAGGTTGGCCTATGATGCCGCCTCCCAAGAAAAGCCCGATGTTTTGGCCGGCAGAGGGGAACGCTTCGCGTCGTCGCTTTTGGTGCCGGAGGGACGGCTACCGCAGGAAAGGCGCTACAGCTTCGTCATACAACCGCTTAACTTTCGCAAAGAGCAGTTGGGATTCGTAATGTTCGAAGTGGGCCCACGGGACGGAGAGGTCTATGGAACGCTCGTCGGGCAACTCAGCAGTGCGATCAAGGGCGCATTGTTGGTGGAGCAGGAGGAGCGGCGCTCGCGGCAACTACAGATGGCGGCGGAAGTCGGCGCAACGGTTTCGACCATCCTGAACAAGCGCGAACTGTTGCAATGCGTGGTGGATCTGACAAAAGCCAGCTTTGATCTCTCCCACGCTCACCTCTACCTGTTCGACCCGCTGGGAGAAAACCTGGTGCTGACCGCCGGATCGGGAGAGCGCGGAAAACAAATGGTCGCCGAAGGAGAGCGCATACCCCTGACAGACACTGCTCTGATAGCGCGGGCCGCCCGGACAAGGCGCGGCTACATCCTCAATGACGCACAAACAGATTCACAACAACCGGTGCAGCCGCTTTTGCCGGACACGCAGGCCAGACTGGCCGTTCCAATGATTTCCGGCGACGCCGTCATCGGCGTGCTGGAGATTCACGCCGGCGAAACCAACGCCTTCAGCGAAGACGACATCCGCATCCATACGACGTTGGCCTCACAAATCGCGGCTACCCTGCAAAATGTGCAATCCTTCGAACGCATTGCTCTGGCCAACGAAGAAATTCAGGCCCTCAACGAACAACTGACCTCCGACAACGTGCGGATGACGGCCGAACTCGACGTCACCCGTCGCCTGCAACAGATGCTTCTGCCCTCGCCCCAAGAGCTCCGCAGCATCAGAGGCGCAGACATCGCCGGCTACATGCAGCCCGCCGACGAGATCGGCGGCGATTACTACGACGTCCTCGAATACAACGGCCAAATCAAAATCGGCATCGGCGACGTCACCGGGCACGGCCTGGAAAGCGGCGTCGTAATGTTGATGCTCCAGACCGCTATTCGCACGCTGATGACCAGCGAGGAGAAAGACCCGGTACGCTTCCTGGATATCCTCAACCGCACGCTTTGTAGCAACATCCAGCGCATGAAAGTGAACAAAACCCTTTCGCTCATCCTGCTCGATTACGATACCGGCAAGATGCATATCAGCGGGCAGCACGAACAGGTGATTGTGGTGCGCAAGGGCGGAAAGGTTGAGTTGATGGACACCGTGGACTTGGGATTCCCACTGGGACTGGTGACCGGGATCACCGATTGGATCAATGAAATCCATGTCGAGCTACAACCCGGCGACGGGATCGTGCTTTACTCGGATGGGATTACCGAAGCGGAGAATGAACAGCGCCAGTTCTATGGGCTGGAGCGACTCTGCGCAATCATCAACGAACAATGGGATCAGCCCGCCGAAACCATCAGAGATGCAGTGATTGCAGACGTACAGCAATTCATCGGCAGCCACAAAGTGTACGATGACCTGACCCTGTTGGTGGTCAAGCAAGTGCGCGCAATGACCAGGAACCTTGAGCGGAACTGATCTCCGGCCTCAGAAACCCCCCAGTTCAACGTAGTACCACACCTCATCACGCTGCGCGAAAAAGGCCACCATTGTCTCGGACTTTTGTGGGTTCAGCATGGTGGCGCTGCAACAACCATAGTGGGGGATCCCTGTGTAGCCCAGGTCAACCTCCTGGCCTTCGTAGAAGATCCCGATCGAGCCGCCTCGCTTAAAGAAATAGAACGGGCGACCGGCAATCAACTGAAAGCCGAAGGCCTCATCGTAGCCGTGTTTGTCATTCAGCAACACCCCGTTGTCCACGATCATACCTTTGACATCGCTGGATACCGTGTAGGAATCGGGGACGCGAGACTCGATGACGTGAGCGATCTCCAGAACCCAGCGCCCATCGTAGGACCACAAGCTCTGAAATGAGTTGAGGGGCGAAGTATGACCGGCATCAATGGTGTAGATAACTTCGTCGCCTTCTAAGACCTGCACCTCACGGGTCCCCCAGAGCACCGTCGTAGTCGTCTGGGTGGGGTCGCGAGAGATTTCAACGGCAGAGAAAGGCGTATCGCGCAAAACAATCGTCCGCCGGTACTGTCCTTCGATAAAAATGCCGTCGCCATCAAGATATGGAGGATGAAGGCGCCCGCGCAACTCCGCATGCGCGGCCAAAATTTCCGCCAGCGATCCCTGGGCCGGTTTGAACGTGAGCGGATCCGGCTCCGGCGCGGCGACAAGCCGGTGCTCTTCAAGCTTCAATCCGCCGGGGAGGTCCGGCAGAACGCCGGCCTCCGTCGCGGTAACACTCATCGTCGGCGCGTTCTCCGCCTCGCGCGCCAGAGGTGACGACGGCGCAGCCTGCTGACAGCCACACAACCCCACAAAAACCAAAACACACAAGATCAATTTTCGACGCATACACCCTCCTGAAAATAGTCGAAAGTCAAAAATCGAAAAGTCGAAAGTCAGTAGCCATCCTTGATGACCAGGATAAAGGGGGCGTTTTTTGCACGCGGCGTACCGCGTGCAAAAAACACTTTCCTTTTATCCCTGGCCTTGTGGGCCGCGATTTTCATCTAACCGTTGGCGGGCTGCTTAATCCGAACAATCCATGTAGCTGGGAATCCCCACCTGGTAAGCCGGCTCCAAATCCCAGAAAAATACTCCGGCGATGCGCCACTCGCCGTCCTCGCGGACAAGATTGAAGCTCAGGCCGGAACGGTCGCCGCTCGCCAGACGGGTGCTCCCATCGCTGCGTCCCTCGCCAAGCGTCGCGCATGAGCTAAAGAATCCCCAGCTCTTCGGGCGCACCGCTTCGACCCACTCGGTGAACGGCTCGTAGCCGCCCAATTCTTCCTGCAGGGATTCCGACAGCTGGCCGAACGCCTTCTGTTCGTCGCCATCGCGCAACGCGCGCATAAAGACGGCCGGCGGATCGAGAAAAGCAAAGCCGTACCAGAACACCACGAGGACGCCAAGAAAAAGTCCCAGCGGCCAAAGCGCTTTGAGGTTGGCATTCTGATTGTCGGGATCAATGGCGCGCTTTGCCAGGCCTATCAGCAGATTAAAAATTCCTGAAGCGGCGGCGCCTATCATCAAAACGAGCACAACTTGCCTGAAAATTGACATGCGTCACATTTCCAATCTGTTCTTATGTCCGAGTCTCACGCGCCAGCAACAGCCCGGCGATTCCGTAGACTGAAGCAGCGATGAACAGCGTCCCCCAAAAACCGATGTGAATGGCAACAGCGGTCGCCAGCGCCGATCCCAGCACCGACATAACGCCGTTGACGCCCCAGAGCCACGGCACGACGCCCGGACGGCGCACCCCGGCCCAACGCACACCGGTGGGGAACGGGATGCCCATCAAGAACCCCAGGATAGACAGCAACAGCACTGCAATGACCACCCGCCATCCCAGGGCCAGACCCAACGTCGCCTTCAAAATCAACGCGCTCAGGAACGTGTGTAACACCACCACCACCACCAACACGCCAAAGATCTGCCGGATGCGGCGCGGCACATCTTCTTCGCGCCAACCGCCGCTCCACAGGCTGCCCATTCCACTGAACAATAACAACGAAAACAACACGACGGCCAGGGAATACACCGGACGGCCCAGATAAACCGTGAGCTTCTGAATGGTGGGAATTTCGACCAGCATAAAGGCCAATCCCAACGCGCCGAAATAGCCCAGCAACGCCCAGGAGGGTCGCGCCAGGTCTTTGCGCCGCGCGCTGACCCGGAACAACACGCCGATCAGCAACGCCCCGAACAACAAACTGAGCCCGATCACGCCGAAGAGGATCACGATAGCTTCCATGCTGGTGCGATACACGCCGCTCGCACTCAACGACGGATCCAAGAGGTCGCCCAGCAAGATCAGATTGAAGAAAAACGGGCGATTGTCGGTCGCCGGGGAGATGTCCAGCGGGTAATCGCGAACAAAAGCAGTGCGATCAGAACCGGCAACAAACTCTCCCACTTCCTCGGTCGGCGTTACCCCCGGCGCGTAGAGAACCTCGTACCCCAGTTCTGCCGCCACAGCGAGAATGCGCGTCACCTCCTCGGCGGTGAACGGCGCCCGCTTGAACAACGCCGTGGACAGCCCTTCAGTGGACGTGCCGGGGGTGCGGTTGGCGATGACGGCGATATGCAGCGCCGGGTCCGCGACGCCGGCGGCTTCCCACCCGGCCATGCCCGTCGCAATCAGCCGCAGCGTCTCGGCCGGGCGACCGGTCAGATACCAGCGCGACACGCTCAGGTAGCCGCGATCGCTCAAGTGTTCGTAGTACGTCTGGAAAGCTTCTGCGGTATAGAGGCTGTTCTCAGAAAGCGCAAACGCCCCCGATCCGCCGGCGGCCCACGTGTCAATCAGCGACGCCTGAATCACGTCGTAGCGCGCCGGGCTGCGATCAATGTAGCCGCGCGCATCCGCGACGACCACGTCCACGTCGTCGCGCGAATACAGGTCGCCGGCGAACTGGCTGAACGGGCCACGCACCGCGTTGACAATCGCCGGGTTGACCTCCACCGCCGTGACGTGAGGCGCGCCGGTCGCCAACGCTGCCAGCACGTCGCGCCCGCCGCCGGGACCGATCACCAGGGCGTCGGGGCGCTCGATCATGTGATAAACAAAGGAAGTCAGGTCGTAACGCAGAAAGCCCACCTGATTCAAGTACCCGTCAAACTTCTGGATTGGGGTGCCGGCGACGCTGTCAATGAGCAGCAGGGAATATGGGAATGTGCCCCCTTCGGCAATCGTCTGATCCCACATTTTGGAGCTGATGGACCAGAAAAATGGGTAATTCTTCTCCTCGTACACCGTCACCCGCGAGTGAGCGTTCCACTTTTCGTAGACGGGAACCGGTTCGTCGCCGCCCATCTTGTTGACGCGAATTTGCAGCCAGGGCGCGACGCTATTGCTGATGACCAGGGCCAACATGCCCAACAGCACCCCGGCAGGAACGAGTTTGGCCCGGAGCGACGGCCACCCAAAACTGAAGGCCACCCCGGCCAGCGCCATCACTACACCGATCGCCAGCAGCGCATTCACGCCGCCGATCGCCTCCAG
Source organism: Anaerolineae bacterium (assembly GCA_034429675.1). Classification (GTDB taxonomy): domain Bacteria; phylum Chloroflexota; class Anaerolineae; order B4-G1; family SLSP01; genus JAKQHY01. Next base: position 2,231 of record DAOUFX010000016.1, on the reverse strand, counting down.
CGCCAGAATGCTGAAAAGACAGCCCAATGAGGCCCCCGTCAGATCGGCCCAGTAGACTTTGCCCGCCTGCGCCGCCCACCCCGAAAGCGCCAACGAAATCACGAACCCCGAAAGGAAAAAGGGCAACGCCAGGTCCAGATAAATCAGCGCCAGCCACAACACTTGAACGCCCGAAAACCACTCGGTCCGGTTCATCAAAGTAGGTTTGAAAGGAATCTGTAAATACAAAAAGAAGGTCAAGGGGATAGCGCACGCCAGCGCCAACAGCAGCCGGACAATCCAACGGCGCGCCTGCTCCGGCTCGGTGAGTCTGGGGAACAAATACAGCACCAGCCCCGCCGCCGCGCTGCCCATCAACGCCAACGAAATCGCCAAAAAGGCGAAGTGATACCACATCGTCACCGAAAAAATCCGGGTCAAGATGACTTCCAGGGCCAACGTCCCCATACTGGTCAGTAATACGCCTACAAGTTGATGTCGCTCAAGTTTCATCGGTCCTCGTCTCCGTCTGAATTTGCCTGCACCAGCCTGGAGTGATGCAGCGAACGGGGATGGTCTTAGCACTGCCGGGCGACAGCCCAGGCCCACCATGCCCAAAGTCCCAGACAAGTATAACACAAAAGCAACAACGGCACGCGACCATCCGGCGATCATATTTCGAGATGGGGGAAAATCTGCATTTTCGTAGAGACGCAAAATTTTGCGTCTTCTTCTGCGCGGAGAAAGACGTAAAATTTTGTGTCTCTACGTTTTTCTTTGCCCCGAAATTAGAATGCGCCCCACCCGTCTTACTCTCTCCTCACGCCAGGCAAGTTTACAAATGTGGTAACATGGCGAGAAATAGGCAAGGGGCAGGCAGCAAGCGTGAAACGTGAACCTGGTAGACGGTAGACAGTAGACGGTAGACGGTAGACGGTAGACAGGGAAAGAAAAATCGCTCACCCACTAATTCGCTTTCGCAATTCGTAATTCGCTGACTCACTCACCCGCTGTCCCACCTCTTAACTTTCAACTTGCAACGTAAAACTTGTAACGCTCTTCCAAGGAGGGCTATGCTACGAGTCCGCGCAGATTTAGCCTTATTGACCGTCACATTGATTTGGGGAACCACGTTTGTCGTGGTCAAACAAACTCTGGCCACGCTGCCGCCCCTGGTTTTGGTTTCGGCGCGCTTTTGGGTGGCGGGATTGGTTCTTTTGGGCGTGATGCTGATCTGGCGTTGGGATTTTGGATCCAAACAGAAGTCCAAGGGGAATCGCCGGGATGGCGTCGCGACGGGCGATGTGCGCGCGCTGGTGCGGGAGGGCGCCCTGACCGGGCTTGTCCTCACTGCCGGATTTGTCACCCAAACGCTGGGATTGCAAACGACCGCCGCCGGGAAATCCGCCTTTATCACCGGACTGAGCGTGGTTATCGTGCCGGCGCTGGCGGCGCTGCTGCTGAAAAAGCCGCCCACGCGCGCCGTCGCCGCGGGCGTGGCGCTGGCGACGGTCGGCATGGGATTGCTCACCCTGGACGGCGCGCTGCGCCTGACCCCCGGCGACTGGTGGACGCTCGCCTGCGCCGGATGCTTCGCGCTGCACATCATCAGCACGGCGCACTTCGCGCCACGCCACGCCGCGCTGCCGTTCACACTGGCGCAACTCCTCACTGTCGCCGTCCTGACTTCGCTGGCGGCAATCGTCGCGCAACCCCAGGCGCTTCTCGCCCAAGAGCAAACCGCCGCAGCAATCCTCCCCCGCGTCGCCGGACTGAGCCAGGCGCTCCCGGCGGTGCTCTATTTGGGGATCGCCGCAACGGCGGTGGTCTTTGGCCTGCAAACCTGGGCGCAACGACACACCACGCCCACCCACACCGCGCTCATTTTCACTCTGGAGCCGGTCTTCGCCGCGATCTTCGCGCTGGCGTTGGCCGGTGAAATTCTGACGGGTCAGGAATGGCTCGGCGGCATCCTGATCCTGGCCGGGATGCTGCTGGCAGAGCTCTGGCCCGCTTCTTCTAAAACGGCGGATACCCCATGCTAAAACGTCAACCATTCCAAAATTTGCGCGGCAAGATCGTCCCGATTCTAAAGACGCCGGGATCGCCGAAATCTCTGGCGCTTCTCCGCGAACTCTGCGGTCAAATCTTCTTCCCCTGCTTGCTGATGTGCCTGTTGTGCGGCTGCTCGGCGCCCATCGCCGAAGCCGAACCGCCGCCCCCGCCGACCCAAACCCTCACCCCGACCATCA
>DAOUFX010000015.1:0-5540 GCA_034429675.1 Anaerolineae bacterium | reverse complement strand
GTTTGGGGCGGGGGTAACCCGCCCCAGCCCCCACCTCTCTCCCTCATTATTGAGATGATACCATCTTTGTATCACCATTGTGGCATAAACTGGCGTTCTGCGCAACCTCAGGTACAATTGAAATCCCGTGGAGGTGAATACATGTCAACCAAGTACATTTTCGTCACGGGAGGTGTGGTCAGTTCTCTGGGAAAGGGAATTATGGCCGCATCACTAGGCCACCTGCTGAAATCTCGCGGGTTGCGCATCTCAATTCAGAAACTCGACCCCTATCTCAATGTAGACCCCGGCACGATGGCCCCCTACCAACACGGGGAAGTCTTCGTCACCGAAGACGGCGCCGAAACCGACCTCGACCTCGGTCACTACGAGCGCTTCATTGACGAAAACCTGGGCAAGCTCAACAACGTCACCACCGGCCAGGTTTACAGCGAGGTCATCGCGCGCGAGCGGCGCGGCGACTTCCTCGGCGGTACGATTCAGGTCGTTCCCCACGTAACCAACGAGATCAAACGCCGCATCGTATTGGCCGCCAAAACCCTGAACGCCGACGTCGCGCTCGTCGAAATCGGCGGGACCGTCGGCGACATCGAGGGCCAGCCCTTCCTGGAAGCGATCCGCCAGATGCGCAAGGACGTGGGCCGCGAAAACGTGCTTTACGTCCACGTGACCCTGCTGCCGCATCTCCAGGCCAGCGGCGAACTGAAAACCAAACCCACCCAACACAGCGTGCGCGAACTGCGCGGGCTGGGCATCCAGCCGGACATCATCGCCCTGCGCTCGGATTTGCCCATCACCGACGACGTCCGCGACAAGATTGCGCTCTTCTGCGATGTGGAGCGCGAAGCGGTGGTCTCCCTGGTGACGGCCGAAAGCATCTATGAAGTGCCGCTGCAATTGGAACAGGCCGGCGTCGGCGAGCTGGTGGTCGAGCAATTGGGATTGCAGGCGCAGGTTCACCCGCCGGAGCTCGACAACTGGCAGCAGGTCATCACGCGAATGAAATGCCAGAAGCCGGAGCTGCACATCGCCCTGGTCGGCAAATACGTGGAACTGCACGACGCCTACATCAGCGTGCGCGAAGCCATCACGCACGCGGCAATCTGGCGCGATCACGACGCCGTCATTGATTGGATTCACAGCGAAGATTTGGAACACGGCAAGGCGCTGGATCGGGTCGCGCAGGCGGACGGCATCGTGGTGCCGGGAGGGTTTGGACATCGCGGCATCGAGGGAAAAATCATCGCGGCGCGCATCGCCCGCGAAAACCGCATTCCCTACCTGGGGCTGTGTCTGGGGATGCAGGTCATGTGCATCGAGTTGGCCCGGTTAATCCTCGGCAACGACGAACCCAACAGCGCCGAGTTCGATCCCAAAACCAAACATCCCATCATCTCCCTGATGCCAGATCAGAACAGCATCATTGACATGGGCGGTACGATGCGGTTGGGCAGCTACCCCTGCATCCTCCAACCGGACACACAGGCGCAGCGGGTATACCAGGCCGACGAGGTCCACGAGCGCCATCGCCACCGCTTCGAGTTCAACAACGCCTACCGGCAAATGTTGAACGACGCCGGCGTCGTCTTCAGCGGACTTTCACCGGACGGGCGTCTGGTCGAAATCGCCGAGCTGAAGGATCATCCCTGGATGGTGGGGAGCCAGTTCCACCCTGAGTTCAAGACACGCCCGCAGCGACCGCACCCGCTCTTTTCCGGCCTGATCGAGGCCGCCATCCAACACGCCGAAAAGCGCGCGCCGCGCGCCGCCAAACCGAAAAAGCAATAGGACAGTAGACATTTTTACCGCTGAGGGCGCAGAGAACGCAGAGAGACCCTAAAAAATCTTTGCGACCTCTGCGTCCTTTGCAGTAAAATCCTGGGCGCTATCCCGTCTCGGAATGGCGCAATGTGCTGCACAGTCCGCGTAGCAACCCGGAGAGCGTCGCCCGATCCTGCTCGGAGAGCGTCGTCTGGAGCGAGCGCAGCCGTTCGGTCTCGCGCTCCAGCCGATCCATATACCACACGAAGACCTGTGGCGAGTCCAGCGTCAAAGAGCCGGGACCGACCCAGACCAGGCGCGGCTCCACCCAAATATCCCGGTTCAACGTGAGGGAAATGTATTGGTGAAGCAATCCCGCCCCGGCGCGCGCCTGCCGTCCGGGGTTGTGGTGCATCGAGCGCCATCCCATCACCGAGCGCCGGTAGAAACGCTCTTTCCGGTATTGAAAAGAGCCGCTGTACGCCTTCACTTCCAGCGAAAAGATTCCCGGCGGGCCCAGCAACACCATATCAATGTCGGCGGTGCTGCCCGGCAGCTTGACGTTGCGGAACAACATCCAATCGCCGCCCAATCCCTCGCGCAACTTTCGCGCCACCAACACTTCGCCCTGCTGGCCCTTGCGGAAATTTCGTTCTTCAACTCTCAGCTCGGCCAGCCGTTCACTGATCCAGAAAAGCGGTGGAACCAGGACGAGGAGCAACAACCACGCCCACACCGGCGGCGTCTTGCCCGACATGAAACCAAGAATGAGGTACAGCAACAACACCACCGTTCCGATCAACAGCAAACTCGCCGAGCCCCACTCCATCACCGCTTTCTGCCGCGCGCGGCGTTCAATCTCGGAGATCAGGTAATTCGCGCCCTCAATGATGGGCATCGGGCGTGCACGCGAACGCGGCGCCAGGCCGGAGCGCTTCTCCGGCCTGGATGGGGTTTCGGATTCCGCCGGCATCCTGGCCGGCTGCGATTGCTTCTTCTTGGGCTTTTTCTGGCGTTTGCCGGCCAGTGGAATCAACAGCCGCGCCGCTTCACGCACCCGCGCATCCTGAGCAAACCACGTCGCCCGGCGCAACTCGTTAACCTTGACCACGCCGTCGTCCACCAATTCTCCCAACGGGCGGTTCAAGCGCCGGAAAGGCCAGGCCACCAGCCGCGCGTCCTCCACGGACATCCCCACGTCCGGCAAGCGGTGCGCATGGTTCAGGACAGTCTGCGCGGCCTCACGCACGTCTGCCTCCTGAGCTTTGTCCGCCGCCCAGAGCAAATCCTGACGAGTCAGCCGCCCCTCGTCCAACAAATCGCCCAACGCGCGCTTTTTCTCATTGCGAGGCACGAACGGCCAGAGCCGCGCGCGCGCCTCACGCACCGCCTGGAACTCGCGCAGTTCTCCTTCCACCGCAGATCGGCTTTCTGCGTCCGGCGCCGGGACGCCATCGGCCACGGGAGCGCCCACAGGGATAACGTCGGTTGGAGCAGTCGCTTCGAATGCAAGCGGCGCTTCGCCCGCGACCCTCTCGTCCACCCCGAAAATTGGTTCTGTCGCAGGTGTCGCCTCTGCCGGGGCAACAGGCGCAAGCGCCTCGGACGCAGGGGCTACGGGAACCGGGGACTCACGCTCGGAAACCGGAGCGACGGAAAGATCCGCCAACGCTTGTTGCGCCGTCGCATTTTCGGGGTCGAGCTGCAAAGCGCGTCGCAGCGCCGAAAGACGAATCTTGGGATCGGGAGCCAGTTCACCCAACACCAACCAGGCATCCACGTCCGCCGGATAAGTTTTCACGTAATCGCGCAAATCTACCAGCGCCAGCTGCCATTCCCCGCTACGCGCGCGCTGTAAAATGTCTGTCAAACGGGGATTCATAATACCCTGTCAATGCTCCACAATAGAATGATCCAATCAACGGCTACGCTATCCGTATCCCAAACTTTTGATGCGATGGCCTGCCGGCGTCTATGCCGGGCGGACACTAAACTTTTCAACCAAAAACTCAGGATAGTAGGATTCTTTTGCCTGGCGCAGGCCCAGGTCGCCGAGGTCTTGCTCCCGATTGATGTAAGGCACGTCCGACCAGCGCCGGTTTGAGAATTCGCGGGTAATCATCGGGTAAATTCCATTGAAATTGGGATTGGCCTTCTCGATGTGCACCACAGCCGTCTGCGCATTGAGCAATTCACCCAGCGCGAAGGCCTGCACTTTTCCTTCCACCAGGATCGCGCCGCCTTCAAGATGCAGAACGTCCAGGTGCGTCAGGGCGTCGTGGATGCCGCAGAACTCGTGCTGCAAACTGATGTCTTCGTTGCACAGACGCTGTTTGCACCAGACTTCCGCCAAATCCAGACACCCCTGGACCAGATCCGCAGTCAAGGGAGCGTAGCTGTGTTCATAAGCGCGCAAGAACTGGCTGATGTGATTGCGCTTCTTGCTGTACTTGCGACCGGCCAATTGCCCCAGATCGTGACTGTTGTACACATAATCGAAGTGCTCACGCGCCGGCGCGACGACGAACTCCGCCATCCCCGACAAATCATCCGCCGCCGGCTTCCCCACACGCGCAATGTGCGGCGGGACGGACGGGAAAGTTACCGCCAGCCAGCTCAGCAAAACCCGCGCTGGCTCCCCGTAAGGCGCCGGCCCCACCGGCGGCAACGCATACACATCGCCCGCACGATTGGACACGATAAACACCCAATCCTTGTAAACCGACCACTGAAACTTGTAATAAGAGCGCCAGATGTAGAGATTGACAAAGGTCAACTCCGAAGTCTGCGGCTGGAATGCCCACAACCGCTCATGAAAAAAATCACGATCCTCAAGCGACAGCGCCTTGAACTCAGGAAAAGTTGGAAAGACGGACATACGAACTCCTTAGCAAATAGCAAATAGCAAATAGCAAATAGCAAATTACAGATTACGGATTACACGTTTCACGTTTCTCCCCCTGGCCACAACCACTCATACAGCTCATTATAATCCACGATCGCCAAATCCGCCGGGGTCGTGTGGGGCTCCTTTCCGAAGAAGCAGGTGCGCAGGCCGGCATTCCTACCGGCTTGAACGTCAAGGTCGCGGTCGCCAATGGCCAGACCGTCCGACGGCGCCAGAGCGTAGCGTTGCAGGAGCGCCAAAATCGAAGCCGGGGCCGGCTTGCGCGGGAAAGGGTCTTCCGCTGTCACCCAAGCGGTGAAATAGCCGGCCATGGTGTGAGCATCCAGCAGCTTTTGCAACGAGGCGCGATCGCGGTGGGTGATAATGAAGTTCTGTCCACCCCGGCGACACATCTCCCGACACACAGCCACCACACCGGGGAACGGCGGTTGGAGCGTCACATCCATCTGATCGTAGCACGTCGCAAACTGCGCCGCGAACTGTGCGACGTCCAACCGGTACATCTCGGCAACCCGCTGCATCCCGAACGAGAGCGTCTGGTGGAACCAGCCCATCAGTTGCTTCGGCGATGGCGGAACCTGCCCCAACGACCGCAAGGCCGCTTCTGCAGCCGCTGTCGTCGCCGGATATGTGTCAAAAAGTGTGCCGCCGGCATCCCAAATCAAATAAGTTGTCATCATCAACCCACTGTATCGCTCTTCAATACCGTTGTTATTGTCAGGCGAACGACAAACTCCCGCTATTGTCTCCGATTTGGCGGAGTTGACAAATGCTCGCGAAAACTTGCACAACCGGCACAAAACCGCTATGATTGAAAGTATCTTCTCAAATATCTGGGGGTGGGGGTTTGAGAAGATACTTTCAATCATAG
>DAOUFX010000014.1:0-4052 GCA_034429675.1 Anaerolineae bacterium | reverse complement strand
CACCCCCAAATTTTGAGAAGATACACTTTTTGTCTCGTTAAGATTTATTGCTCGGTACGGCGCAGCGCATAAAAGTGGGATAAAAGCGCTCTTTATTGTGGTCTTACGATTGGAACTCAAGGCACCCCTGGTCGGAAAAATTTCGTCGGAGACAGATGCGTACAGACGACGGGCCAATAATGAAAAACCGTCAAATCTGTAAGGTCATGTCCTCCTTCCGCCCCAACGCTGCCTTGAGTTTGCTACTGGACGGCAAATGCGTCGCGCCCGAGCAATGGAAAAAAAACTGTTAGGTTTCTGAAAAGGAGTTGAAGATGAAAAGCTTACCTATTGTTCGGCATTCCTGGCGTTTGGTTTTAGCGTCCCTGTTGGTACTCTTTGTGCTTCCGATCCTCCCCCACAGCGTTCAGCAAGTCGCAGCGCAAAGCGTCCCCCCGCGCACCGTCTTCGTGCACCTCTTCGAGTGGAAATGGCTCGACGTCGCCGAAGAGTGCGAGAATTTCCTCGGCCCGAAGGGCTTTTCGGCCGTGCAAGTTTCCCCGCCCAACGAACACGCGATTGTGACCAACTACCCCTGGTGGCAGCGCTACCAGCCGGTCAGCTACCAGCTGCAGAGCCGCAGCGGCACCCGCGCCCAGTTCATCGAGATGGTGCAGCGCTGTAACGCGGTCGGTGTGGGCATTTACGTAGATGCCGTCATCAACCACATGACCGGCGTGGGCAGCGGCACCGGCAGCGCGGGGTCGAGCTTCGGCGTCTATACCTATCCCTTCTACGGCTACAACGATTTCCACCACTGCGGGCGCAACGGCAACGACGACATCGCCAACTACGGCGACCGCTGGGAAGTTCAGAACTGCGAGCTGGTCAACCTGGCCGACCTGAACACCAGCTCGACCTACGTACGCGGCCAGATCGTGGCCTATCTGCAAGACCTGGTGAACATCGGCGTGGCGGGGTTCCGCATTGACGCCGCCAAACACATGGACACCAACGACATCAAGGCGATCTTCTCACAGGTCACGGGCAACTACTACGTCTTCCAGGAAGTCATCGAAGGCGCCGGCGAACCGATCACCGGCCCGGAATACTTCCAGAACGGGGACGTCACCGAGTTCGACTACAGCAAGGAAATCGGACGGGTCTTCAAAACGGGCAATCTCGCCTGGTTGAGTCAATTCGGTGAGTCCTGGGGCTTCATGACCAGCGCCAACGCGGTCGTTTTCGTGGACAACCACGACAACCAGCGCGGCGGCGGCAACATCGTCACCTACAAAGACGCCAGCCTGTACAACCTGACCAACGACTTTATGCTGGCCTGGCCCTACGGGTATCCGAAAATCATGTCCAGCTTCTACTTCAACAGCAACGACCAGAGCCCGCCTTCGGACGGCGCCGGCAATACCAGGAACGTCTACAGCGACTACAACAACCCCAATTCCTACGACTGCTTCGGCAGCAACTGGGTCTGCGAACACCGTTGGACGGACATCGCCAACATGGTCGAGTTCCGCAATGTCACGTCGTCGGCCTTCACCGTCAACAACTGGTGGGACAACGGCGCCAACCAGATCGCCTTCAGCCGTGGCAGCCTGGGCTTCATCGCCATCAACAAAGAGAGCACTTCGCTCACCCGCAGCTTCCAGACGGGCATGGCCGCCGGAACCTACTGCAATGTGATCAACGGCCAACTCAACGCCGCCGGCAACGGCTGCACCGGGACCACGGTCACGGTCAACAGCGACGGCACGGCCAGCATCACGCTGGCTCCCTGGACGGCGGTCGCCATCCACGTCAACGACAAGACGAGCGGCGGCGGCGGTTACGCCAAGACCTACCCGCAGGTTTACTTCCGCGGCACATCTAACGCCTGGGCAACCACGGCGATGGAACTGGTCGGCAATTACACCTGGCGCACCACCGCGACCTTCACCGGCGCGAGCACGGACCGCTTCAAGTTCGACATCTACGGCGATTGGACGCTGAACTTCGGCGATACCAACAATGACGGCATCGCCAACCAGAGCGGCAGCGACATTTACATCACCAACGGCGCCGGCTCGTACACCATCACCTTCAACGACCAGACCAAAGCCTACACCGTCAGCGGCGGCGGCGGCGTCCAGGGTATTCCCACGTCGTTCTCCGTCAGCGGCGCGACCACCAGTGTGGGGCAGAACGTCTACGTTGTCGGCAACATCGCGGCGCTGGGCAACTGGAATCCCTGCTCGGCCGTCAAGCTCTCGCCCACCGCCTACCCCACCTGGACCGGCACGGCGAACCTGCCGGCGTCCACCGCCGTCGAGTACAAATACATCAAGTATTATGACGGCAACTGCACCAACGTCGTCTGGCAGAGCGGCGCGAACAAAACCTTCACCACCCCTGCCACCGGCACCGTTACTCGCACCGACGCCTGGTAAATTGATATAACCCGACACACAGCGGAGGGCGCACGCCCTCCGCTGTGTGTTTTTAAACCTTTTTGGGAGTACAATAAAGGCAAGAGAAACGAGATTGAAATGAAAACTCTTTCACTTGCCCCCTATCACCTGTTCGAGTATCGTAGCCGCCATTACGCCCTGGACATAGAGACAAGCACCGTGATGCAACTGGATGCACCGGCCTACGATGCGCTGCGGCTAAAAGCGGATGGCACGCCGCCGGAGGCGCAAGCCGCGCGTCTGGCGGAGGCTTACGGCACAGAGACAGCCGGGTCGGTACTGAGCGAGTTGGATTGGCTGGAAAAACAGGGAATATTCCACGCACCCCTGCAAACGTATGACGACGTCGAAAACGAAATCTACATCCAACAACTGGCGCGCATGTCCACAGGCAACATAGAGCTTGATCTGGCCGAAGCCTGCAATCTGCGCTGTCGCTACTGCTACATGGGCGCCCACGATGCCCTCAATCACGGAATCATGCCCTGGGAAATCGCCCAAAAAGCCATAGACCTGGTCTTTCAACGCGCCGGAACTGCCGAGCAGATCAACATCACCTTTTTCGGGGGTGAGCCGTTGCTCAACAAGCCGGTGCTGAAACAGGCCATCGCTTACAGCCAGCAACTCGGCGCGGAGCGCGGTAAGCGCGTCAGCTACAGCATGACCACTAACGGCACACTGCTGGACGATGAGGTGATTGGTCTGATCAAACAATACAACTTCGGGCTGATGATCAGCCTGGATGGGCCGCCCGAAGTGCACGACGCGATGCGCCCGATGGCAAACGGCAAAGGCTCCTTCGCGCTGGCCGCTGCCGGCGTGCGCCGTCTAATGGAGCGTCGCCGTAGCGTGACGGTGCGCTGCACCCTGAGCAACCAATGCCTGGATCGCCCGCGCATCGTGCAATTTTTGGAGGATTTCGGTTTCAGCCGGGTGGCGATGAGTCGCTGTAGCGGTACGGTGGATGGCGCCGGCCCCTACGACGTCGGTCCGGTGGAAAATGCAATCCTGGAGGCGCAGGACGACTTCTTCATCGAACGGCTCTTTGCGCAGTTGGCGCGTGGCGAACGCGTGCGCTTCAATCCCTGGGCCGGCGTGGTGCGCAGTATTCACGACGCGCAAAACCGGCGGATGCGCTGTGGCGTCGGGCGCGGCTGCACCACCGTTGGCATTGACGGCGCGCTCTACCCCTGCCATCGCTACGTGGGAATGCCGGCCTACGTCCTGGGCAATGTAAAAAACGGCATTGACCCGGAGCGGTTCACCGCTTACCTGCGCGGGTACTTTGCCACCAAACACAAATGCGAGAGCTGTTGGGCCATCAATCTGTGCGGCGGTTACTGTCCCTGGCACGTCTCGTGCACCGACGGAATGTTTGCCGAGCCGCAGGAATGGTGGTGCGACGAGATCCGCAACTGGTACGAGCGCGGAATCTGGCTCTACGACGCACTCCGCGCGCAACACCCGGAATACCTGAGCCAACTGGTGGGCGAAGAAGTCGCGCCGCTGTTGCACTAAATATGGAAGAAGGTGTTAACCTGCGGTTCACCAGCGGTTGGATGAAAATCGCGGTCTACGTGTCAGAGACATAAAGGGGGTTTTGCGCGG
>DAOUFX010000013.1:0-16890 GCA_034429675.1 Anaerolineae bacterium | reverse complement strand
TGGGCGTCCCCGCTGCTTTTTTGTAACAATCTTCTAAACCCAACTCGTCTCGCAGTGCGGGTGCTGTATAAAACAGTATAGCCTCGACACACCGTGAGAACAAATCTTATGCTGCGAGGCGGCTCACAGATCGTTTGTATTTTTGTGTATCTTTATCTATACTTGAGGTAAATTCTGCACCGGCTCTGGCGGGCGCGTTATGCTCAGTCCTTAGTGGTGAAGCGACAAAAGGATGCCGAACATTCTCTGGATTCTATTGGGAGCAGGGGTTTTACTGCTCTTTCTTATTGTGGCGACAATCTGGGTTCTCGGATGGCACCATCGCGCTAACCGTCTTCTACTGCCGACTTGTCCAGGTTGTGCGCGACCGATTACGGCCAATGCGACCCATTGTCCCTATTGCGGCATGGTTCTGCAAGCAACCTCGACAACGCCAGACCCCCATGCCGTCGCTACCCTGGCCGGATTGGAAGGGCTCATGAAGGGCAGAACGTTTAGCATTGCGGCGCCCCGTGGTTTGTCGTTGGGACGCGATCTGGGCAATGACGTGGTGTTGATCGGGGATGGGTTGGTTTCGCGGCAACATGCGCAGATTGCGACGGAGGGTGGGCAGTGCGTGCTCTACGATCGCAACAGCGTCAACGGCGTCTATGTCAACAATCAGCGCGTGCTGCGCCATGTCCTTCAGAACGGCGATGTGATTCAGTTGTGCAATTCCGCTTTCCGTTTTCTCCGGGAAGGCACGCCGCCGCCGCTTCCCGCTCCGCGATCGCGATCTACCTCGCCGGATAGTATGAGTTTATCGGATCAGACGTGTTTCGAGGGGTACGCTCTGGAAAATAAGATCGGTCAAGGGGGGATGTCGGTTGTTTACAAAGCGCTTGACGCCCATAAGACACCGGTTGCCATTAAGGTTCTGGATGTCACCGATGAGTACATCGTGCGCAAGTTCATCCAGGAGGGTGAAATCGGCGCGGCCTTGCGCGAACATCCCAACATCTGCCGTGTCCTTGCCGCCGGGCGCGCTCAGGATAACCGGTTCTATCTGGTGATGGAATACATCGCAGGACGATCGTTGCGTGCTTTGGTGGGCAAGCCGCTGACCGATGCGCAGATTGTGGCGATCATCGGCCAGGTTTGCGACGCATTGCACTACGCGCATCTCTGTCACATCGTCCACCGCGACATCAAACCGGAGAATATTCTGTTGGAAGATGGCGGCCTGGTCAAGGTGGCGGATTTTGGCATCGCCAAGCTGACCTCATCGGTCACGGTGACACAGAATCGTCTGATGGGGACGCCGGAGTACGTTTCGCCGGAGCAGGCGCGCGCGCAGCGCATCCTGCCTTCCAGCGATATTTACTCGGTAGGGGTGGTGCTTTATGAATTATTGGTCGGCCACCCGCCTTTTCCGCTCCCGGAGCAGATTGACACGCTGACCAAGGAACGGATCGCTTTCAACATGGTGCTGTCGTCACACATTAACAAGAAGCCGCTGCCGCCGTCGCAGATTCGTCCGGGCGTTTCCAGGCACCTCGAACAAGTCGTGATGAAGGCGTTGGCGAAGGAGCCGGAGCATCGTTATGCGTCGGCATGGGAGATGGCCCAGGCGCTTGGGTTTCAACGGCAGATCGCGCCGCCGCCTATGCCCAAGCCGTTGGCCGCGCGCCTGGTCGTTACCCAGGGGCTGACGCCGGGAAAGATTATCCGCCTGGAAGGCCCTACCGTGGTGTTGGGTCGCGCGCAAATTGCGCCCGACGACGGCTACATTTCGCAACATCACATCACCATCACCCCGCACGGGAACCAGTTCTGGCTGGAAGACTTGTCGCGCAACGGCACCTGGGTCAACGGGCAACGGATCTACGGAGAGATTCCGCTCAACGCCGGAGACGAAATCTGTGTTGGGAGCCAGGTCATGCGGGTGGAGATATGATGTTTTGGATGGGGATGAAGCGTGAAACGTGAAGCGTGAAATCTGCAATTCGTAATTCGTAATTCGTAATTCGTAATTCGTAATTCGCTGACTCGCCGATTCGCTATTCGCTATTCGCTAACTCGCTCTTCAACTTTCAACTTTCAACGTGTAACTTTCAACTCTTGGGGAGGTGGGTATGAACGAGGACAATAAGAAGACTGTCATTGATGGACACAATCCCTGGGCGCGACCCGATGACGCTGATCGGCCTACCGTAGCCGACGATCGCACGGCTCAGATGGAGGACTCTCCGACCGAGCGCCCGGCGCAACCGCCGCCTTTCCAGCAGGTATACCCTCAGCAGCGTCCCACGCCTCCTGGAACCCCGTACTCGCCTCCGCCCGCACAACCTGCGCCGCCCGCCGATGATTCGCGAACGGTGATGATGCACGCCGGTTCTAAGGAGACCGTTCCGCTGGCCTGGTTGGCGATCGTCGAGGGAGTCGGCGGGGCGCGTGGAACGGTTTTCACGTTGCAACGTGAAACGGTGGTTGGGCGCACGTCCGGCGCCGTGTTGCTGCGCGATCCGGCCGTCTCCGGGCAGCATCTCAAAATCCGCCTGGAGCCCTCCGAGTTGAATCCGAAGGTCGAGGAATTTGTGCTCTACGATATGGCCAGCGCCAACGGTACCTTTGTCGGCGACTATGGAACCTGCAAGAAAGAGACCAATCGGGTTTACCGCTATGTGTTGAGCGATGGACTCTACATCTTGATCGGAAAAACCATGCTGGTTTTCAAGCAGGTGTGAGACCGATTCCCGTGCGCGCTGCTTGGGGAGGAACTATGAAACGCTGGGTAAGATATGGGGTGTGTTTTTGGCTGAGCCTGTGGTTGGCGCTGACGCCGGCGCTTCCCGTTCCCGCGCTGGCTCAGGAGCAAGACCTGATCGTGGTGGTGGACGATGTCCTGATGGATCGTTATGCCGACGAACAGGTGATCCAGGTCTACGTTACCGTGCGGCACCCCCAGGTTGGGGCGGTGGAGGACCTGAAAGCCGAAGACTTCACGCTGACCGTTTCCGGCGGGCAGCCGTTTGCGCCGGATCAGGCCGAGATCAAGGAGGATGCCGTCGTCTCGTTGGCGGTCGTGCTTGAGCTTTACCAATCTATGAGCGGAAAGCCGCTGGACGATGCCAAGTCCGCCATCAAACACCTGTGCACCACCAAACCCCCGCAGGATCGGGTGGCGTTGTTCAGCGTCCGGCACGATGTGGATCCCGACTCGACCACCCTGGATGACGCCTACGAATATGGGTTCACCGAGGATGGCGGCGCCGTGGACAATTTTGTGCAGAACTTGCAGGCGGTTTCGGGGAGAGGTGGGACGCCTTTGTACGATGCGATGGTCAGGGCGATGCGCTTTACGGCGGAAATTTTCAAGGAGCCGGTGGGACGCCGCGCCGTGGTGGTCATCACCGATGGCGGGGACGTCGGCAGCCGTTACAACGATCAGACGGTGATTGATGTCGCCAACCGGCTCAAGGTGCCGGTGTATGCCATCGGCTACACGGGCCAGAACCGGAGTTATGATCAATCCTTGAATGAGATTGCCAATCGCACGGGGGGCGATTACCAAAACACCCCCGACAGCGCTAACTTTGAGGCTTTCCTGGACGATGTGCGCCAGACGATGAGCAAGCACTACTTGTTGACCTACCACGCCGGCTCGTTGCAGAGTGGGCGGCAGATTCTTGAGGTGCGCGTGGATGCCTCCGGCATGGTCGGCACGGCCAGCCGTGTGTTCGAAGTGGGCGGCGCGCCCGCAGCGCCGACGGCGTCGCCGGCTACGGCGACGCCTGAACCTGCGGAAGGAACGACGGCGGTGCCGGCAACTGCGGCGACCACGCCTTCTCCGACGAAGGAACCGGGAGCCACAACGTCCCCGCTCGCGCGGTTATTTAAGGATTACTTCTGGTTTCTCCTATTGGGCGTGGGGCTCTTGGCGATTTTGATCGCCGTGATCTTGTTCCTGGTGTCGCGGCGGCGTAAACCCGCGCCGCCGGCCTGGCCTACCGGCGGCGATCAGGGCTATTACACGCCCACGCCGGTCGTTGGCCCGGATTATACGCCGCCTTACAGCAGCGACGCGCCGTTTGGCGGCAACCCAACCCCGGCGACCAACGCCTCTTGGGGGCCCTCTGCCCCGGTTGGGCCGCTCTCTTCGCCTACGGAGGTGGGGATGGGCGGCACTCCTTATGGCGTCCAGGCAACGCCGCCTCCGCCGATTTTTGCCGCTACGGCAACGCCGCCGTCGGGACAACCTCTTTCGCCGCCGCCGTCTCCAACAGCGCAGCACCCGTCTGTGGAGCCGTTGCAACAGGAGCGCACGCTTTTGCTCGATCGCCGCCCCAAAGCGCAGACCGCGATGCTGGTGGAGCAGGCTTCGCAGCAGCAGTATCCCATCAACCAACCGGTGATCGGCATCGGTCGCGCTTCCGAGAATCAGATCAAATTGCTCGGCGAGAAGATTTCGCGCCGCCATGCAACGATCAAGATTGAAGAGAGCGTCTATCGCATCTACGATCTCGGCAGTGCCAACGGCACCTACGTCAACGAAAACCGCGTCCGCGATCCGATAGAGTTGCAGGACGGGGACGTTGTCCGTTTGGGGGATACGACGTTTGTTTTCAAGCTCAGCTGATGAAACGTGAAATCCGTAATCCGTAATCCGTAATCCGTAATTTGTAATTTGTAATTTGTAATTTGTAATTCGCTGACTCGCCCAGGAGGCTATCCAATGGCGGTTTCAACTTATGTCCTGCAGGTCTGGCTTACCCAGGACGCCGGCGACGAACATCCGGTCCTGAAGGATACGCTCTCGCTGGGGCGCGCTCAAGACAACGACATTATTTTGGAACATACCAAGGTCTCGGCGCATCACGCCCGGTTGACCTTCCCTCCTGCCGCGTTCCCGCTGGTTGAGGATTTGGGCTCCAGCAACGGCACGTTGCTCAACGGGCAGCCGTTGGCGCCCCAGACGTCGGCGCCTTTTCGTCCCGGCGATACGCTCACGGTTGCCGGGTTTTCGTTGGCGCTGCGCCTGGTCACGCCGGAGGCGCCCGCGCCGACGCCGGTCGCGCATCAGGTCAAGATGGGTTCCCAGCCACAGCCGGGGCTCTCGGTCTTCGTTGCCCACAAGCTGACCAAATATCCTCTCGAAAAGGCCGCGGTTACGGTGGGCCGGGCCGCCGATAACGACCTGGTTCTTTCGCACACGCAAGTTTCCAGCCATCACGCGCGCATCGAGCGGACGGCCAACGGCTACCAGATCAGCGATTTGGGCAGCACCAACGGCCTCAAGTACAACGGGCAGCGCGTGCAAACCCGGTTGCTGGCTCCCGGCGACGTGGTTTACCTGGCGCAGGAAGTCGCCATGCAATTCCGGCCTCACGTCGGGTTTTTGCCGGCGACGACGGAGGAGGACGCGGGTGCGACGCGCGTACAGACACAGACGTTGTCGTTGCCGGGGCAAGAGACGGTCAAAATCGGGCGATCGAGCGACAACGACATCGTGCTGAACCACCCCCAGGTGAGCCGCTATCACGCGATGATTGAGCGCATGGGCGGGCGCCACCGGCTGCGCGACCTCAAAAGCAGCAACGGCGTCTTCGTCAACAACCAGAAGATTGACGAGGAAGCCTGGCTGAAGCCCAACGACGAAATCCGCATCGGCCCTTTCCGGTTGCGTTTTACCGGCGAGATGATCCAACGGGCGACCGAGACCGAGGGCTTGCGGGTGGATGTGTTCGACTTGCAGAAGTGGGTGCGCCCGGATTTGAACCTGTTGCAGAATATTTACATGAGCATCTATCCCTGCGAGTTCGTGGCGCTGGTCGGCCTGAGCGGCGCGGGGAAGTCAACGTTGATGGACGCCGTGAACGGGTTCCGCCCGGCGACGCACGGCGCGGTGTTGGTGAACGGCGACGATCTCTACCGCAACTTCGACATTTATCGCAATGACATGGGCTATGTTCCGCAGCAGGACATCGTTCACAAGGAATTGACCCTGTACGCGGCGTTGGACTACGCGGCGCAATTGCGGATGCCCGCCGATACCACGCCTGAAGAGCGCGACCGGCGGGTGACGCAGGTGATGCAGGAATTGGATCTGGCCGAGCGCAAGGACCTGCCGATTCACCGATTGTCGGGCGGGCAGCTCAAACGGGTTTCCATCGGCGTGGAGTTGTTGACCAAGCCGCGGCTCTTTTTCCTGGACGAGCCCACCAGCGGCCTCGACCCCGGCACCGAGTACCGGATGATGCGCCTGCTGCGCCAGCTGGCCGACCAGGGGCGCACGATTGTGCTGATCACGCACGCCACCAAGAACGTGATGCTGTGCGACAAGGTCATCATCCTGGTGCGAGGCGGCTATCTGGCTTACTACGGCTCCCCCGAAGAGGCGCTGGTCTTCTACGACAAGTACCGCACCGACGAAGAACGCCGCATCAAGGACATTGAGTTCGACGACATCTACACGATCCTCGAAGACAAAGCGCGCGGCACGCCGGAGCAGTGGGCCGAGCGCTATCGCGGTTCGACGCAGTACCAGGAGTGCGTGGTCTCGCGGTTGCAGACCGCACAACAGGCGCTTTCAACGGCCACGGCGCCCGAAGGCGCCGCCGGCAAGAAGGCGCCCGCGCCGCGCGTGCAGCCGGAGGCGGGGCGCTCCGGCGCGCTACGCAAGGGTTCAGCGAGCAAGCGCGTCTCGGCCCTGCGCCAGCTCTCCATTTTGACCTCGCGCAATCTCAAAATTCTGTTCCAGGATCGCGTGACGCTGTTGATGACGCTGGCGCTGGCGCCCATCCTGGGATTGATGGATTTCATCTGGGGGGCGCATCTGTTCGATCCAGTTCTGGGCAATCCCACGCGCGTAGTGATGATGGTATTTATGACGGCCATCATCACCATCCTCATCGGGTCGCTGAGCAGCGTGCGCGAAATCGTCAAGGAGGAGGCGATCTACAAACGCGAACGGGCTATCAACCTGAAAATCATGCCCTACGTGTTTTCCAAGGTGTTGACGGGGGCGCTGATGGCTTTCTATCAGGGCGCGGCGTTGCTGCTTTTCAAGATGCTGCTGGTGGCGCCGCCGGGCAGCATGCCCGCCGGCAACGCCGCCTATCTGCCGATGTACGTCACGCTGGTGCTCGGTACCTTGGCGGGCTACATCCTGGGACTGGCGATTTCTGCCGGCGTGCCCAACGCCAACATGGCGATGCTGGTGCTGATCGCGGTGTTGGTGCCGCAGTTGATCTTCGCCGGCGCTCTGTTGCCGCTGCGCGACATTCCCCTCGCGCTGGACAAGATCGTCAGCCCGCTGATGAGCAACCGTTGGACGTTCGAGGCGCTGCTTAACATCACCGGGGTCGGCGAGATTCTGGTGGATGATCCTTGCTGGGCCGATCGCAGCAAGGAGGACGCCGGCGGGGAGACGGGGTGGAACACGTTGCTCAATGCATCCGACGCGGACAAACAGGCTCAGGGCTGCGTTTGCATGGGCTCGGCCATCTTCAGCGGCGAGTGCCGGGATTTCCCCGGCGTGCGCAACCCGGACTTCTTCACCGTGGCGGCGCAGGAAGCGCTGGGGTCGCAAGAGCCGCCCAAACCGGTGCAGCCGACCGCTTACCCTTCGCCGACGCCGTACCCGTCGCCGACGCCCAATCCCACGTTGACCCCCATGCCGACGCCGATGAATCCGCAGGAGATGGACGAATATATGAAGAGCGCCCGCCGGCAGTGCAGCGAATACGTGGACGACATCGAAGATCAGCAGACGGATTATGCCGACTCTCGCGACGAGCAGAGCAACGACTACGCCGATCTGCGCGATGAACAGGGGGACGAGTACGAAAATTTGATGACCGGCGACGGCCAGTGGTCCGAGCGGAAAGGCGACTGGCAGGAGAACCGCCAGAAGGCCATCAGCAGCGCCGAGGGGGTCATCAAAAACATGTTCGAGAATTACGATTATGCTTTCCGGGGGACGCCGCCGGCGCGGTGGGCCTGGATGGCCGGCATTATGGTAGGCTTGCTGCTTTTGATTATGGGATTCCAGAAGCGCAAAGACACGGTGTAGCGGCGCGATGCAACCTGTGCCGGAGTTTATCGGGCCTTACAAAGTGCTCCAGGAATTGGGCCGGGGCAAGCGAACGGTCGTCTACAAGGCGTGGCAACCGGGCCTGGAGCGCGAAGTAGCACTCAAGGTGCTGCGTCAGAGCGACGCCGAGACGTTGCGGCGTTTTGAGACCGAGGCGCGACTTTCGTCAAATCTGCAGAGCCCCGGCGTGCGGCGCATCCACGAGGCCGGGCAAACGCCGGAGGGCTACGTCTATGTGGCGATGGAATATGTAGACCGCTCTCTCAAAGAGGTGATGCGCCAGCGGTTTTCGCGCCGTCGCACTTTTACACGTGAGGAAGTGACGCAGTTGCTGCGTCCGATTGTGCAGGCGCTGGACGAAATTCACCGGCAGGGATTGGTGCACCTGGACATCAAGCCGGAGAATATCCTGGTTTCGCAGACGGGGCAGGCCGTCCTGGCCGATTTCGGCATCACCCGCCGGCGCGGCGAAAAGACGCACGAGGGGACGCCGTTGTATCTCTCGCCGGAACAGGCTTCGGGGGAGCGCCCCATCGGGCCCTGGAGCGACATCTATTCCCTGGGGGTGCTGATCTACGAGATGTTGGTGGGGCGTGCGCCGTTTGTGGGCGAGCAGGACTTTGTGTTGGTGCGGCAGCATTTGGAAGACACGCCTCCTGCGCCGTGCACTCTCAATCCGGCTTTGCCGCGCGATCTGGATCGCACGTTGCTGGCGGCGTTGAGCAAGGACCTGTCGCGCCGTCCCTCCGGCGCCGGGAAATTGTTGGCGCAGGTGCGGCAGGGAGCGCCGGCGCCCGCTGCGGGATTGCGGCGCCATCCCTACCTGATTGGGACGCTGGCGACGTTGCCTTTGCTGGCGGCGTTGGGGTGGCTGGGTTGGCGCGCTTTGTCAAACCACGATGCGCCGCCGCTCACGACTGTGGTGATGACGCCTGTGGTGGTCACGAGCACGTCTGAGTATGTGGCGCCGGTCACGCCAGCGTTCACCCGGACGCCGACGCCAACGCCACGGGCCATGCCCACTTCGACGCCCATCAAGGCGACGCATACGCCGGAGCCATCGGCGACGACCTATCTCGAAGCCGATGCGCCCTTGAGTTTGCTGCGACCTGCCGGTGAATTGACCGAGCAGGAAAAAGTCGCGACATTTGAGTGGGAAGGTACCTTGCATCCCGGTCAACACTTTGTCATTGAGTTAGAGCATTACGATTCGGACGAAAAAGCCTGGGTTCCGGTAAAATCGGAGGATTGCATTGCCCTCGTGTACAAGTATGATCTCCCTAAACCGGGAAACTGGCGTTGGCGCGTCCGGGTCGAACCGGACGGCGCCGTTTCAAATTGGAAGGAATTTTGGCTGCGTTTGTACGCGCCTTAGCTAAACAGAGGTGAATCTATGAACACACCGGGTCAACCTGACCGACTGGCTGCCTCGATCAAGGCTGTGGCTGTAAAACTGACGGATGTGGGACAAACACGCGATCACAATGAAGATTCCGTGCTTATCTCAATCCCCACGGATCCGGCGATTTTACGGGTCAAAGGTGCGCTTTACATCGTGGCCGACGGCATGGGTGGATACCAGGCCGGAGAAATCGCCAGCCAGAAGGCCGTCGAGGTCATCGAGCGCGAATATTACGCCGACCCCAATGAGGATGTGGCCGGCAGCCTCAGCCGCGCCGTGCAGAAGGCTAACCTGGCGGTGTTCACGGACGCACAGGAAAATCCAAAATGTCATGGGATGGGCACGACGACCGTGGCCGCCGTCGCGCGTGGCGCCGAAGTGCACATGGTCAACGTGGGCGATAGCCGCGGCTATCTCTTGCGGGAGGGCAACCTGATTCAGGTGACGCACGATCATTCCTGGGTGCAAGAGCAGATTGACGCCGGGATTGTCAGCCGCGAAAATGCCCGCAACTTGCCGCATCGCAACGTCATTACCCGCGCGTTGGGGCATCAGCCTGAGATCAAGGTGGACGTTTTTTCGGGGGAATTGCTCCCCGGTGATACCTTGTTGTTCTGCTCGGACGGTCTCAGCGGACCGGTTCACGATCCTGACATCGCCGCTATTCTGCAGCAATATCCTCCCGAAGAAGCCGTGAGCGCCCTCATTCAGAGCGCCAATCAGCAGGGCGGGCCGGATAACATCACGGCATTGGTCGTGCGGGCGGTGGCGCAGTCAACGGAGTCGTTTGTGGCCGTCGAAGTTGCGCCGCGCGCTCTTCCAAATCCTGTCAAACCTCCTGTCGCTTCTGGATTGCCGCGTGTGCCGGACCCTCCGTCTGTGTCTGTGCCGTCAGGGCGGCGCTTTCCGTGGCTGTGGGTGGGGGCGGCCGTGCTCCTCCTGCTTTTGCTTGTTGGCGGGGGTGTTTTGTGGCGTGCGTTGAATCCGCGGGGCGCGGCCACATCTACACCGACGGTGACGCTCGCCACATCGCCGACGCCGGGGGCGGGGCAGACGCTTGCGGCAACCGCGACGCACTCCGCCGTTGAAGTCGCTACGGCGACCCCCGACAAGACGCTTAAGCCAACTTCCACGCCTGTTCCCGCGACGAACACGCCCACGCCTCAGCCCACGGTTGAAAAAACGCCCGTGCCAGACTGCATGCCCGTCGCGCCGCAACCGGCATCCCCGGCGGATGCAGCCAGCAAATATGCCGGTCAGCAGGATGTTGCATTCCGTTGGGAAGGTGGGACCTTGTGCCGCGACGATCAGACGTGGCTGGTCACGTTCAATTCGACGGAGGCCATGTGCTGGCCGACCCGCGACAATCAGGGCACCTGCACCATGCCTTCTACTCTGGGAGAGTATCAATGGTGGGTGCAACTGTGGTCCGGTGGGGAGGTCGTTTTGAACATCAAGAGCGCCTCGCGCTCACTTTTCATCACAGCCCCGCCCGAAGTTCCGTCCGAAACCCCCGGCGCAACGTGTCAGCCTGGTCCCATGCCAACCGACCCCTGCGCCGGCAACTGGCAATGGGATACCGTCGTGTGCGGGTGGACGTGCGAACATTAGGAGGGCAATAACAATGCCGCGTATTACTCGTTTTATCATCAGTTTCGTTTTGGTTTTGGCGGCGCTTTGGAGTGTTTCGGCGCTGGCGCCGTCCGCTTTGTCCACAATGGCCGCCCCACTCGCGCTGCAAACGATCGTCATTGAATCGTCTCGTGCTACGGCTGCGCTGCCGTTTGGCCGGCAGAGCCCCTTGCCCGTGACCTGGCAGACGGTGGTGATCGGTTGGGATCACACGACGGTGATTTCCACCGGACTGTGGTATCGCCTGGACCGTGGGCCGTGGACGGCGGCGGTGTTGCCCGTTACAACCGCGTTCAGTGGGACTTTTTCATTCGTGCCGGGGGCGGATGGTCGTTACGCCTTCACGACCGTCGCCTACACGGATACGGCGACGCCGCCCTCCCTGACTTTCCCCGGCGATGTGACCACCACGTATGACACGCTGGCGCCGACCGTCTGGCTGACCGCGCCGCACCGGATTGCCGGGGGCGCGATTCCCCTGCAGTGGTCGCTCCGGGATGGATTGTCGGGCATTTTGAACTACACCGTCGCGTACAGCAGCGCCGGCGCCGGGTGGCAATCCTGGCCCGTACCGGTGACCGCCACAACCGTCGTCACCCGGTTCCCTGCGACACCGAACACGTGTTATGCTTTTCGCGTACAAGGTTTCGACCGGGCGGGCAATTCTGCTACGGCGCAGAGCCTGACGTGTGTTGTGCCTGCGCGGGTTTATGTCCCGCTGATTTCGCGGAATTTCCTCTCGATGCCTTTGCGCAACGGCGGCTTTGAGCTTCCGTTGGCGGATGGTTGGCTGTCAGCCGAAGATACGCTGCCCGTGACCCCGGCCAACGCCCCGGGCCAGCCACACTCAGGGCAATACAGCGTGTTGTTGGGCGATGCAACCGCCGATGGACAGGGCGACGTGCCGGTGGGGAACGCCCGCATCTGGCAGACGTTTGGAGTTCCGCTTGCGGAGGAAAAGCCAACAGTTACGCTCTATTACCACCTTGTCTCGCAGGACTTTGTGCGCAGCTCCAAGAACCAAAACTACCTGGATAGCTTCGAAATTTACCTCAATACCTTTCCTCCCGACGCTAATACCCCGGCGGCGGATGACCCGCGACGGTTTGATTTGTGTGTCACCGGACTGGGGCATCCGCTGGCGGCGCCGACGGATGGCCTGGTCTTTTGCGCCGGGCGCGCCGCCGAGACCGACCCCAACGATCTGGGCTGGCGCAGCGTAACCCTGGACCTGAGCGCGTACCGGGGCCGGTCGGTGACGTTGTATCTCGCTGTTTTTAATCGCTGGGATAAGTGGTATAACACCTACGTTTACGTGGATGATGTCGAAGTAAGTTGGCCGTAGACGGTGGGTGGTTGATCGCTATTGAAAATTAAAATTCTTGTGATCCTGGTTGTTTTCGCGGCTTTGTGGGCGTGCGCGTTGCCTGCGCCGCCCACGGCGAATCCCCCAACCCCATCGCCGTCAGTTCCGTACGCCACCGCGACGTTGCCGCTGCTCTCGCCGTTGTCCACGGCGATCATGCCGATCTCGCCGCCGGCGACTCCCACGCCGCCGGTTTCGTTGCTCGCTACCCCCGTCCCGCCGACTTTCACGCCCGTCCCACTGCCGGCGCCCCCGCTGCCATCGCCGACGTCGGTTTCACAGTCTTTCTTCCCGCTGGTCTTTGGCAATTTCGTCACGCCTACGCCTACGCCGCCGCCTACGCCCATACCGCCGCCCACCGCGACACCTCTGCCGCCGCCGGTGCCCAAGCCGGGATTCGGCGTTCAGGTTGATCCCAACACCAACGATCTTTCGCAGGTGTTTCGTTGGG
This sequence comes from Anaerolineae bacterium, assembly GCA_034429675.1. Taxonomy (GTDB): domain Bacteria; phylum Chloroflexota; class Anaerolineae; order B4-G1; family SLSP01; genus JAKQHY01. The sequence goes on along the minus strand of DAOUFX010000013.1, from coordinate 3,965 downwards.
TGCAGGGGATGGGCTTCGGCTGGATCAAGGTGCAGTTGCAGTGGCACACGATCGAGCAAAAACCTTTGGAGTATCGCTGGGTGGAGCTGGATGGGCTGGTCAAACTCTCCAACGACTTCGGGTTCGATCTGCTCATCAGCGTGGTCAATGCGCCGGGGTGGCTGCGTAACGCGGAGGGCGCCACCGGCCCGCCTGCCGATCCCGCCGAATTTGGCCGCTTCATGGGCGTGCTGGCCGCACGCTATGCCGGCAAGGTGACGGCGTATGAGCTGTGGAACGAGCCGAACCTCTCTCGTGAGTGGTACGGTGAGACGCTGGGCGCCGGCGCTTACGTCGAATTGCTGGCGGCGGGCAGCCAGGCCATCCGCCAGGCCGACCCGCAGGCGCTCATTATCAGCGCGGCGCCGGCTGTGACCGGCATTGACGACGGCGTCACGGCCATTGACGACCGCCGCTTCCTGCGCGAGATGCTGGCCGCCGGCGCCGCGCAGTGGGTGGACGGCATCGGTGTGCATCCCTACGGCTACGGCAATCCGCCGTGGGAGCGCGCAACGGATGCTTATCATGAAGCGTCGGCCTGGAACAACCATCCCAGCTTCTTCTTTCTGGACACCCTGGAAGACTACCACGCCATCCTCGAACAGCACGGCGTAACGCTGCCGTTGTGGCCCACCGAGTTCGGCTGGCCGGCCACCGAGGGCATCCGCTCGACCAACCTCCCGCCCGACTTCGCCTATCCCTACGCCGCCTGGATCACCGAGCAGGAGCAGTCCGATTACCTGATCGCCGCCAGCCGTCTGATCGCCGAGCGACCGTGGGTGGGGCCGTTTTTCATCTGGAACCTCAACACCTGCGTGGTCTGGGGTAACGACCGGCCGGAGTCCACCTTTAGCCTCCTGCGTTCCGACACCGCTTTCCGCAAGGCGTACATCGCGCTGCGGTTGCATCAGCCTTAGAAGAGAGTTGCAAGTTGAAAGTTGGAAAGTTGAAAGTTAAAAGCCGGGGTTGTGCGATAATTGCACAACCCCGGCTTTTCGTTTCAGGGAACCCAATCCCCTAATTCCTTAATCCCTTACTCCCTACTTCTTCTTCCCCAACTTCACCTGTAGAGCTAACAGTTGGGTCAACTCGTCGTCCAGAATGAGCTGCGCTTGCTTGGGCCAGGTCTCCAGGTGGCGCGGGTGCATGCCGCTTTCCTCGACGATGGTGCGGAGTTGTTCCGGTGTGGCCGCCGCCAGTTGCTCGAAGATGAAGATGCCGGCGGCGTTGAGGACGGCTGCGGTCTTCTTGCCGATGCCCCAGATGCGGGTGAGCTTGTCGGGGATGCGCAGCGCGCGTTCTTCGATCTCCTCCGGTTCCTCTGCGATGGGCGCGGCAAATGAGAACGCTCCGCCGCCTTCGAGGCTGCGCCAGCGGTAGTCGTTGTCGAGCGCCTGCTTGAAGTCTTCCAGCGCCCCGCCCTTGTTGTGCAGTTCCCATTGATCGCCGAACCAGCGGTAGAGCAGGCCGCAGCGAATCTGCTGCGCGTATGGCGTCTGGTTCCAGCGGTCAATCTCCTTGTACATCTCGCGCACCACGCCGGTGTTGGCGTTTTCCCACCCCTGGTCGCGCTCGCAGTTGGGCGCGCCGGAAGCGCGGCAGATGTGGTTCATCTCGGTGATGTAGACCGGCACATCGCGCCATTTGCCGGGGATGCGCTCCAGGAACAGGCGGTACGTTTGGAAATCGAAGAAATGATCGTGCAACGGGTTGCTCGGATCGCCATTGGCAAAGCGCACCAGGTGGGTGACAGCGGCAGGGTTTGGCCCGTGGACGTAGGCGTGCAGGATCACGCCGTCCAGCGCCTTGATGTTGGCCATCATCCGGTCGTAATACTCCAGCGGGCGCATCGGCTGGTTGGTGAGTTTCCACGGCATATAGTTGTAAGGATCAATCGCGCCGGTGCAGACGATGGCGTTGGGCAGCACCGCCTTGATCGCCGCGTAAGCTTTGTTGAACGCCTCGGCGTAGCGTTCGGGCGTGATGTGCTCGGTGGGATGCTCGAATCCGCCGGGATGCTCGCGGGGGTTGTTCTGCTCGTTGCCGATCTGGATGGTCCAGGTGTACTCCTCCGGCGACAGCTCCGAGCGCTTGAGGAACAACTCGACCCAACGCGCGGCGGCGGCGGCGAAATCGTCGTAGTAGCGCGACTCGGGCAGCGTCCCGCCCGGCTCGTACCCGTGATTCAGCCGCACGATGACGCCGTATCCCTGCTGCACCCAATCCCAGAGGAACGCGCGGATGTCGTTGTTGGGCTGGATGCTCGCGGCAGTTTTCCCGCACTGTTCGGTGAAGAAAACCCACCCGGACTTGTTCTTGCCCTGCCACAGCGAGCGAATAGGCCCTTTGCTGCCCGGATCATCCGCGATGGTCACGGCGTGAATGCCGCAAATGTGCGGAGAAAGTCCCTTGCGCACCGAATTCTGCTCGGCGCGCGGGCGGTTGTCGGAAACCAGCGCCGGGCGGGTGTACCAGGCCGCGACGTAGCCCTCGTACTGGGTGGGTGTGCGCACCTTGATCCACTGATCCTGTTGTCCCACCTTGCGCCCGGTCTCCTCGCGGCTTTCCAGCGACTTGAGCGGGGTCTTGTGCGGCACCCACCAGACCTGCTCGTGTTCCGCGCCCGGCCCTTTGCGCACCTTCAGCCCAAATTCGGGGCTCTCGACGATGACGTAATCCGTCGGCGTGCCTGCCGGCGGCTGCGGGACCACCGGCCTGGGCTTTTCGGTCTCCAGGGTCAGGTACCAGGCCGCCACGTACCCCTCCTGGCCGCCGGGTTCCTTGACCTTGAGCCATTGACCTTCCTTCCCCAGCTTGTTCCTGACGTCGGCTTCGGGTTCCAGCGCCTTGAGCGCAGTGCCGTGCGCCAGCAACGCCAACTGCGCATTTTCGACGCCGGGGCCGCTGCGCAGCTTGAGCGGCGTGTCGGGGCTCTCGACCAGCACCACGATGACGGTCGCCGGCGTTCCGACAATGACCGGCGCGCCTGGGGGCACCATCAGATACCAGGCGGCGGTGTAACCCACCTTGCCGTCCGGCAACTTCACCCAGAGCCATTGGCCGTTCTGGCCCAGCTTGCTGCGGGTGACGGCGGCGTCTTCCAGCGAGCCCAACAGGCTTTGGTGCTTCGCCTGTCCCACCACGGCCCCGCCGACGTGCGGAGCATCGCGGACGTTCAGGAAACCGGCCTCCGGGCTGTTGACCTGCACCTGCATGGTGGGCTGTTTGGGCGGTTCGGGCGTCACCGGTTTGGTTCCGGCGGCGAAGGGGTCGAGAAACGGCGTGGGGTCAATCAGGTCATGAGGGTAATCGGTCTCTTTCGCTGCGGTCGCCCCCTGCTTTTTGAGACTGAAGTGCAGGTGGTCGCCGGCGGAGTTCCCGGTGTTGTCGGCCAGACCGATGAGCTGCCCGGCTTTGACGAACTGCCCGCGTGTGACCACGGCTTGATCCAGGTGAGCATAAATGGTCGTGTAGCCGCCATCGTGCTGGATGCGCACCTGGTTTCCATAGGGCTTGCCCATTTTGTCGGTGTTGCCATCCAAACGCACGTCGCCCACAAAACCGTCGGCGACGGCATAAATTTCACTGCCGCTGGGCGCTTGAAAGTCAATGCCTTCGTGCCCGGGCAACCCAAATTTTTGATAGACTTGGGGACGTTCACGGAACTTCTGGGTAATGATCCCATACTGGGTGGGCCACTTCATCCGAAAAGCCATGTGAATCCTCCTTTACAGACTCTGGGGAAATGATAGATTGTGGTTGATGCATGAAAAATGGTTTGGGCATATCAAACTGCATCTTAAGTATAGAATCATGTGCATGGGAAGTCAATTTGCATCTTTGAATCTTTGCACTACTCTACCTATACCTCATTCCCAACTCTCAACCTTGGTATCATCTCAATAAAAAGGGGAGAAGTGGGGGTG
>DAOUFX010000012.1:0-9588 GCA_034429675.1 Anaerolineae bacterium | reverse complement strand
CGAAAGACACCTTCCTTCTAAATGTCTGCCATCGTATTGCAGTTTTCATCCAGGCGCGGGTGAACCGCAGGCCAGTATCGAGTATAATCTGTCTTTGGCAAATTCAAAACAGAAACCATGAAAACTGCCCAACTATCGCTAAGGAGTGTTACTTTGGACGTTACAGCACATCATCTGCTTAACCTGGGGGTTGTAGCACTTTCTCTGTTTCTCGTATGGCGGCTACGCCGAATGCCGGCGATGCCGGTTTGGGCGCCTGCCGGTGCAGCGACAGTTCAGAGTGGAATGCTGTTCGTCATCAGCATGGTCAGCGCGTTGGCTTACCCAACCAACAACTTCGGGCGGGGGCAGCTTATGGCCTGGACCATCTTTTTGTACACACCGTTGTTGTTGTTGGGGCTGGCCGTCATCCTCCACCCGTCAAGCCGCATAACCGCTTACGGATGCAGTACCCTGGCCGCGATCATCTCGCTCGTTGCGCTGGATGCATTCCTGATCGAACCGCGCTGGCTGAAAGTCAGCCATGTCACGATTCAAACTACAAAACTTACCACCCCGGTGCGCGTCGCCATCCTGGCCGACATCCAGACGGATGCGCCGGGAGCCTACGAGGCCAGGGCCATCGAGAAGGCGATGGACGCGAGTCCTGACCTGATCCTCTTCACCGGAGATTACATCCAGATGGGAAAACGCAGCCGCAGCTATGAGCATGAAGCCGCAGCGCTCAATGCAATTCTCAAGGAAGCGAAGCTCGACGCGCCGCTGGGAGCTTTTGCCGTCATGGGCAACGTAGACCGTCATGGGGAGTGGACACAGGTCTTCGCGGGATTACCGGTCGCCGTCGTCGAAACGCGCACGCAATTCGACCTGGGAGAGGTTCATGTCACCGGACTGTCTCTGACTGAATCGTTCGATGTTGCCGCCAGTGTGCCTGGAACAGAAGCTTTCCACATCGCCATAGGACACAGCCCCAACTTCAGCCTGGGAGATGTAAGAGCGGATTTGCTGGTCGCCGGACACACACACGGCGGACAGGTACAACTGCCCATCATCGGGCCGATCATGACGCTGAGCGCAGTCTCGCGGGAATGGGCTTCCGGCGCGACCCAAATTGCGCCGGGGAAGATGTTAATCGTCTCAAATGGCATTGGAATGGAAAGAGGGCATGCGCCCAGGCTACGCTTCCTCTGCCGCCCGGAAATGATCATTGTGGACATCGTGCCGGAATGACACGGCCCACCGTTGGCGCAACCTGCTTAGCGGCGTTTGATAACCAGCAGCAACAAATCGTCAAGGATTTCCTTTTGGGCGACAAAAGCATCGAAATCCGCCAGAACGAAATCTTTGATCATCTCGGACGTGGAGCCCCAATGGAGACTGATCACAGCGCACAACCGGTCTAAACCGTAAAATTCACCGGCAGGGTTCTCGGCTTCAGTAATCCCATCGGAATACAACACGACGCCGTCTCCGGGCTGCAAATCCACACTCAATGTCTGAATAAATTCCGCAACAGCATCGGTCAATCCCAAAGGCATACCCAGAAATGTCGTGTCATAGCGTTCGACATGCCCCGAAGCGCGCACTACAATCAGGTCTTCGTGCTGCCCACTCAAGTGAACCCGGCCCTCTTCATAGACGAGCAGAGCCAAAGTCAGCATCTTGTCAAGCCCCATCCTGCGCATGTTGACGCGCAAAATGGTATTCAAAGCGCTGAAGATGGTGGCCGGGTCCCAGGAGGATACGCACAATAAGGAACGAAGCGCCGTCTGCATCATCAAAGTTAGCACACCGCTCTCCAAACCGTGACCGGTGACATCCCCGACGCCAAAAACATAGCGGTCGCCGCTCACAATCACATCATAGTAGTCGCCGCTGACCTCGTGGGCCGGACGAACAAAACTGGCAATATCCAGCGAGGAGGACTCGCACAACTCGTCATCTTTGGGCAGAAGCATGGTCTGCAAGCGGCGAGCCGTATGCAGTTCCGCTTCCATACGCAGATTTTCCTGAGATAGAGAAAGATTGACGCTATCCAAGCGGGAGACCAGATCCTCAAGTTGTAATCGCTGGCGGTATAGTTCCAGGAAAATCCGCACTTTGCTGAGCAGAATTTCCGGATTAAAAGGCTTACTGATAAAATCAACCGCCCCGGCATCATACCCCCTCCGGTGATGATACTCATCTGAGAAGATCGCGCTGACAAAGATCACCGGAAGCGAACGCGTATTGAGATTGCCGCGCAAAAACTCCACCAGTTCATACCCATCCATCTCCGGCATTTGCACATCTACAATGGCAAGGCAAAAATCATGGCTCACGGCCAGCTCCATGGCTGAAAAACCCGATGAAGCAGAAATTACATCAACATCGAGAACAGCCAGCAGCTTTTGCAATGTATAGAGGTTCTCTTGTCTGTCATCAACAATGAGAATTTTTGGGCGCTGAACGTTTCCCATAATTATTCCGCCACAACTTAACGATAGAGCCACACCCGCAGCATCGAGAACAAACGATCCTCATCCACCGGTTTTGGCAAATAGTCATTCGCGCCCGCTTCGAGGCACTTCTCACGGTCTCCCTTCATGGCTTTGGCTGTCAAGGCCAGGATGGGCAAAGACCGGAAACGCCCCTGAGAACGAATACGGCGAATAGTTTCGTAACCGTCCATCACCGGCATCATAATGTCCATCAACACCAGGTCAATCTCAGGAAGCTTGTCCAACAATTCCAGAGCGCGCTTTCCATCTGCCGCTACCTGCACAGAAATTCCCTTCTCACGCAGTAGTTTGGAGAGCGCGAACGTATTACGCATGTCGTCGTCCACCACCAGAACACATCTCCCCTGCAACACGGCATCGCGGTCGGGAACCTGTTTGATCACCCGCTGCTTATCAACAGGCATATCCGCTACCACGCGATGCAAAAACAAGGAGGTTTCATCCAACAAGCGCTCCGGCGACTTCGCCTCTTTGACGATAACACTATCGGCATACACCTGCAGTTGTTGGTGTTCTTCCGGTGTAAGCGACTGTCCGGTATAGACAATCACCGGACATTTGGGGATAGTTTCATCGTCATGCAAACTGTGCAACACATCGAATCCACTCATGTCGGGCAGGCTTAAATCGAGGATCATACAATCCACGCGCGTAGAGCGCAACGTGTCCAGAGACTGCTGCCCAGTCCCGACCTCAATGATTTCCACGTCGCTCCCTTCAAGGAGCTTTTTCACGCTACGGCGCAGAGTCACGTCGTCTTCCACCAACAACAGGCTCTTGACCTCACGCTCAATGAACTGCTCAATCTTGCCCAAAACTCCGCTCAAATCCTCCACGCTAACCGGTTTGGTCAAGAACCCCATGGCCCCACGCTTGTAAGCATCCAACACACGATCGTCAACCGACATGATGTGAACCGGAATATGGCGAGTATCGGGATTGTCCTTGAGCTGTTGCAATACCGACCAACCACTCATTCCCGGCAGGCGCAGATCCAACAAGACCGCATCTGGATGATACGTTTTCACCAGCGACAGCCCACCCTCGCCATCCCCGGCGACGAGACACTTGAACGCCTTGCGCCGCGCCATATCGCACACGATCCTGGCAAAATTCACATCATCTTCAACGATCAACAGCACACGGTCGCCCGCTTTTATCTGTTCGCGATCATCGGGAAAGGTCACAACCGGGCGCGGCAATTCCTCCACAGAAACAGAGACGGGCTTCTGCGAAGTTTGTGGAACCGGAGTTGGCGGAACGGGCTGCGACACAGGTTCAGCGAGATCGGCCTCTTTGGCAGACCAGACCTCCGGCAAATACAAAATGAAAGTGCTTCCCTCGCCGGGGACGCTGAATACGGCAATCATACCGCCCATCCTGAACGCCAACTCCCTGGAAATGGATAGCCCAAGTCCAGTTCCGCCATATTTGCGACTGGTCCCGCCATCAGCCTGCTGAAAAGCCTCAAAGATGATGCTTTGCTTGTCTTCGGGAATACCGATTCCGGTATCCCGAACTGAAATCGCAATCGTCCGTTCCGGCAAAAGCGAAGCGGGCATAGATTTCGGCATCCGTTGCGGGCGGCCAATCTCCAGGTAGACACCGCCGCGCTCGGTAAACTTAAACGCATTGGACAAAAGATTCTTGACAATCTGGCTGATGCGCTGCACATCACCAACGATCCGCGCCGGCAATCCTTCGCCCAGACGAGCTTCAAATTCCAATCCCTTCTGTTCAGCGACGTGCGCGAACTGCGTCGCCATAGCATCCTTCAAATCACGAAGCGACAACGGCTCGGAAGAAAACTCCATCCGCCCGGCCTCAATCTTGGAAAGGTCCAGAATCTCGTTGATCAAGTCCAACAAATCGCGCCCGCTGTTATGGATAACCGACAACGACTCGACCTGATCCGCGGTCAAATTTCCGCCTTCGTTCTTACGCAACATACTGGCCAGAATCAACAAACTATTCAGCGGCGTGCGCAGCTCGTGGGACATATTGGCCAGGAACTCCGACTTGTACTTGCTGGCCTGGGCCAACTCCTGCGCCTTTCGTTCCAACTCATCCTGAGCAGCCTTCAACTCCTGGTTCTGAAGGTTCAAAGCACTCTGTTGCTCTTGCAACGCGACGGCTTTCTCCTCCAACTCGGCGTTGACAGACTCAAGCTGCGTTTGTTTTTCGCGTAACTCTCCCTCAGAGCGAATCAAACTTTCAGTCTGGCTTTCCAGCTCCTCATTCGCAACGCGCAGTTCTTCACTTTGCACCTGCAACTCCTCGGCCATTTGCTGAGTCTTTGCCAACAATTCATCCACCTGAGCACGAGTGATCGCCGTACTGAAAGCAACGCCAACACGCTCCATAGCCGTCTCAAGGAAATGCAACTGCGCCGGCGTGAATTCTCGCAATGCGCCAATTTCCACCGCACCCAACACCCGCCCCTCGTAGGAAAACGGAGCCGCGACACTGTGGCGGAAAACAATCTCGCCAAAACTGGACGCAAGCGGCAGAGCGTCTTCGGGAATGTCAGAGAGCCGGTACATCTGCCCGCCGGAGGCCGCCTCGCCCACCAGACCTTCGTTCAAAGCAAAACGATCGCGAGAATGCTCCCGCCCGCTGTGCGCATAGCATCCGCGCAGATACAAGACGCCACCCTCCAACATATACAACGCACCCACCTGAACCTGCAAATACTGGCACAACTGCTTGATCACATGATCGGCCAGTATCGAAATCCCCTGACTATTGGCGATGCGCTCGCTCAACTGCGCTTGTCCGGCGGTCTGCCACATCTGCAACTCGACCTGAGCTCGCGCCTCGTCTGCGCGCTCCTTCGCCTTCTCGGCCTCTTCTTTACTGTGCATCATCTGGTCGAAGAGACGGGCATTGCTCAAGGCAACGGCAATCTGATTAGTTAGCGAGCGCAAAAGACTGGCATCGTTGCTATCTAAAGTGCTCGCCTGATCAGCCTGCACGCTCAATACTCCGAGCACTTCGCCCTTTTGCAAGATGGGAACGGCCATCTCTGCAGGCGCATTGGTTAAGGTGGTAACGTAACCAGCAGAAGAAACGGAGCCGGTTTGCATAATCTGCCGCGTACGAACGGCCTCCATCACCAGACTATTCTCCGCCGGGACAACGGCAGCGGATTCACCAACGGAGGGCTCGGTAGCGGCGCTGGTAGCAACGGATTGCACCTTACCCGAGGCGTCAAGCAAATAAAAGTCGGCGCGTCCATACCCAAAGCGCCGCATAATCTGGTCGAGCGCTTCGCGCAACAAAGCGTCAGGATTCAGAATGGCATTAAGCTGTTCGCCAATAACGGCGACGCTTTCCAAACGGCGCGTACGATCCAAAACACGCGCTTCAAGATCATTGATGAGAGAACGTAGTTGGCCGGTCATACTGTTAAAGGCTTCGGCCAGACGCGCCACCTCATACGCGCCGGCGACAGTGGCTTCCATGTCAAGCGAACCCTCTGCGATCTGACTGGCAACACCGGTCAACTTAACCAGGGGCGCCGCCAATCGCCGCGCCAACGTCACCCCAATCACACTGGCGCCAATCCCCACCACTACCATAGCCAGCAAAGAATAAAGAATGTTGGTAAAGACTGTGCGATACGCTTCTTCCCAGGGCATCTCCACAATCACGGCCCAATCCGGCGTACCCAACGGGACATACGTTGAGACCACCCTCGCGCCATCAATTCCCGGCGAAGCGCCCGGCAATGTTTTCGCGGTAGCAGCAGAACTGCGCATAAACGCGTCCACCGCTCGGAAATCGGATACTTTCTCACCTTGTATGACCCGTCCGACATCCCAATAGGCGAGCAAAAGCCCTTCTCTATCTACCACATAAGCCTGTCCGGCTTCGCCAACCCGGATTTGCCCCACCAGGTCCCACATGAACTTCAAATTCACTTCGGCCACCAACGTCCCCTGAAAATCCCCGAAAGCATCAAATGTGGGCACAGCCATCACAGATAACGGCTCGCTGGCGGCCGCATCAAAATAGACGGGACCAATATAGCGTTGCCGTTGCTGGGTCAGATTATCTTCCTGAAGTTGCGCCACAAATCTCTCAACTGCTACCCGTGAAAGATCCGACACTTTGGCCGATTCTCTTCCTTGCGCGTCAAAGAGCACCAGGTGGCGAAAAGCCGGTTGAAGCACCAGCAAGTTATCCAGAACCTCTAATTGCGTTGTCGTGGAAATCTGGGCCAGGTTGGAAAGCTCAAGCGTGGTCTCCATAACACTGAATTTGTCTTGAACAAAGCCGGCAACGACGGACGAGGCTTCCTGCGCAATAAGGTGTTGCCTGTCGGAAACGGCCGTTTGTTGCGCCTGGAAATTGAAGAAGGTTTGCAATACGCCGGCAAACAAAACGGCGCCAACGCTCAACGCCAGAAAGGAGATCGCCAATGTGGTGATTAAACTACGCGAAGAGGAATGTTTCTTTTCAAAGGAAGGAATTAATTTTCGCATATACGCCTTAGCGGATGACCTTATCAGCCTGATTCAACAGACTCTCAGGCACCTCGACACCCAACTGTTGAGCAATGGAATAATTGATCTGGAAAAACATGTCGGATGAAAGCACCGGCGTGGTTGCCGGGTCCGCCCCCTTGAATAACTTGTCGGCCAGAGGAGCAGCCTGCTCACCGGTTTTGTAGGTATCCACAGTCACTCCGTAGATTGTGCTACGCCCATCCACCTCCATCAAGGCGCCGCCAATAGGAATATGATGATCATAAGCAAAATTGACCAGCACTTCAAATCCGTCGGGGGTTACGGCCAGTGGCTCGGCCAGAAACATGATGGCATCAGGCATCTGATTTGACTCCGCCAGAGCCAGCAAAGAGGTTTCCAACTCGGCCGCACTGTCGGCGGGACCTTCAACCAAAGTGATGCCGGCAGCTTCAGCCGCCGGAGTCAAAAAATCCAATTGAGGCTGAATAGTGGGGAGTCCGCGCTGGTAAGGGAGCCATATCCTTTTGGCATTGGGTACTAATTGTCGCATAATTTCAAAGCGACGCAGAGAAATGTCCGGGCCGGGATAGCGCACGCCAGTGAGATTGCCGCCCGGCTCACGCACACTGTTGATCAAATGGGTATTTTCGACGAAGGAAAAGTCAAAAACTACCGGGATATCGCTCCCCGCAGTCACTTCCTTAGCAACAGAAGCTGCCTCAGTCGGAAACACCAAAATCAGGTCAACCTTATCATCCACAAACTTCTGAATGACGCGCTCATACTCTGCCATGTCAAATTCAGACTGATGGTAATCATAAACAATATTCTCACCCTCCACGTATCCCAACTCGGTCATCTTGTTTTTGAATCCGTCGGCGAGGGTGGCCGTAAAGCTAAGCCCGCAAAGTATACCCACCCGGTACACCTTAGGGCGATTCGTTCCGCAGCCGCTCAGAAGTAAAGCGAAAACAACAAGTAACACGCAAAAGTTATAACCAAAGTGCCTTCCTGTACCCATATCATTTTCCTCCTGGTGAAAAGCATAGATGGAAATGCTCACGAAGTAAGAATATGGTATGCTTCATCATAACAAATAACCGGAGAATTGTCAAAAGGGGTTATAAAAAAGTCTGTGGAACAACGGATAACAAAGCAGCCCCCATCAGATACTTCATTGCAATTTCTGCTGCAAAGCCTCATTAGGCTTTGGATAATGTCCCACCCCTCTGAATTTCCGCGTGTAAATGGCTTGTTTGGGACAACGATTAAAACAACGCCAACAACCGTAACACGTTTTCTGATCGAAAACAGGGCGCGCAGACGGCGCCGCACCCACCATTTTGATCGCGGCGTACGGACAACCCTTGGCACACGCGCCACACCCAATACAAAGCGCATCATCCACAAATTTCGGCCCCATGTCTCCCCGCGAGTAGGTTCGTGGCAGTCTCGGGATCAAAGTTTCCAACAAACTGAGGTGGATTTTGACAGCCGGCACAGAAGGATCGGCTACGGCTTTGGGCAAACGTTCGTCCAACTCAGTGATAAAATGCTCAAACGCAGCCAATTCAGCCGGATCGGGCGCCTCGGCCATGCTCTGGCCACGCACAATTGCGGGGGGATAATCCTCAGGAGCGTGCAAGGAATGCCCGCTGACTACGCGAAGGCCTCGCGCTTCCGCCGACTTCTTCATGCCAGGAAGGGTCTTGCCGCTCATCATACCAAAGGTATTGAACACAAACGCGACTTTCCCGGCCATATCGGGCAACCCGGCGACAAAAGTCTGAAACAGATGAGGCGGTCCCAGGAAATCGGTAAAGGTCGCCAGCCCGACCACTGCATACGGCCCAACTTCCACGGCCTTTTCTGTGATAATGTCTACAAGATCAAATTCAACGGAATGAATTTTCCTGGCGATATACTGACATGCCAGACGAGTATTGCCGGAGCCAGAATAATAGAAAAGTACACCTTGCAACATGTCTCCTCCTTCTAGCAATGACAACGCGGAACGCTTATTCCTCACTCAGAGCCATGTCTTTGAATCCGACCACAAACTTGGCCTCGATTGCGCCAATGCACCCACAATTCCTGGCAAAGCAGCAACCCTATCCCCAGCATAATCGCCAGGTCGGCGACGTTGAAAATTCCCGTGCGTAGCCGGCCTACGCCGATGTTGATAAAGTCAACCACGGCGCCGTTGTTGTGAATTCGATCCAGCAAATTGCTAAACCCACCCCCAACCACCAACGCGCCGCCCCAAAATCCGACCTGCGTCAGATTCCGCGAGAGCAGAATAAAGGCCAGCGTCCCGGTCAGCGCAGCGCCCACGCCCCCAATCAAAATCCAGAAACGCACCGCCGGCGGGAGGCTTGCGCCCAATCCCAAAAACGCCCCTAAATTTTCGGTGTATTGCAATTGCAACATGTCTCCGCAAAGGAGAAGGGGCTGGGCCACAGGCAGGTGCGCTCGCGCCACATTTTTGGTGGCCTGATCGCACCCCACACATAGAAACAACACCAATACAACTAACAATATCTTCTGGAAAAGTCGCATCGTCACACCTCTGAGAATAGCTTTTGGTGGGGTGTTTGCGCGGGCGGGGGTAGCCG
>DAOUFX010000011.1:0-3122 GCA_034429675.1 Anaerolineae bacterium | reverse complement strand
CCACTCCCTAACCTCTCCCCCCAACGTCCCCGCCAACCGCACAAAAATCTCGCACAAAAGTTCTTAACTTTCAACTTTCAACTTAAAACTTTCAACTCCAACTCCCGACTTTCGACAAAGGAGGAACCCTATGAACACCTATCAAGCCGACATCGTGATCTACGGCGGCACCTCGTCCGCCGTGATGGCCGCCGTGCAGGCGGCGCGGCTGGGCCGATCGGTTGTCCTCGTCAGCCCCGACCGGCATCTCGGCGGGATGTCGTCGAGCGGGCTGGGATTCACCGATTCCGGCAACACGTCTGCCATCGGCGGGCTGGCGCGGGAGTTCTACGAGCGGCTGTACCGCTTCTACGGCGACCGCGCCAACTGGCGCTGGCAGTCGCCGGAGGAGTACGAAAATCAGGGGCAGGACACGCCGGCGCTGGATCACGCAGCCAAAGCCTGCTGGTGCTTCGAGCCGCACGCCGCCGAGGCGGTCTTCGAGCAGCTGATCAAGGAGGCGTCCGTGGAAGTTCACCGCGACGCCTGGCTGGATCGCGAGCGTGGGGTGACGGTGGAAGCGGGCAAAATTGCAGCCATCCGCACCCTTGACGGCGCCGTCTACCGGGGTCGCGTCTTCCTCGACGCCACCTACGAAGGCGACCTCATGGCCGCCGCGGGGGTCAGTTACACGGTGGGGCGCGAGGCCAACGCAGTCTACGACGAGCGCTGGAACGGCGTCCAGATCGGCGTGCTGCACCACGCGCACTGGTTTTCGCGCTCCGTCTCGCCCTACATCGAGGCAGGCGATCCCACGAGCGGCCTTCTGCCGCACATCTCGGCGGCCAACCCCGGCGGCTACGGGCAGGGGGATCACAAAGTGCAGGCGTATTGCTTCAGGATGTGCCTCTCCGATCATCCCGACAACGTCTTGCCGTTCCGGCAACCCAGGGGCTACGATCCCGCCGAATACGAGCTGTTCCTGCGCGCGTGGGAGGGGCGCGATGATTTCTTCGTCAAATACGACCCCATCCCCAACCGCAAGACCGACACCAACAACCACGGCCCCTTCAGCACCGACGCCATCGGCCTGAGCTGGGACTACCCCGAGGCGACGTACTGGCGCCGCCGCGAGATCGTCGCCGACCACGAACGCTACCAGAAAGGGCTGATGCACTTCGTACAGAACGACCCGCGCGCGCCGGCCTACATCCGCGACGGCATGCAGCGTTGGGGCTTGCCCAGGGACGAATTCGCCGACAACGAGCACTGGCCCTACCAGCTGTACGTCCGCGAAGCCCGCCGCATGGGCGGCATGGCCGTGATGACCGAACACGAGGTGCTGGGCCGCCGGGAAGTGGCCGGCTCCGTTGGAATGGGCTCCTACAACCTGGATTCGCACAACGTCCAGCGCTACATCACGCAGGACGGCTTCGTCCAGAACGAGGGCGACATCGAGGTCAGGCCGCCGCATCCGTACCGCATCGGCTTTGGCTGCCTCGTCCCCAAGCCTGGCGAAATCCGCAACCTCGTCGTGCCCGTCTGCCTGTCCGCCTCGCACACCGCCTACGGCTCCATCCGCATGGAACCGGTCTTCATGGCGCTGGGGCAGTCGGCGGCGACGATCGCATCGCTGGCCATCGAACACAGCATTGCCGTGCAGAACGTGGATTACGCCGAATTACGGGAACAACTCCTGAAGGATCGCCAGATTTTGGAAATATAGCCACCCAGACACGGCGCCTGCCCCTCACCGTAGAGACGCAAAATTTTGCGTCTCTACCGCCGCCACACGCCATCGCGTCATTCCACAAAACCATTGACGCCGCCCCCAATCCGGGTTAAACTAATATCTAACCAAAACTATCGAGAGTTAAGGGGGTGTAGAGATGAAAATTCCCGGTATCTCGTTGCAATGGTTACGGGTTGCCGCCGCATTGCTGACGTCGGCGGCGATGCCCCCGGCGCCGGCGGCGGCGACGCCGGCCCGCGCGCCGGATGGCCCCGCGCAAGCGGCGGTCTTTTCCATTGTATGGGACCCCGGCTGCGCCACGCCGCCCGCCGCTGCCGAAACCGCCCTCGACTATGCCGCCGGGCTCTGGGGTGCGCGCCTGGCGTCCCCGGTGTCGGTCACGGTGTCGGCCTGCTGGACGGATTCGCTGCCCTGCGCCGGCATCGCCTGCGGCGACACGACGACTTACGCGCGCAACTTCCCCGGAGCGCCGCTGGTGGACACGTACTACCCCATCGCGCTGGCCAACGCCCTCAACGGGCGCGATCTGGCCCCCGACGGCCGCGACATCACCGTCTACTTCCTATCCACGGTGAACTGGTCCTTCACCACCGACACCCCACCCACCACCCCCTTCGACTTCGTCACCGCCGCGCTGCACGAACTGGGGCACGGGCTCGGATTTTCGGGCAATATGTACGAAAGCTACAACGTCGGCTTCTGCGGCAACGGGCCGTACTACTGGTACGCCTGCCCCACCCCTTACGACCGCCTGGCTGTGGATAGTCTGGGCGTCCCACTGTTGAGCTATATGGAACCGGACCCACGGGTGCTCGGCAGCAAGCTCAAGAGCGACGCCAACTTCGGCGGGCCCAACGCCGTGCTGCGCAACGGCGGCGCCTGGGTCAAGCTCTACACGCCGACGCTTTGGGATCAGGGCACAAGTCTCTCGCACCTGGATACCGCGTGGAGCAGTACCGGCGACGACGCGCTGATGTGCCCCTCGCTGCCGTCCCGCCTGCGCGACATCGGCCCGGTGACGCTGGGGATCATGCAGGATATGGGCTGGCAGGCCGCCGGCGACGCGCCCAATCTGACCATAGCCGCGCCGGTGGTGAGGGGAGTCAACGCGCCAATCTCATTCACCGCCAGTCTCCTCTGGCCGGCATACGCCGGCCAACCCGTGACCTACACCTGGAGCGCCGATGACCTCGCGCCGGTCACGCACACCGGTCAACTCGGCCAGGACGGCGTCCTTCTCACCTGGAACACGCCCGGCGTCAAGCGTGTGACCGTCACCGCTACGAACATCGTCACCCCCGTTGCCGCCATTCGCACCGTGCGGGTGGCGCATCTCGTGTATCTGCCCCTGATTCAAAAAGAATTTTAGTAGCGTGTTTTTTCGAGCCGG
>DAOUFX010000010.1:0-15745 GCA_034429675.1 Anaerolineae bacterium | reverse complement strand
CCCACTTTTTCCCCTTTTATTGAGATGATACTGAAATCATAGCCTGAAGTTGTTAAATGGGCAAATGGTTCAAGGTTGTTTTGCCAGCTCGTGCAGTTGTGTTTCATCGAGGGTGGGCACGCCCAGCGCTTGCGCTTTGGCGACTTTGCTGCCGGGATCGTCTCCGACAACGACGTAGCTGGTCTTTGCGCTGACCGTGCCGGTGACTTTGCCTCCCAGCGATTCGACCCATGCCTGGACATCGTCGCGCGGCTGCGAGAGGGAGCCGGTGATCACAAAAGTGAGCCCGGCAAATGGCTGTGGTCCGCTCGGTGCGGCGCCGGCGGCGGGTTGGGCCGGCGCTGCCAGTTGTAATCCGGCTTGCCGCAGTTTTTTGACCATGTCCTGGTTGTGGCTGTGAGCGAACCAGGTTTTGATGTTGTGGGCGGTGATGGGGCCGATTCCTTCGACGGCAGCGATGCTTTCTTCGGTCGCCTGAGCCAATGCGTCCAGGGTGGGGAAGGCGCCGACGAGGACCTGAGCTACCGTCAACCCGACCCCTCTGATTCCCAACGCCGCCAGCACGCGCGCAAGGGGGCGGGTTTTGGCCTGGGCGATGGCGTCCAACAGGTTGTCGGCCTTTTTGTCGGCGAATCCATCCAGTTTGAGCAGGTCATCTTTGGTCAGGTCATACAGATCGGCGGGATCCTTGACCAGCTTCAGCTCGACCATTTGCACGGCGGTGCGTTCTCCCAGCCCTTCGATGTCGAGGAGGTGGGTGAAGTAGGTGAGCTTTTGCATCAATTGCGCAGGGCAGGCGGCGTTGAAGCAGTAGTAGGCAATTTCGCCCTGAGGCTGAACCACGGGGTCGCCGCACGCCGGGCAGGTTTGCGGCGGCGAGATCGGGCGCTCGGCGCCGGTGCGCACGTTGGCGAGGGGGCCGGTGACGTAGGGGATGACGTCGCCGGCGCGTTTGACGACGACGCGGTCGCCGATGCGGATGTCGCGCTCGGCGATGAAGTCGAAGTTGTGCAAGGACGCCCGCCCGACGGTGACGCCGGCGATGGGCACGGGGTCCAGCAGCGCCGTAGGCGTGATGACGCCGGTGCGCCCGATGGAGAATTCCACATCGCGCAGGGTGGTCATGGCCTCCTGCGCCGGGAATTTGTAGGCGACCGCGGCGCGGGGGCGCCCGCCGACGTTGCCGAGAGCCGTCCAGGTCGCCAGGTCGTTGATTTTGATGACCAGCCCGTCGGCTTCGTAGGCCAGCAGCGGGCGTTGCGCGTGCATCTGGGCGCAGTAGTCGGCCACGGCTTCGAGCGTTTCACAGTGGACGATCTCGTTGGGCTGCGAAAATCCCAGCGCGCGCAGGTAGGCCAGCGATTCGAATTGCGTGTCGGGCGTCGGGCCGTCGGCGGCGACGATGCTGTAGGCGTAGAGGTGTAGCGGGCGTTGCGCGGTGATGCGCGCATCGAGCTGGCGCAGTGATCCGGCGGCGGCGTTGCGGGGGTTGGCAAAGGGCGATTCGTTGGCGGCGGTCAGCTTTTGGTTGAGGGCGTTGAAATCTTTGAGCAGAATCAGCACCTCGCCGCGCACCACCAGATAGGGCGGCGGCTTGGGGCCGTCGGGATCCACCGGGATGCGCAGCGGCACGGTGGGGATGGTGCGCAGGTTGGCCGTGATGATTTCGCCCACGTGGCCGTCGCCGCGCGTGGCGCCCATCACCAGCTGGCCGTCGCGATAGTGCAGGACGACGGTCAACCCGTCGTATTTGGGCTCGACCACGAAGGTCGGCGGCGGGGCGCCAGTGGGCAGCAACTTGCTGATGCGGGTGTACCAGGCGAAGATTTCGTCGCGGGCGGTGGCTTTGTCCAGGCTGAGGATGGGCGCGGGATGCGTGGTCTTCTCGAACGCCTCGGAGGGCGTGCCGTTGACGCGCTGTGTGGGGGAATCGGATGTGATCAGGTCGGGGAATTGCGCCTCAATGGCGCGCAGTTCATCCACCAGGGCGTCGAACTGCCCATCGCTGACGACCGGACTGTCCAGGACGTAGTAGCGATAGCTGTGATAATTGATCTCTTCACGTAACTTCTCGGCGCGTGTGCGGGCGGTGTCTTGGTCCATCGTTCCTCCAGGAGAGTCTAAAGTCGAAAGTCAAAGGTCAAAGGTCGAAAGTCAGGAGTTGCAAGTTGGCAAGTTTCAAGTTGAAAGTTGAAGATCGAAAGTCGAAGAGCGGGTCGGCGAATCAGCGAATTACGAATCACCAGTTTCTGATTACCGGTTTCCAGTTTCACACTTCACATTTTATCCCCAATCTAAAATCTAAAATCTAAAATCCAAAATCACTGTTCTCCGACCGGCAAGAGGTAATCCTTTGCGGCCCAGCCTTCGCGGGTGGGATTGGTCTCGTCGCGCAGCATCCACCAGGTCAGGCCGTCCGCCGACTGCGGCCCGGCGACGATGAGGAAGGTTTCACCTTCGGCGGCGATATCCAGTCGTTCGGCGGCGGTGCCGGCGGCGGCGCGGATGCTTAGTCCGATGTCGCCCGTTCCACTGACGCGCACGCGCGTGCCCAGTGCGATTTCGAGCGGCGCGGTGGATTGCGGCGCCGGGGTGGATGTGGGCAGCGGCGTAGGAGTGGCCGTGGGAGTTGCTGTGGGCGTAGCCGTCCAGACGATGGCGGTGGGACGCGGGCCGGAGGGTCGCGCCGGCTCTTTGAGCAGGAGCCATCCGCCTCCTAAAATGACCAGAGCAATGGCTGCCAGCAGGAATATCAGGCATCCCCAGTGGAAAATGGTGCTGGATTGTCTTCCTTCGTTGATCGTCACGAGGGCCATTATACTTGGTTTGAGGGCAAATGCGAAACTCGTTTTTGTTGACAAGATGGTGGACACTGATAGAATCGTTTGAGTTTGCATTGCGTGCATTTTTAGGCAACAGTAAAAGATAAACGTATTTCTGAATTATAACCTAAATGGTGGTCGTGGTTTGATCCGGGTTTGTTTTTGCGGTGATTCTGTGATTTGCTGATTTGTAGATTTGCTATTTTCCGAGGAGGATACCAATGAGTGAGAAGAAATTTCCGTTGCGTGTATTGAATGTATTGCTGGCAGTGTCGTTGTTGTTGGGGATGTTGCCGTTTGAGGCTATGGCCGCCGTTGCGCCGCCGCCGGAGGGGGTGGGAGTTGCGGCGGCAATCACGCCGCAACCGCAATCGCGGCAGGCAGACGTGATGCTGTATCTGCCGCTGGTGTTGCGCGGGTATGCCGCCGGCGCGCTGCCGGTCACTCTGAGCCAGTCTGCCGAACCGTGGTTGCTGCTGCCCGGCGACGTGACGACGTACACCCTGGTGGTGCAGAACCCGGGATCGTATCCGCTGGAGAGCGGGGAATTGATCGCCGAAGCGCCGGAGGCGACACAGTTGGTGACCGGCAGTATCAGTAATGACGGCATTTACGACGCAGCGGCTCGTCAGGTGCGCTGGGACTTGCCGGAAATGGCGGGCGGCGAATCGTTGACGGTGACGTTCCGCGCCCAGGTGACGGCCAACGAAGCGCTGTCGTTGACGACGATGGCATTCCTGACGGCCACGTTGAATCTCGGACATGTGTTCACCGATAGCGATAGTGTCTATTTATCGGTAGGCGAGGCAGAGACGCAGACGTTGACGGCGGCAGGCGGCGTGTTGACGGTGCCCGGCGGCCACGTGAGCCTGATAGCCTCGGCGGGCGCGGTGACGCAGACGACGCCGGTGCGGCTGGCGAGCTTCCCGGTCCCGTTCGCGGTTGGGGCCTCAACCTTTGAGACTTCATCCGTACGCTGGTTGGTCTTCTTCGATGTATCTGCGGTAGGCGCTGCGGGCGCGTTGTTGCACGACGATGAGGGCCACACGCGCTTTTTGCTGCCGTTGACAGCCACGATTGATGTAGAGAGCACGTGGGAACAGCCATTCCTGGTGCACATGACCGGCGAGTCGCCGGAAGAGCATACGCCGGTGCCGGCGGAGTTCGATCGGGAGGCCGAAGTGTTGACGGCGACCTTGCAGATGTTTTCCCAATACGGGGCCGGCGAGGCCGACCCGTATGCTGCTGAGGGAACCTCTCACCTGATGACCAACCAGCCGGGTGTGGGGATGTTCAACGGCGCGGCGACGTACAGCTATCAACTGGACGTGCCGCAAGGGCGCCGGGGATTGACGCCCAAGCTCGCGCTGAACTACAGCAGCAGCGGCATGAACAGTCTGCTGGGCGTCGTCCAGTCCGGCGACGTGGGCATGGGCTGGAACCTGGGCGGGCAGGTGCAGATCGTGCGCCCGATCAAGACGTATGACACGGGCAGTCACGTTGTATGGCAATACAACAATGAGTTTGTTTTAACCATCAACGGTACGTCGTACAACCTGGAGGATTTCACCGTAACCTCCGGCCCACACGGCTGCCGTTATGCTGCGACCGATGGACCGGGGCTGAAGGTGATGCGTTATACGGTACCCGGAGCTGACGGCCAATATTGTGGCTATCCTACCGGTGCGGTCCCTCCGGCCAATGGAACCGGAGAGTATTGGGAAGTGACAACGGGAGACGGTACGGTCTACCGGTTGGGGTACGACCCGAATTCCCAGCAGTTGATGCGCATGTCAGGATATAACCTCACGTTAGCTCCCGAATTTGGGAATATCCACACTTGTTCCACCTTGAAGGATTGCGGGGCTACCTCTTTTGGGGGCTATGCCGGCGAGCTCAGGACGCTGGTGGCTTCTCGTTGGGCGGTGGATCAAGTGCGCGATGTCTACGGCAACGAGATTGTGTACGGATATTCTGAAGAGACGCGGGACTTCCATGATGGGCAAGATTATCGGTACGATCGCGGTTTCCATTTGGATTGGATTCGTTATGGCGGCAACCCGGCTCAGGGGATACCGGCTATGTACCTGATAGACGTCATCCTGGAGCCGCGCACCGATCAAAATGACACCGGCTTGGGGAAGCCGCACGATGTGGGGCTCGATCTCACGATTGACACCAACTTCCTGGGGACTGACTGGTCCACGTGGGACTCGTACCGGGTAGGCCGGGTGCAGGTGTGTGTCAGCGAAACTGGCACTTCGTGCACAACTGAAGGCTTACTGTCCGAGTACGACCTGGATTATGAGTTTTTCAAAGAGGCATCGCGGAAGCACATCTACACCACCCGCCTGCAGAGCATCACGCGCTATGGTTGGGAGAACGGTACGCCGGTAGCGCTGCCCCCCACGACGTTCGGCTATGTATCGCTGTCGCAAGATCACCCGACGATGCATTATGCACTGAACTACCCGCGCTTGCAGACCGTGAACAACGGTTATGGTGGCGTGGTGACGTTTACGTACGAACCGGTGTCGCAACTTTATGTCCATAAATCTTTCTATGGGGACAATCACCATACCTATACAAACTATCGCGTCTTGACCCAATCCGCAAATGACGGGTTGGGACACACCTCTGCGGTGCAGTACACCTATAACGATTACTGTTTCAATTTTGGAGAAAGACACCATTGGAGCTGCAATTATCCCGGCGCCGAGCCCGATTTCAGCCTGGCCGGTCACGGGGTGGTGACGCAAACGGTGACGGGGTACGCGAAAGAACTGCTGGCCCAAACCACGCACTACTTTCACAAGCAGTATAACGAAGAATGGCGCATGGGCCGGGAGTCGGCGACGGTCGCGCTCGACGCCGCCGGCACGTGGCTGCAACAGACTCAAACGCAATGGGTGATGACGGACACCGTCAACGGGGCGACGTTCACCTACGCTGCCGCCGTGACTTCGACGGATTACACCGGCGCGACGCCGCTGACGACGTGGAAGAAGTACGAGTATAACCCGAAGCAGCAAGGGGACCAACAGCTCGGCTTGGTGACACACGTTACAGAGTATGATTCGCAGGGTGCGCCTAAGCGGATGAACTTCAGCAACTACCTTGTCAATACAGAGAAATGGATCATGGCACCCTGGATCAACTCCGTTTTTATGTATCGCCCGGATTCCACCCGAGTGCGACAGGCGACCTCCATCCATTATTACGATGCCAACTATGCCAAGCCGGAAGAGCAAGTTTTGGACAAGGGTGCTTTGACGTTGGACCGTAAGTTGTTGATGGATACGACCGGTTGTTCGAGTGATCGCACGGTGGATGTTTCGCATCAATATGATGCTTACGGCAACGTGGTGACGACAACGACTTATGCCAACTATGGACAGATGAATTGTACTGCTTCGGGCGGCGTCAACTATTGGAGTCCCTCCGGCGCGCCCGGCGGCGGCGGGCATGCTGTATCGAGCGTGGTGAGTTATGACGCGGAGACTCACATGTTCCCGGTGAGCACTTGCGCAGCAGTCGGGACAAGCGTTGAGCAGTGCAGTCACGTGGAGTACTACGGCATAAACGGCGATGCGGGTATTTGTGACGCCGACGGCTTCTTCTTCGGCGCGGTGTGTCGCCAGTGGGGGCCGAACAACGCCGATACGGCTACGCACTATCACTACGACGCCTTTGGGCGTAAGGTGGAGACGTGGCTGCCCGGCGAAGCCCTGGATGAGGATCCCAGCGAACGGATCTCGTACAGCGATGTGACGAACCCCACCTGGCGGCCGGTGATGGCGACCGTCCGGACGCGCCACGGGGCGGCGGATACCGGCCAGTTCTCACGCGAGGACGTGACGCTGTGGCAGCGGGTGTTCTACGACGGCCTGGGCCGGACGGTGCAGCGGCAGACGCGCACGGCGGATTGGACTTACGTGGGCAATGATGGAAACGACATCGTGCAGTACACTTTGTACGACGGGCTGGGCCGGACGATCACGCAATCGGTTCCCTACGTGACGGCGCGGTACGTCTTCACGACCACGCAGAGTCCTTACCAGAACCCCGATCTGACCCAGGCGCAGACAGGGACGGAATACGACATGTTGAGCCGGGTAACGCGGGTGTCCAATCCCGACGGCAGCGCGGCGACGACGCAGTACGCCGGACGCGAGACGACGGTGGTGGATGCCAACGGCCATCAGATGCGCCAGACGGTGGACGATCTGGGCCGTATGGTGTTGGTGCAAGAGTTTACGGGCACAGCCGGGAGCGCGACGGGGTATGCGACGACGCAGTACACTTACGACATCCTGGACAACCTGACGGCGGTCACGGACACCGTGGGCAACCGCACGTTGATGAGCTACGACGGCCTGGGTCGCAAGTTGACGATGGACGACCCGGATATGGGGGAGTGGAGTTACGTCTACAATCCTGCCGGCAGCCTGACGCAGCAGACGGACCCTCGCGGTTGCACGACGACGTTCGCCTATGACGATCTGGAGCGGTTGACCTGGAAGAACTATGGCGGCGCTACGGGATGCGTTCAGCCGTCGGTGAACTACATCTACGACGAAGGCGGCGCGACACAATATGCGCTGGGGCAGCGCACCCGCATGCAGTACGCGGGCGACGCGACGACTTATGCCTACGATGTGCGCGGGCGCTTGCTGCGCGCTACGCAGGCATTCTCCGGCACCACCCTTACCACCTTCTATACCTACGACGAGTTGGATCGCCCGGTGAGCGTCACCTATCCTGACGGGGAAGTGGTGACGACGACCTACGACAACGCCGGCTATCCGTTGAGCCTGACCAACGACGATCTGGAAGCCTACGTGGGCCACGTGAGCTACAACGAGATGGGATCGCCGACCGAGATGACACTGGGGAACGGCGCGATCACCCGTTGGGGGTACAAGGGCCTGGACGGCATGGGAGATCGCATCGGGACGACGGAGCACAAGTATTATCAATATGGTCTGTTGTGGCGTACCCGCGTGAGTAACGCCGCCGGGGAGCCGCTGTTTGACCAGGTTCTCAATTACGACCGGGTGGGTAACGTGAATCTGATGAACGAACCGTCTCTTTCCCCCGAGACCTGGCCGGCGATGACGACGGCGACGTTCAGCGACACGTTTGGGGTATGGCCGCCGGCCAGCGGTTGGGAGAATATCGTGCCAGGTCGCCAGGTTTCGGCTTACGATGCAGAGAGAGCTTCTACGGTGCTGCGCAACATCGGCACGGGCGTCAATGAGAGCGACGCCCGGTTCTACCGCACCGGTTATTTCCTTTCGTCCGGCGAGGGCGCGCGGATGCTCTTCAAGGTAGGCGGCGCAAATACGTTGGCGCATTTCACGCTGTTGGCCAACGACCCGCAGCCGGTGAGCTTTGGTGTGGTGATCACAGGCGGGAGCCTGTTCGTCCAGTACCAGGATCGCAATGACGTTGAGCGCACGCCGACGGAACTGTTGACGACGTTGGGAACGGGATGGTACACGTTGACCCTGGCGGTGGATGATGTCAGAGGAATGCGCGTGGAAGTTCAGTCGCTCGATGCTTCCACGAGCAGCAGCTACAATTTGTGGGTGGCCACCGGTTTGAACTGGCGCTTCCAACAGTCGGTTTCCGTCGGATTCATTGACATAGACGACTACTACGAATTCTCGACGGCGGGGATGACCTGGAACGACGAAGCGCGGGTGAACTTTGCCTACGACCCGCTGAACCGCCTGACCGGCGTGACCCCGCAGGTGGGTTCGCCTTTCTATACGGCTTCCTACCGCTACGACCGCATCGGCAACTTGACCTACAAGCGTGAGGGGAGCGTTCCGGGCGTGACGTACACCTATCCTGCCACGCTCAACGCGCGCCCGCATGCCGTGACCGCGCTGAGCGACGGCTCGACCTTCGCCTACGACCCTAACGGCAACATGACGCAGCGGGTGGAGATCAGCGGCACGGAGCGCATCACCTATACCCAGGGCTACGACGCCGAAAACCGCCTGACCGTCGTGACCAACACCGTGAGCGGCGCCGTCACGCGCTTCCGCTACGACGGCGACGGCGCGCGCATCGCCCAGATCACGGACGAAGGTACGACGCTCTACGCCGGCGACCTCTACGAAGAATTCCACGAAGCCGGCGCCTCCGTCGTCACCGCGACCAAATACTACTACCTGGGCAGCCAGCGCGTCGCGATGCGCGCGGGCGCCGCCCTCTTCTACCTCCACAGCGACTACCTGGGCAGCGCCAGCCTCACCACCGACACCGCCGGCGCCGTTGTCTCCAAACAGCGCTACTACCCCTTCGGCGCGGTACGCGAGCAAGAGAGCGAAGGCGACTCCCCCACCGACTTCGGCTTCACCGGGCAACGGCTGGACGACAGCACCGGGCTGATGTATTACCGCGCGCGGTATTACGCTGCGGGGTTGGGGCGGTTTGTTAGCGCGGATACGATGGTGCCTGGGGCAGCCAGCGGGGCGGGCGGCGCGGTACTGACGCTTGGTTACGACAGTCGCACCCGGTTGACGCCGTTGACGGTGAGCCTTGGCGAATTTGTCGCGCAGATCGGCGCGGAAAGCCGCGAAGTTTTGCAGTTCGGGCCGTTCTTCCAGTGGGATGCGCGGACACGACGGCAACACAATATCCCAATGGGGCCAGGGAATCCGCAGGCGTTGAATCGGTATAGTTATGTGCTAAATAATCCGCTGCGGTATGTGGACCCGACTGGATACTATTTAGTGGATTCGGTTGACGTAGATTTATCTGCTGAGCAGGTCCAAGCCTTGCTTGCAGATATTGACGCTTGTCTGAGTTTAATTGAGGGACAGGAGGATTTCCTGGCGCTAACTGAAGCGGCTGGATGGATAGCAGAGATAGCCGGACTAACGTCTATAGCCGGACTGTCTTCCGTATCGCCTGGAGTGGCATTGCGACTAGCTTTTTGGGCAAATCTTCTTAATCCTACGACATTGATTTTGGCAGGGGCTACAGCAGTGTTCGTTGGAAATTCTGTGGCGAACACGAAAGATGATTTGAAGGATTTGTATTCCGCTATAGCGATGGCTTCGGGTGGGGGAACACGCGGTGTACATCTCAAGGCGGGCTCAGATTTGGTGCGTTGGGGCATTGAGGTTAATGGTCAAGAAGTTGTGGGGCACTTGAATCTTCCTCTAGGTGCAGTTGGGATGATGTTTACGAAGGGGCAAGCCAATTTCACCCCTGCTCTTATACAGTATTGGTGGCATTTCCGTTACGAGAATCAGAGATCTGTCTATTTACCGTATGTGAGTCAATGAGGGTGTTTATTTTCCAAACGCCCGGTCTAAAACCTTCGCCTTTAGGCGAACTGCTTTAGCATCTCGTCTGGCAAATTCAATGTTCGTTACCAGTGTCTATTTCTTGATAGAAGGCATCCGCAGGAATCCGAAGTATTGTTCATAGGCTCTTGCCTTTGCCCTCTGAAGGGATAGGTTGGTGGAATGCAAGTACAACTTGGATAGTCGTCATCTTGCACCGGCTTGAGCCGGAAAACCCACTTTCAGTGGTCTTCAAACCTACCGGCCTTTAGCCGGTAGTCGTTTAGTTATTTGGAATGTATCTGTTTGATAGTTACTGGAGGGAGAAATGAAGAAGCTTTTAAGGCAATGGCTGTCTACACCTTTGGGGTATGCTCTTTTTCTCTTTGTGGGATCACAAGTAGGCTATCTGTCTATCCATATCTTCTATAGGCGGGATTACCTGTCTCCCAATTTTGGAAGAATCGTGTTGATTGGCTTGATCGTTTCATTGATCGGATCTGTCCTGGCTTACTTTTTGTGTAGATATGCTGATAAGCGGCTGCGAAAAGGCATTGAGGATGATCAATGACGGCGCATCTGCTGTTATGACTCTTGTTTAGCCGTGACTGGCAACGATTGGCGAAGACTTGGGCAGCGCCAGCCTCACCACCGACGCCGCCGGCGCCGTCGTCTCCAAACAGCGCACCTACCCCTTCGGCACGGTGCGCGAGCAAAAGGGCAACTCCCCCACCGACTTCGGCTTCACCGGGCAACGGCTGCCGTCCACGAATACTTTCACGAATCCACGAATGGGGAGCGGCCTCATTCGTGGATTCGTGTCCCCATTCGTGGATGGCCATTACTTCGGCGAAGTGCGCGAGCAAGAGAGCGAGGGCGACTCCCCCACCGATTTCGGCTTCACCGGGCGACGGCTGCCGTCCACGAATACTTTCACGGATACACGAATGGGGATCAGCCTCATTCGTGTATCTTTGTCCCTATTCGTGGATGGCCATTACCACGGCGCGGTGCGCGAGCAAGAGAGCGCGGGCGACTCCCCCACCGACTTCGGCTTCGCCGGGCAACGGCTGCCGTCCACGAATACTTTCACGAATCCACGAATGAGCGCACTGCAAAAACCCGGAAAAAACCGGGATTTTTACGTCGCGCCTGCGCTACGCAGTTAATCCCGATGGCGCAGGCGTCTGATAAAGCAGGTTCGTCGCTAAAATCCCGGTTTTTGCAGTGCACTCACGAATGAGCGCGATCACCATTCGTGAGCGCACTGCAAAAAGGTAGGCGAGCAGGCAAGGAAGCGACTTTTCAAGGGGTGGATTTTTAAATATAATCGCATCATCCTGGTTCAGAAAGGTGAGAAGTATGTACCGCAAAAACCAACGCAGCCAGCAACCGTTACTGATTAGCGACATCCATAATCTACCGCAACGTTCAGCGAAGTATTTGAAAGGTTCATGGGCGGAATGTTTCCGTCGCGAAGTTTTCCTGAGAATCCCGGAAGAGCCCTTTGCGGTACTGTATGGAGAGAAGCCATCGCGTCCGAATATACCGGTGAACATATTGATCGGGTTAGAAATCCTCAAAGGTTGGCGCGGCTGGAGCGATGAGGAGTTATATGAGCATTTTCTGTTCGATCTGCAAGTGCGTTATGCGTTGGGTTGCGATAATTTGGCGGAAGACAACTTTGACCTTCGCACGCTGTACTATCTGCGCTGGCGGATGAGCCAGTATGCGTTGCAAGAGGGCGGCACGAACTTAATGGCGGTAGTCTTTGAGCATATCACCACCGAACAAATCAAGAAGTTGGAAGTGAAAACAGAACTACAACGGATGGACAGCACCCAGATTATGAGCAATATCGCGGACCTGAGTCGTCTGGAATTGTTGGTGGGGGTGATGCAGCGCCTGTATCGTATGTTGAGTGAAGCCGATCAGGTCGCGTATGCCACCAGCTTTCAAGCCTACATTAAAGACAGCGCCGGGCAATACAGTTATCGCATTCGCGGGAAAGAGGCCGTGGCCGAACACATTCAACAAATAGGCGTGGTCTTGCGCGACTTATTGTCACGCTTGCGGGACAGTTACAGCCAGGAAACGGCTTACCAAATCGCCCAACGTTTCTTTGACGAGAACTTCATCCTAGAAGCAACCCAGGTGCGGGCTAAGACCAACCAGGAAATCACGCCAGGTTGCTTGCAGTCACTCGATGACCTGGAAGCCACTTACCACATCAAGGGCAAGGCCGCCTACAAAGGCTATGTGGCTAACTTCAGCGAGACGTGCGATCCCAGTAATCCCGTGCAGTTGCTCACCTATGTCCAGGTCGCCGCCAACCGCACGAGTGACGTGCAGCTCTTGCAAGAAGCCGTGCCGGTGCTAACTGAACGCACCCAACTGAAAAAACTGGTTACCGATGGCGGCTACGTCAGTCCCGATTGCGATGCGGTATTGCGCCAACACCAAGTCGAACAGTGCATGACCGCCCTCACCGGTTCCTTGCCCGACCACCAGGATGGCAAGCTGGCCTTCTCCGACTTTGCGCTGTCACTGGACGGAAACGGCAATATCACCCAGGCCACTTGTCCCGCAGGGCAAACGGCTACCATTCAATCCAATGCCAGTGGCAAGAGCTTCCGCCTATACTGGGATGCAGCGCAATGTGCGGCTTGCCCCTTTTTTCAACAGCAACAGTGCCCAGTTCAGCGTAACAAGAAAGGGGCTTTCTGTCTCTCGGTTCCCAAAGATCGCGCCATTTCATCGCAACGCCGCCGCCGTTTCGAACAATGCAAACCCGAAGCGCGCGCCCTCAGACCTGCCGTCGAAGCCACCGTCTTTCAAGTCAAACATTCCTTTCCGAACGGCAAACTTCCGGTCAGAGGTCGCTTTCGCACCACTTGCGTCATCTTGGCTTCGACATTAGCCACCAACTTACGCCGCATTTTCCGCTACGAAAACAACCGACAACGCGGAAAATATACCTCCAAAGATGGACGCGCCGCTTTTTTGGCAGCTCTGCGCCGCTTTACGGTAGCCCTTTCGGCTCGTTTCTACCGGCCTTTGGCCCGTTCTATGTCATTTTGCGGTTTTTAATGTGCTGTTTTTGCAGTGCGCTCACGAATGGGGATCGGCTTCATTCATAGATTCGTGTCCCCATTTGTGGCCGGCCATTACCACGTAACCCACGCAGGATGAGACTTGCGCGGTATCTTGTGTATACATTTGGGAACGTCCGGCGTGAAAAATAGTGAAGCAGTGGAAAGTTGTCTGGAGCGTTTGTCGGCGTATGCCGTCGCAGTGGCGCCCGAACGCGGGTGGGGCGGGGTGTTGCGGGCGAGCCAAGGGGATGGCGGGTTCTGGACTCTGGCCGACCTGGCCCTGGTTGCGGAAAGCGTCGGCGACCTGGCCACGGCGATGGGGGGAGCGAGCGCTTTCCGCTTCAATCTCGGTGGGGTGCAGATACGACAGAAGCCGATGAATCTCGGCGGTCTGGGCCGGGCGCATCGCGTGACCCTCAACGCGAGCCATTTTGACAAGTGGACGGTGGTGCACGAGCTGGCTCACGCCTGGGATGCCGCCCGCAGCTGGCGGTTGTCCGGGGATATGCGCAAGAAGGTGGGCGCCGGATTTCATTCTCCTATCTTGTACTTTTTATTCCCCAAGGACCCTGCCTATTGGTACGATCCGGGCCAGGGGCCGCCGCCGTGCGGCGTGGATGCCGCTTTCAATCCGATCGAGGACTTTGCCGAAGCGGTCACCGCTTATGTCTATCCCCAAGAGGCGCAACAGAGAGCCGCTGCGCGCGGCTGGCCTTATGCGGACCCAGCTCGCGGTTACACTTACGCCGATTTCTACGCCACGCCGCGCGGGCAGTTCATCGGCGGCCTTATGGCGACTACTCCATAGCAGGGCTTGTATCCGAATTCGCATGGTGTTTTGTGCTATACTGAGGGCTATCACAGCGCAGGAGGTGCGGAATGCGGCGGTTTTTCAACACGGCGGGGCCGTGCAAGGCTGACATCCACTATATGTTGCCGGCGACGGAGCGTGTGCCGGAGGCGCCGCGTTTGATCGCGCAGCAGGGTTATTTCGTGATCCACGCGCCGCGCCAGACGGGCAAGACGACGGCGATGATGGCGCTGGCGCAGCAGTTGACGGCGTCGGGGAAGTATACGGCGGCGCTGGTTTCGATGGAGGTCGGCGCGCCGTTCTCCGGCGATCCCGGCGCGGCGGAGTTGGCGATTCTGGGTGACTGGTATACTGCTTTGCAGGTACGCCTACCGGCCGATTTGCGCCCGCGGCCCTGGCCCTCTGCCGATCCCGGCCAGCGGATTATTGCGGCATTGCGCGCCTGGGCAGAGGCGTCGCCGCGTCCGATCGTGTTGTTTCTGGATGAGATTGATGCGTTATCCGGCGACGCGCTGATTGCGGTGTTGCGGCAGTTGCGCAGCGGTTATCCTGATCGCCCTAAGTCATTCCCGGGGTCGCTGGCCTTGATCGGGCTGCGCGATGTGCGCGACTACAAGGCGGCGTCCGGGGGCAGCGACCGTCTGCACACGGCCAGCCCGTTCAACATCAAGGTGCGCTCGCTGACCCTGGGCAGTTTCACGGCGGACGAGGTGGCCGCGCTCTACCAGCAACATGCTGTTGAAGCCGGACAGCCGTTCACGCCGGAAGCGACGGCGCTGGCGTTCACTCTGACGCAGGGGCAGCCGTGGCTGGTGAACGCGCTGGCCTACGTGATCACCGAGGAATTGCTCCCCGACAGTACGCAGCCAATCACGGCGGAGCACGTCCGCCAGGCGCAAGAAATTCTGATCCAACGGCAGGACACGCACCTCGACAGCCTCGCCGAGCGGTTGCGCGAACCGCGCGTGCGCGCCATCATCGAGCCAATGCTCGCCGGGCGCGCGTTGGAAAACGTCCCCGTGGATGACATCCGCTTTGTACAGGACCTGGGATTGTGCCGGATGGGCGCGCAGGGTGGACTGGAGGTCGCCAATCCCATCTACCGCGAGGTGTTGCTGCGGGTGTTGGCGACAACGCCGATGGCTTCGCTGCCGGTGATTCATCCGACATGGCTGCGGCCCGACGGGCGGCTCGATCCGCAGCGGTTGTTGGAGGCGTTCCTGACGTTCTGGCGACAACACGGGCAGCCGTTGCTGGGCAGCGCGCCGTATCACGAGATCGCGCCGCACCTGGTCTTGATGGCGTTTCTGCACCGGGTGGTGAACGGCGGCGGGACGTTGGAGCGCGAGTACGCCATCGGCAGCGGGCGGATGGATTTGTGTTTGCGCTATGGGCCGGATGTGCTGGGGATGGAACTCAAAGTGTGGCGCGACGGGGAACGCGATCCGCTGGAGGAGGGGCTGGCGCAGCTCGACGGCTATTTGAGCGGCCTGGGACTGGAAACCGGCTGGCTGGTCATTTTCGACCGGCGCAGTGGGCAGCCGCCGATCGCCGAGCGCACCGCCGCCGCCGAAGCCGTCACCCCGCGCGGTCGCGCCGTCGTGGCGATTCGCGCGTAGCGCACGCCCCATCGTGATGCTAAAAGGAGGGTATTTTTTGCACACGGTGCCCCAGAGATATAAAGAAGGTTTTTTCGCGAGCGGGTACCCCCGC
>DAOUFX010000009.1:0-43427 GCA_034429675.1 Anaerolineae bacterium | reverse complement strand
CACAAGCAAAGTACAATCGCTGAATCATGACACGACCAGAAGCAACGCCTTTTACCGAAGAAGAGTGGGCACAAACCCCCAGCGCCGTACAGGAATTTGTGCTCACACTGATCACTCGACTCCAGGCGCTTGAAACTGAGGTGCAGAGTTTGCGGGAACAAGTCAACCGCAACTCGCGCAACTCCTCTATGCCGCCATCGAGTGATGGGCCACGGGTGCCGCCCAAGCAGCCCCCGCGCGCCTCAGGGAAGCGCAAGCGTGGGGGCCAAGTTGGGCACAGCGGCACGCAACGCAAGCTGGCGCCACCTGAAGAGTTGACGGCAAGTTATGATCTTACACCTCCCATCTGCGGACAATGCGGTCATCCTTTGTCCGGCTACGATCCGACGCCATACCAACATCAAATCAGCGAAGTCCCCCGTGTAGTGGCCGAGATCATTGAGTACCGCCTGCACACGCTCACGTGTCCAGTATGTCAGGCGCAAACACGCGCGGAGCTGCCCCCAGAAGTCTCCGAAGGAACCTTTGGCCCGCGCTTACAAACCTCGGTAGCCTTATTATCCGGTGACTACCGTCTGAGCAAGCGTAAGATACAGGCACTGTTCCGCGACTTCTTCCACATCGACCTGAGTGTGGGCGTCATTCCCACGCTTGAACGCCGGACAAGTGCCGCTCTGGCCGCGCCGGTTGCTGAAGCGCGTACTTATGTGCAACAACAACTCTTTGCCAACGCGGACGAGACCGGCTGGCGGGAAGAGAACCAGAAGGCTTGGCTTTGGGTCTTAGCAAGCTCGCTGGTCACGGTATTTCTCATCCGCCGTAGCCGTGGGGGAGAAGTGGCGCGCGAACTGCTGGGCGAGCACTTTCAAGGAGTCTTTGGCTCAGACCGTTGGCGCGGCTACAATCTCTTTCCGTTAAAGCACCGACAGCTCTGTTGGGCACATCTGCTACGCGACTTCCAGGCCTTCGTTGAGCGTGGCAACCAGTCCAAACGGATCGGACAAGACCTCCTTGACGAAGCCTGGCGTATGTTCGAGTGGTGGCACCGTGTGCGTGACGGCACCCTCTCCCGCAGTACCTTTGCAACACAGATGCAAACGGTTCAACAACACGTGACGGCTCTCCTTCACGAAGGAACCGAGTGTCAGCACAAGAAAACCGCGGGGACTTGTCGCGACATCCTAAAACTTGAGCCTGCCCTGTGGACCTTTGTTCACACCGAAGGGGTCGAGCCGACCAACAATCTGGCCGAACGTCAGATTCGTCATGCTGTGCTATGGCGTAAGTCATCTTTTGGCACTCAAAGCAAAACCGGTAGCGAGTTCGTGGAGCGGATTATGACCGCGGTAGCGACCCTGCGTCAACAAAAGCGCAACGTGCTTGACTTCCTCACCGAAGCCTGCGATGCGGCGAATCGTGGTATCCCTGCGCCTTCTCTGCTTCCCGCTACCCCCTGAACGGTTACCCTTTTTGTTTGACCATACTCAAATTATATCCAGATGAAGTCACCCGTCAAGATTTTTTCTGTTGCCGCAGTTGCCCGCACCCGGCGGCGATGCTGCCGCCGCGCCGTTGGCGTACGGTGTGGGGGATTCCTGCCTGATCCAGCGCCGCCGTAAATGCCTCGACGGTGTCCGGCGCCGCCGGTTGTGCGGAGAAATCGCCGGTGGGGTTGAGCAGGATGAGATTGACGTGGGCCGGTACCCCGGCGAGCCATCGCGCCAACGTTTCCGCCTCGTCCGGGTCGTCGTTGACGCCGGCGATCATCACCCATTCCAGCATGACGCGCCGCTGCGTTTTTTGCGTGTAGTAGCGCAGCGCTTCCCACAGTTCGGCCAGGGGATACCGCCGGTTGATGGGCATCAGCGCGCTGCGCACAGCATCGCTGGCGGCGTGCAGCGAAACGGCCAGGTTGATGCGCAGTCCTTCGTCGGCCAGGCGTACGATGCCCGGCGCGATCCCGGCGGTGCTCAATGTGATGCGCCGTTCGACAAATCCCAGGCCGCGCGGATCGCACAGACGGCGCACGGCGGCCAGGACGTTTTCGTAGTTGAGCAACGGCTCGCCCATGCCCATCAGCACAAAGTTGGACAGACTCTCGCCCTGAGCCAGCAGCGCGCGCTGTGCGTGCATCACCTGCGCGACAATCTCGCCGCTGCCGAGCTGCCGCACGAACCCCATCTGTCCGGTGGCGCAGAAGACGCAGCCGCAGGCGCAACCGACTTGCGTCGAAATGCACGCGCTGTGCCGGCGGCGGTAGCGCATCAGCACGAGCTCGATCGCCTCGCCGTCGGCGAAGCGCAGCAAGTCTTTGCGCGCGGCGCCGTCGGGAGAAACCACGGACTCCTGCAAGGCCGGCAAAGCTGCTGCCAGCTCGTCTGCCAGCGCTGCGCGCGCGGCTTCCGGCAGTCCCGGCGCTTGAGCCGGATCATCGAGGGCTTCCCGGTACAGGGCGCGCCAGACGGCGCGAACCTGTTCCCGCGTCGCGCCCAATCCCATCAACCTGGATTCCAGGTCGCTGTAGTCCAGGTCGTAGATCAAATGGCCCGCCCTTCGCGCGCCGCTAACAATTTCTCGGACAGGTTGGGGAGCATGAACAGGACAATCTCCGGCTTCTGCGCGAAGCGAAAAGCCCTGGATAGCCCCAGAAGTCCGGCCTGTTCGATGATTTCAACGTCGTTCCAGGGAATCCACAGCGGCGGGTGCGCCACTCGAAACAACGGCATCACGGCGAGGTACAGACCCTCGGGCGTCGCGCCGGCGGTTAGCACGCCGCGATACCGCGTCATTCCCATCCGCACTGTTTGAAAATGCCAGATCGGGCCGGTATACTCGCCCTCCGCACGATAGACGGACGCCAGGCGCGACCACCCCCCGACCACCGAGAGCAGCGCAACCACACCGCACCATATCGCCACAAAAATAATCGGGAACAGAATCAGTACCAACAACACGAGTGCTAATGAAGTATACGGCGTCACAGGCGGGTCCTCCTTATACAATAGTCCGCTCAAGCAGGGGGGAAGAAGAGGTTTTTGTGGGCGGGTATTCCCCACCCGCAAAAACCTCTTCTTATTCTCAATCCACCGTCAACGTTTTACTCAGATTCCTCGGAAAATCCGGGTCGTAGCCTCGGGCGACGCTGATGCGATAGGAGAGCATCTGTAAAGGAAGGACGCCCAGCAGCGGCGAGAAGATCGGGCTGGAGGGCGGCAGGACGAGGACTTCGTGGGCATTGGCGCTCAGACGCGCGTCCTCTTCGGCGATCACGACGGTGTAGCCGCCGCGCACGGTTGTCTCGTTGATGCCGCTGATCATCACCGGCACGTCGCCCGGCGCGCAGCTGAAGAGGACCGGGTAGCCTTCGTAAACGGCGGAGAGCGGCCCGTGCTTGAACTCGGTTGAGAGCATTCCTTCGCAGTGGGCGTAGGTCACTTCCTTGAGTTTGAGCGCGCCTTCCAACGCGATGGGATAGGTGCTGCCGTAGCCCAGGCAGTACATGTCGTTGGCGCGGGTGATGCGCGCCTCGACCTCGATCACTTTCGCTTCGGTTTGCGCCAGCGTTGTCTGGATCAGCCCCGGCAGGCGCGCCATGTCGGCGGTGGCGTGTTTTCCCATTCTCAGGGCCAGGTGCAGGAAGGCGACGACCTGGTTGATGAACGTCTTGGTCGCCGGGACGCTGATCTCGTAGCCGCAGACCAGCGGCAGATAGCGTTCGCTCTCGTGCATCAGCGTCGAACCGAGCACGTTGACCAGTCCCAGGGCGCCCATTCCGCGCGGGCGGGCCGCCTCAAGCGCATTGAGCACATCCTTCGTCTCGCCGCTCTGGCTGACGAACACCCCCACGTCGTCCGGGCCGACCGTGGGCGCGTATTGTGGGATGAACTGCGGGGCCAGCACGGGAATGGCCGCCCGTCCCGCCAGTTGCGCCAGATATACGGCGCCAAGCATGCAGGCGTGATAGCTCGTCCCACAGCCAATGAGATACAGGTGGCGCGCGTTGGCCATACGCTCAACCATCGCGTCAACGTGGCGCGAAGCGTCCAGTAAGTGAATCAGCTCGGCGGCGGCTTGCGGTTGTTCGTGGATTTCTTTGAGCATAAAATGCGGGTAGCCGCCTTTGACCGCCGCGTCCATGCTTTCTTTGATCTCTGTGGCTTCACGTTGAATGGGCTTGCCGTCGTCTACCCGGTAAAGTTGCACGCCATCGGGGCTGAGCGCAACGATTTCGCCGTCGTTGAGATGGACGACGCGCCGCGTGAGCGGCAGGATGGACGGCAGGTCCGAGGAGATGCACGTGAAGTCGTCGCCGAGGCCCGCGACCAGCCCGGAGCCTTTTTTGAAAGCGTAGAGCTGCGTCTCCCCGACGCGCCCGATGACGAAGGAGTAATCGCCTTCCAGATCGTCGTAAGCGTGGCGGATGGCTTCAAGCATGCTTTCTCCCCGGTTCACGTACCGCTCGACGGCGTGAACGCACGATTCGCCATCGTTGGTCGAGCGCACTGTCATCCCCTCGGCGATAAACGCGGCGCGCAATTCCACGTTATTGACCACGTTGCCGTTGTGTGCGCCCACCAGATCGCCATCCGAATCGAGGTGCGGTTGCGAGTTGACCTGCGAGGGCGCGCCAAACGTCGCCCAGCGCAGTTGCGTGATGCCCCGGTTGCCGGTCATCTCGGCGAAGTTCAACTGCTCGGCGACCGCCTTGACCTTGCCGACGTCTTTGCGCAGGTCAATCGTCCCGTCGCCGTGGAACGTCGCGCAGCCCACCGAATCATAGCCACGATATGCCAGCCGTTGCGCCGCTTCGATCAGCGTCAGCCCAAGGGGTTGCTCTTTCTTCGTCACAATTCCAAAAATTCCGCACATAGTTCCTCTCTATATTGAAGTGTATTGGATTCTACCTTGAAAATGGTAATTTGGGGATTGGGGGATTAAGGGATTGGGGCAATCTTCCCCAATCCCCAATCCCTCAGTCACTAATCCCTTTTTTGCACGGGTCTCAGCAATCTGATGGTAACTTCCCACAGGCGTTAATCAAGTGATAGGTTGCGCCATCTATCGCTACAGATATAATCATTGTATGTCCCTACGAACACTTTATCAAACTCTCCTCGACAGTGACTTCGCCCGTCTCCGTGTGATTGCGCAGCAATGGGAGATTCTTCTGGCCTCTGAGCGTCGCGATGACGCTGCCGCCGAATTGGCCGATTCGATGGCGCGCGCCGAAGCTGTGGAAGCGGCGTTGCGGCGTCTGCCGGAAGGGCCGCGGACGGCGCTCGACGATTTGTTGCGGCGTGGCGGCGCGATGCCCTGGACGATTATGGCGCGGCGCTGGGGCGAGCTGCGCAGCGTGGGCCCGGGCCGCCTGGAACGCGAGGCTCTTTGGCAGACGCCGGTGTCGGCGGTTGAGGATTTGTGGTATCGCGGGCTGATCCAGCGCGCTTTTGAGGAGCGCGAGATCGGCCAGGTCGAGATGGCTTTCGTTCCCGAAGAGTTGCTCCTGTACATGCCGCAGCCCCCGGCGTTGCAGTGGACGCTTCCCGATCCGGTGGCCCCGCCGCTTTGCCAGGCGCCGGGAACCGATCGCCTTGCCGACGATCTGGTATCGCTGTGGGCAGTGGCGCAGGCGGAATCCGTCACCCCTTCGGCGGCACCGGTGCGTGAGTTGGCGCTGCGGCTGTTGTTGCCGTTGGGTTCGCCGGCGTCGCCCGTGTCCTCGTCGCTTCCCCTGCGTTTGCGCTTCATCGAGACGTTGGCGCTGGAGCAGGGATGGCTTCGCGCCAATGAATCCGGTGACGTTCTGCGCATTGCGCCGGAGGCCGTGCTGGCCTGGTTGCAGAAGGATGGCTGGTCGCAGTGGTCCCTGTTGGCGCAGGCCTGGGTCGAGAGCCGTCGTTGGAACGATTTGATCTTCGTTCCGACGCTGCGCCCCGATCCGGTCAAGGGTTGGCCCGGCGACCCCTGGCGCATCCGCCGCGAGATTCTAGCGCTCTTGCAACGCTGCAAACCCGATACCTGGTATCTCATTGACCAGTTCGCAGATTTTGTGCGGGAATATGCCGCCGACTTCTTGCGGCCCGACGGCGACTACGACGCCTGGGCGCTTCGCGATGCGCTGACCGACAAGCCGTTGCGCGGGTTTGCCGCCTGGGATGCCGTGGAAGGCGTGCTGGTGTCGTTCTTGCTCACCGGCCCGTTGTTCTGGCTGGGCATGGTAGACCTGGGCGCTCCGGCGACTTCGTTGCCCTGGACGGCTTTCCGGCTGACGGCGGCCGGAGCGGCTATCCTGAGCCGCGGCGATGCTCCGGTTCTGCCTTCTCCACCTGCTGTGCAATTAAATGCCGATGGCGTGTTGCTGGTGCCGGCGCGCCGCCGCTATGAGCGCTTCCAGTTGCACCGGGTCGCGCATCCACTGCTGCCGGATGGTGAGATGTATCCTTACCGGATGACATCGGGATCGTTGGCGCGCGCGCGCCAGCAGCGCATTCCGCTTGAGCGAATGGTTGCGTTTCTGGAAGAAGTCACCGGCTCGGCGCTGCCGCAGCACTTCCGCCAGGCGATCGAGCGCGCATACAACGCGGAAACGCCTGCCGCGACGCTTGAACACATCTGGCTCTTGCGCGTGGCCGACCCGGCGCTGGTAGCGCAGCTTGAAGCGCGCTATCTGCTGCGCGAGGAATTGGGGCCGGGATTGTTCCTGGTGCATGCTTCAGATCGCGAGCGTTTACTGTCCGTGTTGACGCGCAAGGGCATCCTGGCCGAGTTCGAGGACGGGTAAGCGTAGGTTGCTTTATTCTGGGACCGGTCGTATGATGGTGTAGCTATCATAACGTTGTGAATTTATTCTGGGAGGATGTATGGCGCAGAGTCCGCTTTATGAGCAGGTCACGAAGGCTTTTTATGCGCGTTTTCAGTCGCAGCCCGCGATGGTGGTGCGCGCGCCGGGTCGGGTTAACTTGATTGGTGAGCACACTGATTACAACGGCGGCTTTGTCTTGCCCATCGCTATTGACCGGGCGGCGTGGCTGGCCGTTGCCCCGCAGTCCGAACTTTGGTCCAACATTCGGGCCGTCAATATGAACAATGATGACGTGACATTCCCGGTGGATCGTACTCCTGCTTCGGCCGGCGGCTGGTCGGATTATCCGAAGGGTGTGGTCTGGGCTTTCATCGAACGCGACCTGAAGCCGCTTGGCGTCAACGCGGTGCTCGTTTCGGATGTGCCGGTGGGCGCGGGGTTGTCCTCGTCTGCCGCCATCGAAATGGCTTTTGCGTTTGCCTGGAATGCGCTGAGCGAGTTCGGTATGTCGCTTCCCGAACTGGCGTTGCTTTCGCAGCGCGCCGAGAACCAGTATGTTGGCGTGAACTGCGGGATTATGGATCAGATGATCAGCGCTTGCGGCAAAGCCGGGCACGCTATGCTTCTGGACACGCGCAGTATGGAGCGTGGTTATTTCCCGATGCCCAAGGGTGTCGCGGTTGTGGTGATTGACAGTCTGGTGCGCCGCGCCCTGGCCGCTTCGGAGTACAACATCCGCCGCGCGCAGTGCGAAGAGGCCGTCCGTGTGTTGCAGTCCTTCCTTCCCGGCATCAATTCTCTGCGCGATGTCTCCGCCGAAGATCTGGAGCATTTTGGTTCTCATCTTTCCGAACCTGTATTCCGTCGCGCGCGTCACGTCGTGCACGAAAATGACCGTGTTTTGCAGGTCGCTATGGCGTTGTACAACCGTGACGTTGAAACGGTGGGCGCGCTGATGGTCGAGGCGCATCGCAGCTTGCGCGACGATTACGAGGTAAGCGCTCCAGAGCTCGACACGATTGTGGAAGCTGCCGTCGAAGTGCCGGGGTGTTACGGTTCGCGCTTGACGGGTGCCGGGTTTGGCGGTTGCGCCATCGCTTTGATCGCGGAGGGCGGCGTCCCTGAATTGCAAAAGCACATCGCGACCGTCTACGAAGCCAAATTCGGCAAAATCCCCACCATTTACGTCACTCACGCCGCGGACGGAACCGCAAAAGTATAAATTACCAAAAAGAACTTGCAACTGTCAACTTGAAACCTTTAGCTTTCGACCCTAGACTATGTCAGGAATAAAAGGAAAGAGTTTTTTCGGGCGGAACCCCGCTCGCAAAAACTCCCCCATAATTCAAAGATATAGGGAAGGTATTTTTCGCACACGGTACCCCGTGTGCGAAAATACCCCCCCCTTAACCTAGCCGTCAGAGACGGCTACAATAACTCAACTTTCAACTTTCAACTATTTTCATAGGAGCGATAAAGCATGAACGTTGGCATTCCAAAAGAGAGACTTCCGGGTGAGGAGCGTGTCGGCTTGACGCCGGCCGGGGTTGGGTTGCTAACCAAGGCTGGCCATCATTGTTACGTAGAGCAGAGCGCCGGCGCTGGCGCCGGATTCGATGATTACGATTACGAGCGGATGGGCGCAACATTGGTTCCCAACGGCAAAGAACTGTACACACGCAGTTCGCTTATCCTCAAGGTTCTGCGCCCTGTGCACGAGGAAATTACCTGGATGTCCGATGGGCAAATTTTGATGTGTTTCCTGGGACTGACGCAAGTTCCGCCAGAGGACGTCGAGGAATTGAAAAAGCGTCGCGTGACGGCCATCGCCTACGAAATGATCAGCAAAGGCAAGCACGATTTTCCTATTCTGAAGACGATGAGCGAAGTGGCCGGGCGGATGGCGCCTTACATCGCCGGCTCGCTGTTGATGCGCCCAAGCGGCGGACGCGGCATTCTGCTTAGCGGCGTTCCCGGCGTCTCGGCCGGTGAGGTGGTAATCCTGGGGTCGGGCTGCCTGGGGTTCAACGCTGCGCGGGCTTTTGTGGGGTTGGGTGCTAAAGTCTTCATCCTCAGCCGCTCCCTGGAGCGGTTACGCTATCTGGATGAATACTTCGGTGGTCGCGTCACTACTATGATTGACCACGATTTCAATGTTGCGTACACCACCCGCTTCGCCGATGTGATCATCGGCGCGGTGCGCGATCCGGGCAAACGCTCTCCGGTGTTGCTCACCCGCGAGATGCTGCGCACGATGCGCAAGGGCTCCGTCATCCTCGATTTCGCCATTGACCACGGCGGTTGCGCCGAAACCAGCCGTCCGACGACGCTCGACAACCCTACCTACATTGAAGAAGACATCGTCCACTACTGTGTCCCCAACGTGCCGGGCGCTATCCCGCGCACCTCGACTCATGCCTTCAATAACGCTGCCTGGTCCTACATGCGCCACATCGCCGAAATGGGTCTGGCGACGGCGCTGGCACAAAGCGAGGCGCTGCGTCGTGGCGCCGTCATTCGCAACGGCGAAATCGTTGACGATCAACTTTATGCACTCTGACGGGAGGTGCCCTTTGTTCCATGCACTGGTTGCAGTCAAACAGGTACCGGATACCACCAATATCCGCATTGACCCGGATACGGGGAATATGGTGCGGGAAGGCGTGCCGGCCATTATGAATCCCTACGATGCTCACGCGCTTGCCGCCGCAGTTGCGTGGAAGCGTCGCCTGGGGGGAAAGGTCACGGTGGTTTCGATGGGCCCCTCCGCCTTCATCACGACGCTGCGTGAATCTGTGGAGCTGGGGGCGGATCGTGGCGTGCTGGTGACCGATCGCAAGTTTGCCGGTGCGGATACGTTGGCGACCTCCTACGTGCTCGCCGAGGTGATTCGCGCTATTCACGAGAAGGATCCTCTTGACCTGGTCTTTTTTGGCAAGCAGGCCATTGACGGCGATACCGCGCAGGTGGGGCCGGGTGTGGCGGTGCGGCTGAACTTGCCCATCGTCACCTACGCCGTTGCTCTGCGCGAGGTTGACCTGAAGCGACGGCAAGCTGTCATCGAACGCAAAACCGAGCGCTGGACGGAGGTCATCGAGACGCCGCTGCCGGCGTTGCTCACCTGCGAGAAAGAAATCGCGGAGATCCCCTTTGCGCCGCTGCCTGATTTGATTCGCTCGTTGCGTTATGATCCCGAAGTCTGGACGGTGGAAGGTCCTGCAGTCTTTGATCTGGAGCAGGTCGGCGGGCGCGGCTCGCCGACGGTGGTCTATCAGATGGGGACGCCGTCGCTGCCCGAAGCCGGCGAGGTGGTGAATTCGCGCGAGATCGGGGTCGCCGCTGCGGTCAAGACTGCGCTCGACAAGGCCGCCGCCTCCGGCGTCCTGGCCGCAGTGCTGGGAGGTGCGCAATGACGACGCGACGGTTTTGGGTTTTCATCGAGCAAGAAGAGGGCAAGGCGCATCCTGTCTCCTGGGAGTTGTTGGGTGTGGCGCAGCGTCTGGCCGACAGCGTTCGCGAAGAAGCCGCTGCTGCCGGCGACGAAGTCTGTGTCGAGGGGGTGCTGCTCGGTCATAACGTCGCGGCCATTGCTCAGGAGGCTATCGAGTATGGCGCGCAGCGCATCTATGTGATGGACGATCCGATTTTGGAGCATTATCGCAACTGCCCGTACTACATGAGCATCGCCGCTGTGGCGACAAAGCACGAGCCGGAAGTCTTTCTGATCGGCGCGACGACGTTGGGGCGCGATCTGGCCGGTGCGGTGGCGACATCCCTGCGCACCGGTCTTACCGCCGACTGCACCCGGCTGGAGATGGGCGAAGCCAAGGGCGCCACGAAAAAACTGCTCCTGGCGACGCGCCCGGCCTACGGGGGCAATATCATGGCGACGATTGTCTGCCGCAAACATCATCCCCAGATGGCGAGCGTGCGCCCGCGTGTGTTCCCGGCGCCCGCACGCAACCCTGCCGCCAAAGGCGAGATCGTTCACGAGAGCATTGAGGCGTTGGCTGAGAATGAGATGGCCTGCATCGTGGAATTCATCCGTTCCAAGGGTGAAAGTGTGAACATCGAGTACGCCGACGTGATTGTAGCCGGCGGGCGCGGGCTGGGCGGGCCGGCTGGATTTGCCTTGATTGCCGACCTGGCCAATGCGTTGGGCGGGGTGGTGGGGGCTTCGCGTCCTTGCGTGGATGCCGGTTGGATCGGCTATGCGCACCAGGTCGGGCAGAGTGGCCGGACGGTGCGGCCCAAGCTTTACATCGCTGCCGGCATCTCCGGCGCGTTACAGCATAAGGTGGGCATGCAAAACTCCGATTTCATCATCGCCATCAATTCTGATCCCAAAGCGCCCATCT
This sequence comes from Anaerolineae bacterium, assembly GCA_034429675.1. Classification (GTDB taxonomy): domain Bacteria; phylum Chloroflexota; class Anaerolineae; order B4-G1; family SLSP01; genus JAKQHY01. The sequence continues at coordinate 32,267 of DAOUFX010000009.1, read as the reverse complement.
TTGACGTAGCCGACGTGGGCATCGTTGGCGACCTCTTTGAGGTCATTCCGGCCATGATCAAGGAAATCCAGGCGCGCAAGGAGGCGTTGGCATGAGCGAGAAAATTCAATTTGACGCCGTCGTCGTTGGCGCCGGGTTGGCCGGTTCGGCGGCGGCGATGGTGATGGCGCGCAAGGGGCTGAATGTAGCGCTGGTCGAACGCGGGCAGAAGCCCGGCGGCAAGAACTATTTTGGCGGCGCGATCTATACCCACGCCATCGCCGAGCTGGTGCCCGATTTTATGGAGTTGCGCGTGCCTTTCGAGCGTCCCGTGACTGAAGCCGGGTTCTGGTTCCTGGCGCCGGACGGGTTGACCCGCATGACCGTCCAAGGCGGCAAGCTCAAGAACGAACCGGCGGATGCGTACATCACGTTGCGCGCTCCGTTTGACATGTGGTGGGCCGAGCAAGCGCAGAAAGCTGGCGCATTCCTCATTCCCAAAACCACCGTGGTGGATTTCATCCGCCAGGATGGCGGGAAAGTGGTCGGTGTGGTCACCGACCGTCCGGAGGGTGAAATCTATGCGCCTGTGGTGATCATCTGCGAAGGCGTGAACAACCTGCTGGCGCAAAAACTCGGGTTGATTGATCGCGATGTGGAACCGGCGCACGCCGCGCTGGCTTTCAAGCAGCTCATTGCGTTGCCGCAGGATACCATCAACGCGCGTTTTGGACTGAGTGACGAGAACCACGGCCTGGCCGTATCGGTGCTTGGCGACGTTTCCCTGGGGCTGCCGGGGATGGGTTTTGTCTACACCAACAAGGCCAGCGTTTCGGTAGGGTTGGGCGTGATGTTGAACGTGCTGGCCGAGTATCGTTTGCGCCCCTACGATATTCTTCAGCGTTACCTGAAGCACCCGGCCATTGCGCCGCTGGTCGAGGGCGGCCAGTTGTTAGAATATGGCGGGCACCTGATCCCGGAGGGCGGCTATCACGCGATGCCCCGGCTTTACACGGACGGTGCGCTGGTGGCCGGCGATGCCGCCGCGATGGTCAATGCGCTGCATTGGGAGGGCACCAATATGGCCATCATCGCGGGTAAACTGGCCGGTGAAACCGCCGTTGCCGCGCATCAGAAGGGCGATTTTAGCGCGGCAACATTGGCCGCGTACGAGGAGCAACTCAAGGCCGGTTTCATCTTGCAAGATATGAAACAATATCGCGGCTTTGCGAACTTCCTGGAGACGCACCCGCAATTCATGGAGGTCTATCCGGGTTTCCTCAACGACGCGCTCGGACAGTTTTTCAGCGCGTATGGGAAGCCTAAGATGGACTTGTTTGCCGGTATGTTGGGCGCTTTGACCGATCGCCGCAATTTGTTCAAGGCCGCCGGCGATATTGTCTCAATGGCAAGATCGGTGCTGGGGTGGTGAGATGACAATGAAAAAGGGTGTGGCATTTGATGCGAAGGAATTGTCGCCGGAGCTCAAGGAGACGCTGCCGGAAGTGTATGTAGACGATCTGCTGATGACGTTGAAATACTTTATAGATGAAGAGAAGGCGCATTTGTGGATCAAGCAGCCGATTCTTTGCGCGCGCTGCGAGTATAAACCATGCCTGTACTTTTGCCCCGTCGGCGTCTACAAGCTCGGTCCCGACGGCAAAGTTCAGGTTGCCCATCAAAGCTGCGTGGAATGTGGCAGCTGCCGTGTGGCGTGTCCGTTCGAGAACATCGGCTGGGTGTTGCCGCGCGGTGGGTTCGGCGTCGCCTACAAATTTGGATAGCGATTGAGGTTAAATGAAAAGAACCGCACGGCCTGCAAGGCTGCGCGGTTCTTTTTTTCGATAGCTCAGGCGGTTGCGATTACCACGCCGCTTCCGGTTCGACCCAGCGTTCAAAGTCGCGCCGGTAGCTGAGAATTTCCTCCGGCTTGAAGAACAGCGCCACTTCGCGTTTGGCCGATTCCAGGCTGTCGGAGCCATGCACCAGGTTGTTGCCTTTGGAATTGCCCAGGTCGCCGCGGATGGTGCCCGGCGCGGCCTCGCGGGCGTTGGTCTTGCCCATCGTCGCCCGCATCACGGCCACAGCCTCAGGTCCTTCCACCACCATCGCGACAATCGGCGCTGAGGTGATGAAACTGATGAGCGGCTCGTAGAAGGATTTGCCGGCGTGTTCCGCGTAGTGCTGCCCCGCCAGCTCCGGCGTGACCTGCATCAACTTGAGCGCGGCGATGCGCAACCCGCGCTGCTCGATGCGCCGGATGATTTCCCCGATTAATCCACGCTGCACCGCGTCGGGTTTTAACAAAATAAGCGTCCGTTCGAGTTCCAAGTGAAAGCCTCCGTCATTGAATAGATCAAACTTTTTTATCCCGGCGCCAGTATACATTGTCTTTGTCAGAAGGCAAGAATTAAAAAGCCCCGCCTGGTTGCGGGGCTTTTTTGTTGAGTTAGGAAGATTGCTTACAGGGCGCTCATCGCTTGACTGTATGCGGCCAACGCTGCTTCGAGGGCGCCTTCCTTCATATAGGCATCACCCAGGGTGCGTAACACCGCCGAGCTGGGCTGAGTTTGCCGGTAGTGTTCCAGGTCCTTAATAACCTGCGCGTTAATCTCGGTGCGGGTCAACCGGGTGTAGTGCGCCATAGATTCTTTGACCTCGCCCATAGCCCACAGCGCGCGCGCCAACTTGAGCCGCGCTTCGTCATCATCCCGTTTTTTCTCGACGTGGGCGCGCAGCGCATTGAACTCGGTCGTGCTCAATTTCGCGCCTGGTATGGCGCTGTCTGTTGCCGGCGCGGCTGCTGCTTCCACCGGTTGCGCCGGAGGTGGAGTTTTTTCCTCTACTGCGCGTCTGGTCGCCGTCGGTTTTGGTTTTTCGGGCGCTTTGGGTTCCTCGCGACGCGGTTCACGTGCGGGTTCGCGCGTTGGTTTGGGTGGAGCTACCTCTTCCCTCTCTTCGACATTTGTGGGCGGCAGTGGACGGGTGGGGGTGCGCCCCAGCAACTCATCCACGCGCGCTTGCTTTTCCGCTTCGGATTCGGCGCGAAGTTTGTCTTCCTTCCCGGCGGCCAGGCTGGAAAGCCAGTTCAGGGCATCGTCGCCGGAAAGCATTTCGGCAGGTGTCGCTTCCGCGGTGGGGAGTTCTTCCACCGCCGGTTTTGCCGGGGCCGTTGCCGCCGGTTCGGATTTCGCCGGGGCGGTCTCCTCCGGCTTTGTTGCGGGCTTGCGACCGAGGATTTCGTCCACGCGGGCCTGTTGTTGCGTCTCGGCCTCGGCGCGGAGTTGATCCTCTTTGCCGGCGGCCAGGGTGGAGAGCCAGGCCAGCGCGTCGTCGCCGGAGAGCATGTCAGCGGGCGCGGCAACTTCCTCAACAGGCGTTTCCGCGACTACCGGTTCGGGCTTTGCCGGCGCGGGTTCCAGCGGCTTTGTTGCGGGCTTGCGACCGAGGATTTCGTCCACGCGGGCCTGTTGTTGCGCCTCGGCCTCGGCGCGGAGTTGATCCTCTTTGCCGGCGGCCAGGTTGGAGAGCCAGGCCAGCGCGTCATCGCCGGAAAGCATGTCGGCGGGAGCGGCAACTTCTTCAGCAGGCGCCTCTTCTTCGGCGATCGTTTCTTCTACCTCCGCCGCTGCGCTCGCTTCGATCTCTTGCGGCTGCAATGTTCCACCGGCTTCAGCAATACCTTCTCCGAACGCTTGCCAGCCGAAGAAGTCTTCACCGGTGGCTGCCGGAACTTCTTCTGCCTCCGGAATGACCGGTGCAGCCGGAGCCGGTTTTGCCGGAACGGGTTCCGCCTTTGGGGCGGGCTTGCGGCCAAGGATTTCGTCCACGCGGGCCTGTTGTTGCTCTTCGGCCTCGGCGCGGAGTTGATCCTCTTTGCCGGCAGCCAGACCGGAAAGCCATGCCAGAGCATCATCGCCGGAGAGCGCATCGGCGGGAGCGGTAATGGGCGCGACTTCTTCTTCAGCCGCGGGGGTCTCGTCTATGGAGGACCCCAGCATTTCCCAGTCGAATTCGGATTCGCCGGCGGCCTCTTCCCCGAATAGCTCCTCGCTCAAGGCTTCCTCTTCGGAGGTTTCCTCCCCGAAGATATCCTCGCCAAAAGCGACTTCACCAGAGACTTCCTCTTCGTAAGCTTCTTCTTCAAAGATACTCTCGCCGTAAGCGGCTTCGTTTGCTGCGGCGACCTCCTGGGATTGCATGGCTCCACCGGCTTCGGCAATACCTTCGCCAAACGCTTGCCAGCCGAAGAAGTCTTCGCCGGAGGCTGCCGGAACTTCTTCGACTTCCGGGATGACCGGCGCAGCCGGAGCCGGTTTTGCCGGAACGGGCTCTGCTTTAGGGGTGGGTTTGCGGCCAAGGATTTCGTCCACGCGGGCTTGCTGTTGCGCCTCAGCATCGGCGCGGAGTTGGTCCTCTTTGCCAGCAGCCAGACCGGAAAGCCATGCCAGAGCATCATCGCCGGAGAGTGCATCGGCGGGGGCAGAAATGGTCGCGACTTCTTCCGCTGCGGGGGTCTCATCTATGGAGGAACCCAGCATTTCCCAGTCGAATTCGGATTCGCCGGTTGCCTCTTCCCCGAAGAGCTCCTCGCTCAAGGCTTCCTCTTCGGAGGTTTCTTCCCCAAAGATATCTTCGCCAAAAGCAGCTAAACCGGGGACTTCCTCTTCGTAAGCAGTTTCTTCAAAAATACTCTCGCCAAGAGCAGTCTCACCAGAAACTCCTTCTTCGTACAATCCTTCTTCAAAAATATCGTAGACGGCTTCGCCGGTTTCGCTCCCTTGAGGTTGCGTCGCTTCACCGGCTTCGGCAATGCCTTCGCCGAACGCTTGCCAGCCGAAGAAGTCTTCACCGGTTGCTGCCGGAACTTCTTCGACTTCTGGAACAACCGGGGCTGCCGGTTCTGCTTTAGGGGCAGTTTTGCGGCCAAGGATTTCGTCCACGCGAGCCTGCTGTTGCGCCTCGGCCTCGGCGCGGAGTTGATCTTCTTTGCCGGCAGCCAGACTGGAAAGCCAGTTCAACGCATCATCGCCGGAGAGTGTGTCAGGAAGACCGGCTTCTGCGAGTGTCGTTTCTTTTCCGGTTGTCTCCTGGGCTTCTTGAGTTTCGTCAATGGCGCTTCCCATGGATTCCCAGTCGAATTCTCCTTCAGCGGAGATGGGGGATTCCTCGATGGTCGTTCCATCGAAGACTTCTTCGCCGAATGTTGCCGCGTGAATGTCTTCTGCGGTTGTTGCGTCTGCGATTGCATCTTCCCCGGGTTCAACGTTTACCCAATCAAAGGCGGTTTCCTCTGTAGTTTCCGGCTTGAAACTGGTTAACCAATCCGGGACCTCCTCCGTGGGGACGGTAGCCCCTCCTTCTGGGACGAACCCGGTCAGCCAGTCCGGCAACTCTTCCCCTACTTCTTCGACCGGTTCTTCTGTGATGGTTTCTTCTGCCATTTCCCCCGATGACACTTCCAGCCCCTGCATCCAATCGGTAGTTTCTTCAGCAGTTTCAGCTTCTTTTTCAGTAGAAGTTTGGAGTGTACTGAGCCATTCGGGGACTCCTTCACTTGGAAGCGAAATGCCCCCGGTGGGCGACGTTCTGGTAGGCTTCAACTCGGTCAGCCAATCGGGAATTTCCTCGGTTGCATCTTCAACTTCTTCCGTGTTTTCTGACCCAAGTTGCGTCAACCAGTCTTCACCGGTAGATTCTGGCGCTTCTTCCCCGGTTGTTACTTCGCTGAGCCAGTCTGGAGCTTCTTCTTCTTGTTCTGTGTCCGGCCTGGTTCCTTGCATTTGCGCTACTCCGCGCAGCCAGGCGGGCACTTCCTCTTCCTCGGCTATTGTATTCTCTTCTGCCGACTTACGCACCGCTCCTGCCTGTTTGAGGCTGCTTGCTTCGGCGGCGGCCGCTTCTTCGCGCGCCATTAGTTGATCCGTACCAAAGCCGGAAAGCCAGCTTAATCCACTTTCGCCTTCGTCTTCCCCTTCCCCTTCCTTTTCCTCTCCTCCTAACTCGCGAAGCCAGTCAGGGATTTCGATTTGCGATTCCAGGCCGGCGCTGATGTCAACCAGGCGAACTTCTTCTTCCGTCAGTGTGGGGGCCTCGGAGACACCCACGGAGACGGAGGCGTTCTCGAGACGCTTGAACCATTCCGATTGCCGGTCCACAGAGATATCGGACGGATTGTAAACGAGCCGTTGTAAGACCACTTCTCTGGTCCTGAGCGGCGATTCCGTTCCAAATAACTTGTCGGCCATCGTGTTTTCCAGGTCTATTTCCTGAGCGCGGTTGAGATAAACTTGGCCTTCATCCTGTCCGCTGTTGATCCACAAAGCGCCCAGCAATAGATTGGCTTTAAGGCAGTAACGCATCGAATTTAGAATCGCCTCGCACATGTCAACGGCGGGCAACAACTGGGCATCGCGCCAGTAAGCCTCCGCAAGCGCGAGCTTTAGATCAACACGATCAGGGGCGCTTTTGAGGAGATTGCGCAGCTCTTCAACCGCGCGGCTGGTGCGATTCCCGCGCAAGTAGAGACGCGCCAGGCTGGCGCGATTGAGGGGGATGTGGTCAGGTTCTGTTCCATCCCGCCGGCCATACAGCCGACGCAGCTCGTCCGTTAAATCAACACTGCCGGGATCCAATTCATAAGCTCGTTCGAGGTTCCATATTGCCCCGTTCAAGTGATCAAGTCTCTGGTAAGCCAGTCCCAAGCCGATACGGGCCATCATGTGCTCTGGATCAATGCTGAGAGTGCGTCTAAACATATCTACGGCCAACTCAGGAAGGTCGGCCTCCAACAGCGTTTTTCCAACCAGGTAGTAGGCGCCCACATAGCGGGGGTGTTGCTTGAGAATGTGACGTGCATGGGCAAAGGCTTCAAGATAACGAGCCTCTTCTATTAGCTTGTCAATTTCGCTTTCATATTCTCTCAAAGTGATTTCGGGCACTTCAATTTCCTCCGCGCTGGGCAAAAGTTTGAGGTGTTTTTGAGTCGAATCATTTACTGTCTTACATCTTAAATGTAGGTAGAGCAGGTTGCCCGGGAATTAGATTTATGGTTTGTTTACATATTCCATACTCTCATTATGCTCTCATTTGGGCGAAAAGTCAAAGTAACTGGGTCGGGTCGGGCAGAAATTATTGACGCCTGTTCTGAAATTCATCCTTGTCTTTCTCTGACCCTATGATAGAATGCTGTAGTTCTTGTCCTGGAACAAGGCAGTATTGCGCGTGGAGGTAAATGAATGAGCGACGAGTATCAGCCTAATGAGGTTGTGGAATCGCAGTCTGAACTGGAGGGGATGGTTCTGGATGTGTTGCCTGAACCGGCTCCTGTTCCTGTGATACCAGAGCCCGCTATGGATGAACTATCGGCGTCTTCATCTGTGATTGAAGATGTTGCCATGCCGGATTATGGTGTCGTGGGCGACGAAGTTTCGACGGTAGCCCCGACTGTTTCGGCGCCGTTGGATGAGCAACCATCCATTGTTAGTATCACCGACTTGGAGACATCCAAGCCGCCTTTGACCGAGAAGTTGAATGCCATGATCTCGAAAGCGACGGGGTTGTTTCATGGTCGCTGGTGGTTGGCTGCAGGCGTTGTGGCGGTGTTGTTGATCATATTCCTGTTCTTGCCGCCAATTTCGTTGGCTCAGCGTTTTTCTGGCGGCGGCGGGTATGCCGTATTGAATGCAGATAATCCCTCGGTTAATCATGCTGACGGTTTGACGGTCATATCTCTTTCCGAAAAAGGGCGACTGCGCCTTAAATTGGATACCATTCCGCAAGCGGAGTTTGTGGCCGATAATATTCCCAGCGATTTGACGTCCGCTGTGGCCAATATGCCGGCGCATCTTACCTCAAAAAGCCCCTACTACATGTTGGATGTCCGCAGCAAGGAGCGTGGGCCAGCGATGATGGAAGTGGTTATCCCGAATGACTCAGAACCATGGCAAACGCTCGATCTGTATACCTGGGATGCGGATGTCGAAGTTTGGCGCTGGATTCCCACCCAATTGGACGCCGACAAGATGGTTTTGCGGGCAGAGGTTAGTTCTTTGCCATCTTCAGTAATGGTGATGCAAACCAGCCTGGTGCAGCAGAAAATTGCTGCTGAGGCGGAGACTTTCCCGCTCAATGGCATGGAAATAGTTCTCACCGAAGTGGATGTGACCGGAATGTTGATCGGCACCTTGGGGGAATTAACGGGAGATGTCACCCAATTACCTCTGGCGAATCAGGCTGAGAATACCTCGCTGATTCCTGTTGTGCGTAACTGGGCGCCGGGGCGTGATCCGAATTGGCGTTTGGTGCAGGATATGGTGAACAGTGACGCCGACTCTCAGGTTCATATCAATAAATTGCTGGATTTGGCTCAGAGCGGTGGGTATTCAGGAATCATTTTGGACTATCGTGCTGTGCAAATGACAGATCGCGATGGTTACACCGGTTTCATCACCGCCTTGGCTCGGACGCTTCACGAGAATAAAATCTGGCTGGGCGTGGTAGTAGATACGCCACAGCAGTCTGCCGATGGTTCATGGGATACAGCCGGGTACGACTGGTATGGTCTGGGACTGGCCGTTGACCAATTCCGTGTCGTGATGCCGTTGGATCCGCGTTCCTACGCGGCTGGTGGATATGCCGAACAGCTGTTTACCTGGGCGATCACGCAGGTGGATCGCTATAAGCTGATGCCGGTTTTCTCTACTCTGAGCACCGATGGGACTGCGACCTTGGCCGCGGGCGACGTTTTGGCGTCGGTGGGGGCTATTACGACAGCGCAGACATTGACACAGAGCGTGACCCCGGGAACTTCTCTGACTTTTTCTTTGGGCAAGGCGCTTAACGTAGGATTGGATGAGAGCACTGGCGCAACGGTGGTACTGGTTGATGGGAAGCCTCGGTGGTTAGGTACGTCGCAATGGCTGCGCGCACGCCTGGATATGGTGGCGCGTTATCATATGGGTGGGGCAGTTTTGCGAGATTTGTCCAACGCAGGCAATATGGATAACCTGATGCCGGCTATTGCCGATTATCAGGCGCAGGTTCCTGCCACTGGCTACACTTTGCCCCAGGTCACCTGGCAGGTTACGGCGCCAGACGGCAAGGCTATTCAATCCACCACCCCTTTGAGTCAGCCCCAATTCGCATGGACGGCGCTTCCTCTCACCGGCAGTTACACGATCGCGGCCAACGTCGCCGGATTGAGCAAGGGATCGGTGCAAGTCCCGGTTTATCTGTCCACGATTGTGGCAACCAACACGATAACCGGCGGAACTGCTCTAACCGGTACTCTGGCGCCCTCTCTGTCTGTGACTGAGCCGGCTGAGCCAGGAGAGACTTATCTGGCGACCTTTATCTCGGATGTGACGGTTCCTGACAACACACAGTTCGAGAAAAAAGAGGCGTTTGTCAAAACCTGGCGCATTGAGAACTCCGGCGAGACGGCGTGGCCGAAGAACACTGTGCTGACCTTCTCTTCTGGCGAGCAGATGACGGAGGCGAAACAGGTAGCTGTGGGAGAGGTTCCCGCCGGCGAGACGGTGGACGTCAGTGTGGATATGATCGCGCCGGATCAGGATGGCATCTACAAGGGCGTGTGGTGGCTTTTTGTTGGCGACGTGAAGATCGAGGGTGGGGGGGTGACGATTCTCGTCAAGGTCGGTGAGGAAATACCGACCCCGACGCCCGCCGCGAGCAATCCTACCGCGCCAACCTATCCGGTATCCTCTGGCGGTTTTGAGTTGGGCGGACATGTGCGCAATATGGGGATGCCTTATCAAGATAAGATGCATTACGCCGGGATGAAGTGGGCCAAGGTACAGGTGCATTATGCTGAGGACGCATCGGGAATTATCGCTGCGGCGCATTCTGCCGGGTTTCAGATACAACTGAGTGCTCTAGGTAGTCCGTCTATGGTGGCAGAAACCGGTTATGAGAAAAAGTTCGCCGGTTGGGTGGCCGGCCTGGCGTCGGCGGGCGCCGACGCCATTGAGGTCTGGAATGAGCCCAACATTGACCGCGAATGGCAGACCGGGATGATCAGTCCGCAAGCCTACACCAATTTGTTGTGCGCTGCATATAGCGCGATCAAAGCCGCAAATTCCGGTACCGACGTCATTAGCGCCGCCCCCGCGCCGACCGGTTACTTTGGCGGCTGCGGCGCCAGTGGTTGCGACGACAAACCGTGGATGCAAGGTTTGTACAATGCCGGCGCCGTCAACTGTATGGATTACATCGGCGCGCATCACAACTCCGGCGCAACATCGCCGTCGGCGCGTATTGGACACCCTGCCAATACCGGCGACACGCATCATTCGTGGTTTTTCTTGCCACAGACGGAGTTGTATTTTAATATTTTCGGCGGGTCACGCAAAATATTCTATACCGAAATGGGATATGCATCTCAGGAAGGCGTGCCCACTTTTTCGGATCAGTTTGCCTGGGCGCGCGGCATCACCAATGCGCAGCAGGCCGCCTGGTTAGCCGAAGCTGTGCAGTTGGGAATCAACACAGGGATGGTGCGTTGCATCATCGTTTGGAATGTTGATTTTGTTCGCTACGGCTATGATCCGCAGGATGGGTACGCGATTATCCGGCCTGATGGAAGCTGCCCCGCTTGCGATTCGCTCCACAATGTTCTGGGAACAAGATAGTCACATGGCCGGTATCGTTACCGAAAAAGCGTATCAAGGCAGCCCAGAATTATTCTGGGCTGTTTTTCATCGTGTGGAATTGTAGACAAAAGCGGAATTTGTCGTATAATCAAAAAGTGCGCCCACATTTTATCTCCATAACAGGCACACAACCAATCTAACCAAGATTTTTTTGCTCTTTCTGTCCGGGATTTTTCGCGTTGAAGTTCTATGAAAGGAGGGCATTGCTATTCAACAATATGTTGATCTAACCACACTGTCTAAACTCCAGTAAAAAATTTTATATACTCAGAAGGAGATAAGCATGTTTAGCAAACGTACCCGTTCAGTTGTTAGCATCTTGATTTTGTGTGCATTGCTGTTGCCGTTGTTCGGTTGTAACGGCGGCGGAAAATCCGGCAAGACCATCATTGGGTTATCTTTTTCCGACTTCGCGACCGAGCGTTGGAAGACGGAAGAGCAACTCCTGACGAAGCTGCTGAACGAAAAAGGCTACCAGGTTATTTCCCAGGAAGCCAATCACGATGTGAAGCAGCAGAACGACCAGATTGACAATATGGTTACGCAAGGCGCGAAGGTCATCATCGTGGTTGCCGAAGACGGCGATGCCGCCGCGACCGCCGCGACCAAGGCTGCTGCTGCCGGTGTGAAAGTGATCGCTTACGACCGTTTGATCAAGTCCCCTGACATTGCTGCTTACATTTCCTTCAATAATGTCGAGGTCGGGCGCCAACAAGCTCTGGGCGTTATGAAGGCTGTTGGTATTGACACGTGGGATGTCGCCGCAAACGGCAAACTGCGCCTGGTGAAGTTGGGCGGCAGCCCTACCGATAACAACGCGATCCTGTTCCGCAAGGGTCAGGATGAGATTCTTGACCAATATACGGACAAGATTGAGCTCGTTTCCGATCAATGGGTAGACAACTGGGATGCTGCCAACGCCCTGAAGATTATGGAAAACGTTTTGACCGCTGCCAACAACGACGTTGACGCGGTTGTGGCTTCCAACGACGGCACCGCTCTGGGCGCTCTTCAGGCTTTGCGCGCGCAGAAGCTCGCCGGTGTAGTGCCAATTTCGGGTCAGGACGCGACTGCTGACGGTTGCAATAGCATCGTTAAAGGCGAACTGACGGTTACAATCCTCAAAGATGTCCGCAACCTGGCGCCGTTGGCCGTGGACCTGGCCGACAAACTCGCCAAGGGCGAGACGATTTCTGAGTTGAAGATGTACACGATGGCTGAACTGACCAACGACCCGAGCAAGACGGGCGAGGTTCCCTGCTACTTCCTGCCGGTTCAGCAGGTAGACAAGAGCAACGTTTTTGATCTGGTTGTAAAGAGCGATTTCCAGCCTTACGACCAAGTTTACCGGGACATTCCCGAAGATCAACGTCCGGCCAAACCGTAAACAGCATTTTCAACTCACTTAGGTTGCATCTGATCTTCTAGCTTAGGGCCTCCTGGAACAGGTATGAGTTGACCTGCTAAGGGAGGCCCTCTCCTTACAAATAAAGGAAGAGAGTGTGCATGGATACTGATATCATCTTAGATGTCCAAAATATCACAAAACAATTTCCGGGTGTCATCGCTTTGAAAGATGTGTCGTTTCAGATTCGGCGAGGTGAGATTCATGGGCTTTGTGGCGAAAACGGCGCCGGAAAGTCCACTCTGATGAAGATTCTCTCGGGCGTGTATCCCTGGGATTCTTACGAAGGCAAGATTTTATTCAACGGCCAGGAGCTAAAACTAGAGAACCGGGCGATTCGACAGGCCATTGAGGAAGGCATCGCGATTGTTTACCAGGAACTTACCTTGATTCCCAATATGACTGTGGGCGAGAATATCTTCCTGGGAAAAGAGCCGCTTGAAGGGCCTTCGATCAACTGGGATGAGCTTTACTCCAATACTCAGAACATCTTGTCAAAGTATCGTTTGGATATTCAACCTCAGTCCGTCGTCAAAAATTTGGGCGTCGGTAAGATGCAAATGACCGAGATTGCGAAGGCGCTTTCTGAAAATGCCCAGGTCTTGATTCTTGACGAGCCAACCAGCGCATTGACCGAGACGGAGATTGACCAACTCATGGAAATTCTTCAAACTCTGAAGGAACATGGGGTGACGTGCATCTATATTACCCACAAACTCGATGAGTTTTTCCGAATCACCGATTCCGTCACGGTGTTGCGTGACGGGAAAGTGATTACGACTCAGCCAACAGCGAATCTGAACGTTGAGAAGTTGGTCAGTTATATGGTGGGCCGCGAAATGAAGGAGCGTTTCCCGAAAGGGAATCGCCATCCCGGTGAGGTTATCTTTGAGGTTGAGGACCTTCGCGCGCGCGATCCCAATGTCGCCGATCGTGAGGTGCTTAAAGGCGTCACTTTTGATCTGCGCAAAGGAGAAATACTGGGGATTGCAGGGTTGATGGGATCGGGGCGCACAGAGCTGGTCATGACGATCTTTGGCGAATATGGGAAGATTACTCATGGGCAAATGCGGTTGTTGGGGCAGGAGCTTCACATCCATAATGCGCGTGATGCGATGTTGGAAGGCATCAGTCTGGTTCCAGAAGACCGCAAGCGTCATGGGTTGGTTTTGATGCAGTCGGTTCTGCGAAACATTTCTCTGGCAAATCTGGATCAATTCGCAACATGGTTTAGGATTGATGAGAATGCCGAGCTTCACGCGAGCACTGCATTTGCCAGAGACTTGGCGATCAAAGCGCCCAACTTAAACGTTCGTTGTGATTCTTTGTCCGGCGGCAATCAGCAGAAAGTAGTGATTTCTAAGTGGTTGATGTCAAAGCCGAAAGTCTTGATCATGGATGATCCGACCCGGGGCATTGACGTGGGGGCCAAATATGAAATCTACAAGTTGATGAACGATCTGACCGAACAGGGCATTTCCATTATTATGATTTCCAGCGAGCTTGAAGAAGTGTTGGGTATGAGCGACCGGGTTATGGTAATGTGTGAAGGAAGTTCTGCAGGTATGCTTGAGACGTCCGAAGCAACTCAAGAAAAGATCATGGCGTTGGCCACCGGCTTCGCCTGAGTTCTAATTCTATCGGGAAGGTGTTTTTTCATGAATACAACAGAAGAATCCAATAATACCATTAACAATGTCTTTTCCAATCTGGTAGGACAGTTCCGCGCGAATATGCAAACATACACAATCTTGTTTGCTTTGGTGGCCATTTGGGTGCTCTTTTCGGTTTTCACCCAGGGCCTGTATCTCTCATCTCAGAACTTTTCGAACCTGTTTCGGCAGATGTCTGTGACTTCCTTCCTGGCATGCGGGATGGTCCTGGTGATGGTAACCGGCAATATTGACCTCTCGGTGGGCAAGCTGGCCGGGTTTGTGTCGGTTGTTGTGGCGCATTTCCAGGCCTATGTGTGGAATAATATATTTCCCGATCAACCCCTGGTGGCTGCCATTCTTTCGGTGATCATTGGGTTGGCCGTTGGAACCATCGTCGGTGTAATGCAGGGATATGTGATCGCGTATTTGCGGGTGCCAGCATTTATCACGACATTGGGCGGTCAATGGATTTTCAACGGCGGCCTTTTGCTCGTGACCGGCGGAAAGACGATTCCGGCTAACCAACCTTATTTTTCCTGGTTTGGACAGGAGTATTTGAGCAAAAACATAGGCTGGGTGGTGGCCGCGGTGGTGGTCGGGTTGTTGTTCTATTCGATGTTTACCGGTCGCCAGCGGAAACTCCGTTATGGATTTGAGCTTGCTCCTATGATGCTTGATATTATGAAGACGTCGTTCTACGCCGTGCTGGTGTTTTTATATGTGCTTGTGGTGAATAAGTATAATGGCATCCAAATTCCGGTGCTCCTGCTGGTAGTTGTCGCCGTCATTATGAGCTATGTGACTAACAATACTCGTTTCGGGCGTTACGCTTACGCCATCGGTGGAAATAGTGAGGCGGCCAGGTTGTCCGGCATCGGTATTCGCAAAAACATTTTCGGCATTTTTGTGTTGATGGGTTTCCTGTGCGGTTTTGGCGGTATCGTGCTGGCCTCTTATGTGGGGTATGGCACTATCGCTGCCGGCGGAGGCTATGAACTGGACGCGATCGCCAGTTGTGTCTTGGGCGGAACTTCTACATTGGGCGGCGAGGGTACCATTTTCGGGATGTTGATTGGTGGGTTGATTATGGCCAGCCTGAACACCGGTTTGCAGATGTTGAACGTGCAACCGGCCTGGCAATATTTGATCAAGGGTCTTGTGTTGATTTTGGCAGTTTACGCTGACGTTTCGTTCAAGAAGAATCGCTAAACTCTGAGTTTTCAACGAAGTTCGATCCGCCTCACAGAGAATTGTGAGGCGGTTTTTTGTTTATTGATGCTACAATAGTTATATCTAAACAAGGGAATTCATCATTAACCTGCGGTTCACCAGCGGTTGGATGAAAATCGCAGCCTACAAGGTTAGGGATAAAAGGAAAGTTTTTCTTTTGCGCTAGGTACGCTGCGTGCAAAAAAACTTACTTAATCCTAACCATCGGAGGCGACGATCTGATGTGGTGATATTGATGACCCAAGATGATCACGTTTGTTTTCAACCCGCTCCATTTCCAGAGACGTATTGGGTAGAGCCGGGGCGTTTTCTGGCCGGCCCCTATCCGGGATTAGGTGATATGGACGCGGCTCGTTTGCGGGTATCGGGGCTGTTGGGTGCGGGGATTCAGTTGTTCGTGGATTTGACTGAGCCGGGTGTAGTTCAGCCATACACCGTTTGGCTTGCTGGTCTGGCGGAACACATCCGCCTTCCCATCCCGGATTTTGGTGTGCCTTCTTCCATATTAATGTCGCGCATTCTGGATACGCTCGATCAAGCGCTGGCCGCAGAACGCCCGGTCTATTTACATTGTCTGGGCGGGCTGGGCCGGACGGGAACGGTGGTCGGATGTTATTGGGTGCGCCGAGGGATGCCTGGCGATGAGGCGCTACGACATCTTGGTAGGTTGCGGCAGGGCACGAGTCTCGCTCAGTATTCGTCTCCGGAAACCGAGGCGCAACGCCGTTTGATTCTATCCTGGCGCGAGTGATTTCCCTCGTTGCGGGTTTGCTGTTCGGTTGCTTTCGTAACTTCGGGTGGGTTTGCAGATGCGTAAATTCTTGTGAAGGAGGTATCCCTATGGCGCTTATATCCCCTGACGGCATTCCGATTACCATTCGACCGATTCAGATTGATGAGATTGACCGTATTCCCTTGCGTTGTTGGCCGGAGGATACGGCGACGTTGGCGCAGCTTTTCGAGAGCCAGGGCACGATCGGTATGGCTGCCTGGGAAGGAGACCGGTGTGTAGCGCAGTTGCATTGTTACCGCGTGGTGCTCCCTCACGGCGACAACCCTCATTGGCCTGCGTGGAATCACTGGTGGAAGCCAAACTGGTGGTCTAAGGTAGTTCAGGAGGCCGGCCTGGACTTGACCGGCCCGGCGTGGTGCCACGCCTGTTGCCACGTGGGTCGGACTTTGGAGACCATCCGCGGGATGACTGATTCGGATCTGGTGGAAGAGGCGTCGAGTGTTCGCAACGGCGCAGATTCGCGTTATTTCGGGCGCGGTATTGGCACGGCGCTTTGCCAGGCATCCTTGCACTGGGCGTGGGATCACGATTATCTGGCGGCGCTGGCTTTGGGCGCGCCGCAGGGGTTATTTGAATTTGCAGTTGCGACCGGCCAATTGCCCTGGACGACGTATACCCGACTGGGGTATGAATCGCTCAGTTTGATCAGTACGGCCGCCGGGCTCCCCCGTTGGGCGCAGGGACACGGCTCACCCGAAGTCACGGCTGAAGCGCAGGCGGCGCTGGCTGCCGGCCAGTCAATCCATGACTTTTACGAGCGCCTGATGATTATGGACTTGCGGGGGATGTGAGCGTGTTAGCGCTTGCGTTCTTCCAGTTCCTCGATGGTGCGCGGCCAGTCTTTCTTTAGCAGTTGGGACAGGCTGCGGTCGGCCAAGAGTTTCCCTCCCGTCTGGCAACGCGGACAATAGTTGGTCTCGTTGGCGGCGTATTGGATGCGTTGCACTGCCGTTCCGCAGACCGGGCAGGGTTCCCCATAGCGACCGTGCACTGCCATTTCTTTGTGAAACGCGGTGACTTTGTCCAGGAAGCCTTCCCCGGCTTCGGTACGCAGTCGTTCGGTCCACTCTGCCAACACCAGCCGGGTTGCCTCGGCCAGGTGTGCGACTTGATCCTCGGTCAGGTGTTGGGTGAGTTGCAGGGGCGACAGTCTCGCACGATGCAGGATCTCATCGGAGTAGGTGTTGCCGATCCCACTTAAGATTCTGGGGTCGGTGAGGGCGCGCTTGAGGGTGTGATTTTCCGACTTGATCGCAGCTTGAAATTCCTCGTTGGTGGCCGTCATCACTTCAAGGCCGCCGCGTTCGAAGCTTTGCAGCGCTTCTCTTCCTTTGACTACGTGGAGGCTGGCCCGCTTTTGACTTGAGGCTTCGTTGAGCAACAGTGAGCCATGGTCAAGCCTTAGCGCTGCCAGCCACCCCTTCGCCGGTACTTTTTCGGCGACTCCATACCAGCGCAACCGTCCGCTGATCATCAGGTGCAGGACGAGGAAGTGTTCTTCGGCAAAGACGAAGACGATGCGTTTCCCTATGCGCTCGAAATCTTGCAATACGCGGCCTTCGAGCGCTGTGATGGGTGGTTCGACCGTCCTGAGCAGAAACGGATGGGCGATTTGTATCTGTTGCACCTTTTGCCCCGCGCAAAAATGCCGCAAGCGTTCGATGTATACAACAATGTCAGGGTATTCGGGCATAGGAAGCCTCCTGAAAATAGACAAGGTTTTGCATCGGGTCCACAGGACGGAGTATAGACGACGCCCGGCGCCTGTCAATGTTTGCCCGTTCGCCGGGCGCTCTTCAGCTGCTTGACAAACCACTCTCTAACGGCATAATCCTTTTCATCTTAATGTGGGATGGTTTTCTCTGATGGGTTTTCCCATAGATGTGCCGTGGCTTTTATGATTCAACACGACCTTGATTTATCTCCCCAAAGTTTGTGTGTCGCTGATTTTGTCCCCGACGGGCCGGCGCCCTCTATGGCGCTCTGTATTCGCTTACCCGGCAGCGAGGTCAACGAAGTGATTGCCGCCGAGTGCGTCGCGTTAACCGGCGGGCGCCCAGACGCGGATGGCGTCGCATTGTGCCGTTCCTTGGATAGTATTCCCCAGGCTGCTTACGTGCGTACGGGGTTGCGCCGGGTGGCTCAGGCGGTTACGTTTGAGGAGCTTCTGGACATGATCCAGCGCGCCTCTTTGAACGCACCGGATTTCCGTATTGACGCATTACAACTTTCCGGGCAGTTCCCCATGCCGGAGATGGAAGCCATTGTGGCCGCGTCCAACCGGATCCCGTTTCATCCCAATTTGCGAGAGCCACGCCATCGTTTCCTGCTGGCGGCGCAAGCCGGTGGATTTTGGCTGGGCGAAGTTCTGGTCGAGTCGGCGCATGGGTACGTTCGCCACCGGCGCAAGCCTTGCCACGTTTCGAGCTCGTTGGACGCGCGTCTGGCCCGCGCTTTGGTGAATCTGGTGGCGCTCCAGGCGCGCTCGCTGGCGGATCCATGTTGCGGCACCGGCTCGATTCTGCTTGAGTCGCACGCCTTGGGCCTGGAGACTTACGGCGCAGATGCCAATCCTAAGATGATGAGTATGGCCCGTCGCAACCTGCTCCACTTTGGGCATCACCCGCAGGTGGAGTGCGCCGACGCGCGCGCATGGTCGCGCACCGCCGATGCACTCGTCACCGATTTACCTTATGGACATCGCCTCGAATCGGTGGATGCGATTATCCCGGATATTCTGGTTCACGCCCGCCAACTTGCGCCGGTGGCGATTTTTGTCGCCGGCGACGATATTTCCCACTATTTGGCAGCGGCAGGTTATCGCGATATTGAAGTCTTGCACGTCATCAAGCACAATAGCTTTGTGCGTTATGTGCACCGGGCGATAGCGTAGCAAAGTCGAAATCGGCAACCGGTCGCCGGTTTCCGATTACTGGTTTCCTATTTCTTTTCCCAGGAGTATTCAATGGCCTGCATTTTAGAACCTGTCACGTTGGATGAAATTGCGCCTTTGCTGGAAGAAGTTGAGGCCACGCAGGCGTATGTCTGGCGGCGCGGCGATGAACCGCCGTTCTTGTATGATCTCCTGGCCAGTCTTGCCGGAGAGCCGCTGGTGCGCTGTTTTGCCATACGCGATGTAGCCGATGGCCAGATGGCAGGTTTTATCACCACGTTGCCCGACGACGCGCCCGGCGCATTGGAAGTAGGACCGTTGTACGTTCGCCCGGCTTACCGGGGAACGGGCGTGGGGAAGCGCGCGCTGGCCGACCTGGTTCAGTGGGTCAAGGCGCAGGGGGTGCAGACGTTGTTTGTCCAGACCTGGGGCGCGAATGCGCGCGCCCGCTATGTGTTTGAAAGCGTCGGGTTTGCGTGGGTTGGCGAGACGCCGGGAGCGCGCGCCAACGGAGACAGCACGGTGACTTTCTGTATGTCGTTGCAAGGGGCGGGAGCGGGCGAATGACCACCTATTCGTGGATTCTTTTCGACGCCGACGGCACGTTGTTCGACTACGACGCCGGTGAGCGCGCGGCGTTGTCGCAAACGCTGGCCGATTTCGGCTTTATCTTTACCCAGGCCCATCTTGACGCTTATCGCGCCATCAATACCCAGGTCTGGAGCGATTATGAGCAGGGTTTGACTACCCAGGAGATTCTTAAGGTGCGCCGCTTTGAGTTGCTCTTTGAAGCCTGTGCGCTTGCGCCCGCGCCGGATGCTGTCGCTTTCAGCACGCTGTATCTGGAGAATCTGGGCAACTGTTCCGATCTGTTTGACGATGCGGAGCCGCTGGTTCGCGCGTTGTGCCGCAAGCTGCGTCTCGCTCTGATCACCAACGGGTTGAAGTCGGTGCAGCGCCCCCGGCTGATGCACTCGGCCATCGGCGATGCCTTTTCCGCCGTCATCATCTCCGAGGAGGTCGGTTGCTCCAAGCCGGACCCGGCTATTTTCGACGCGGCGTTCCGCCTGATGGACAATCCGCGCAAAGATGAAGTGCTGATCGTGGGCGATAGTCTCTCTGCCGATATTCGGGGTGGGCTCGATTATGGCATAGACACGTGTTGGCTCAACCGTGCGGGGAAGCCTGCGGCGGATGACGTGCTGCCGCGTTACGAAATTCGCGCGTTGGCTGAGCTGCTCGATATTCTGGGCCTGTGATTTATCGGGTCATGTGCGTCACATGGTCGAACCATCGCCGCCGAATTCTTGCTCTCAAAGTGTGATACAATACCCGGAATAAAAGCAAAGCTCGAATCCTCTGTGCATGACTCAAATTTGAATGATCCATGAACTCTAGCGGTTTTTCTCCCGAAGTTTCCATCGTTATCAAAACTTACGACAATAGCCATTTGGTTCAACGCGGGCGGGGCATTCCCACGTTGAAGGAGATGTTGAGTGGCACGCTGGAAGCTATTGCGACGCAAACGTTGATCCCTTGCGAGGTGCTGGTGGTAGATTCCAGCGCCGGAGATGGCATCGCCGCAGTTCTTCGCCGCTACGAATCACAGTTTTGTTGTGCGTTGCGTCACGTTCCATTGGCGCCGGAGCGATTTAGCTATCCTTATGCACTCAATCTGGGCATTCAGCGCGCCGTGGGGCAGATTGTGGTCAGCCTGAGCGGCGACGCGACGCCGGCCAACGCTCACTGGTTAGCGCGTCTGGTCGCGCCTTTGGAACGCGCCGATGTAGCCGGCGCCTTCAGCCGGCACGTGATTCGCCGCAAGATGCCGCTCGCCTGGGCCGAGCGCTTTCGTTTATGGTGGCGCTACCGCTCGCGCGAGACGGCCATCCGTCGCCGGGATGCCGTTTTCTCCAACGCTTGCTCTGCGTTTCGCCGTGAATTGGCCTTGCAGGTTCCTTTTGACGAGACGCTTCGGGAGTTGGAGGATTACGTCTGGGCCCGGATGATGCTAAAGCGGGGTCTGGCGATTGCCTACGTGGGTGATTCCGAGGTGTTGCATTCTCACACAACTTCCAGTGCGCTTACGCTGTGGCGTATGGTGTACTATGTCTATTTGCGCATGAAAGTGGATGCGCGACTCCATACTTTCATTGATTGAATCGGGGTTTGGTTTTCTATGGTATTGAATCGTTGGTGGTCAGGGGCGCGCCGTCGCCTTGCGGATATCAGGGCACGGCTGTTTAAGACGACATCACACAATCAGGTTGAACGCAATATCTGGTATTTGTACGTCGAGGTGTTTTGGGCGGCCATTTTGAGCGCGGCAGCGGCATTCAATGCGACCTTTGCCGTGCGGTTGGGCGCTTCCAACGGAATGATCGGTTGGCTGTCGTCCATTCCGGCGTTGTTGGCGGTGTTTCTTTACATCCCGGCGGCGCGCTTCCTGGAGCGGCGGGCCAAACGCACTCCCTGGATCTGGGGCAGTTTGTTGTTGTCTCGGATGGGCTATGGCATGATCATTGTGTTGCCGTGGTTGATTCCGGCGCAATCCCGCGGGCTGGCGTTGGTCTGCCTGTTGATCGCGATCAGCATGCCCAGTACCTTTTTCGCTACGGGATTCAACCCACTGCTGGCCGATGTCGTTCCTGAGCGCGATCGTGCGCGCGTTTTTGCCAATCGCAGCATCATTTCCGGCACGGTCATCGCCTCCCTTACTTTTCTGGCCGGGAAGTGGTTGGATGGCGCCGAGACGCTCGTGGGGGCGGCGTTCCCGTTGAATTTTCAGATCGTCTACGCGGTTGGTTTTGCCGGCGCGTTGTTGAGCTCGGTCTACCTTTACAAGATTCGCGTTCCTGACAGCCGGGTGCTTCCGCATGCGCCACGCGCCGCAGGGATACGGCGTTCGCCGGCTGAATTCCTGTCCAACGCCAGGGCTTTCCTGGCGGGGAATCGCGGCTTCGTGCGTATCACGATCAACACCTGGGTTTTCAGTTTTGGGGATTGGCTGCTTGGTCCGCTGTACACCATTTTCTTTCTCCGGCAGCTCCACGCCGCCGATAGCTGGGTTGGCCTGAACAGCACCCTGGCCAATATTGGGGTGATCGTTGGTTACATGTTGTGGCGGCGGTGGATTGAGAAGCTCGGTTATGCGCGTACCTTGCTCGTCACCGTGCCGCTCTCGGCTTCCTACGCCTTTTTGGTAAGCTTTTTCCCAAATCTGTCGTTGATCTTGCTGTGGGGCATTTTCATCAATATCATCAACCCCGGTGTGAACTTGAGCCATTTCAACATTTTGCTCAAACTTTGCCCCGACGACCGCCGCGCCAGTTATATCGCAGTCTACTCGGCCATTATGAACGCCGGAGCCTTTGTCGCGCCGTTGATTGGCGTCGCTTTATCCAACCTCTTTGACATTCGTTGGGTGCTGGTCATCGGCGGATGTATTCGTCTGGTAGGGGCGTTGTTGTTCTACATCTGGCGGGTAAATATGCCGCAGGCGGATTTGGTAGACAGTAGACAGTAGACAGTAGACGGGGGAAGAAGGGACGATTCGTAATTCGTAATTCGTAATTCGTAATTCGTAATTCGTAATTCGTAATTCGTAATTCGTAATTCGCTGACTCGCTGACCCGCTGAGTCATTCCCGTTTTTAGGAGGTGCAAAGATGCCGGATGCCGATAAGTTATATCAGGTTCGCGCCGTTCATTGCGACTATCGCGCCGACGCTGCTACGGTTTACGAGAAGCTCAGGCAGGCGACTGCGCCGTTGACACGGGCCTGGGAGAAGTTACGCGCTGCCAAAACAATTGCCATCAAGTTCAACCAGGATTACCGTCGCGAGTATATGCCGTATTTCGAGGGCCAGCCACAGCAGTTGGTGTGTGAGCCGGTGGCGCGGGCCGTCGTCCGTTTGCTGCGCGAAGAAACTTCCGCCGAGTTATTTTTCACCGACACTTCTGTCTTCAACCGCGACGGAAGGCCCGGCGTCGTTGATTCCACGCTTTTGGCGCCGGTCATGCGGGAATTTGACGTACCCTATCGCAACGCCGACGTGCCGCCCT
This sequence comes from Anaerolineae bacterium, assembly GCA_034429675.1. Taxonomy (GTDB): domain Bacteria; phylum Chloroflexota; class Anaerolineae; order B4-G1; family SLSP01; genus JAKQHY01. The sequence goes on along the minus strand of DAOUFX010000009.1, from coordinate 9,575 downwards.
TCAGCGTTTACGCTGTCCCCGGCGGCGGGCAAATGTTCCGGCAGTACGCACTGCCGGATGTGGTGCTGCAGGCCGATGCGTTGGTGGATGTCCAGAAGATGAAAAATCACGCCTTTATGGGGGTAACGCTTACCCTCAAAAACCTTTTCGGCCTGATTCCGATGTACGAGGCGGGTGGGGGGCGCGCGCGCCAATACTTCCATCATTTGGTGCGTATGCCCTACATGTTGGCCGACATTGGGCGCCTCTTTAACCCGGCGCTGTGTATCCTCGATGCGCTCTTTGGGCAGGCCGGCGGCGAGTGGAGCCAAACCGGGCAGGAGGTTCCGCGCGTGGTCAATGCATTGATCGCCGGCGACCACCCTGTCTCTACCGACGCAGTGGCTACGCATTTGATGGGGCATAATCCGCAGAGCGACTGGCTCACCGAGCCGTTCCATCGCGACCGCAATGCCTTGCTCGTTGCGGCGACGGGTGGTTTTGGGACGGTCAATCTGGACGAGATAGACTGGACTTCTGAGGTTGCGCCGCAGCCTGACGGGACTTTCTTCGCTGCCGTTACCGACCCGTTGGAGCGGGTCATCTCGTGGCGCCGCACGACCTGCGAACAGGCGCTTTATTACCGCGACCACATGCGCGAACTGACGGGCAAGTATGCCGGCGAGTATATTTTGTTGCAGGAAAATACGGTCAAATGGCACGACAAGAGCAGCCATTTCCGCGGCAGCCGCCGCGACCTTTCCGGAAACCGTCCCGATCAGGCGATGTGGCTCAAATACGTGGACCCTGAGGAGGCTGAGGGCGAACATTTTGAAGTTTATGAGGCGGCTCTGGCTGACATTCAGATGCGTGGTTTTTCAAAATAAGGTCAGTTTTTCGTGTGGATTTGACTTTATTTGGAGTTCGATTACAATAATGGAGGTCAGCAAGATACCAAGTTGATGTTAAGACATGCGCCTGCAATCCTTACAGGCTTTCTTGTTTCTAACAGGTTACTTCGGGCCTTGCATTTAATATTCAGTGAAAGGATTTTGTGAAGATGTCAAAGAAATTGTATGTTGGTAACATGAATTATGATACCACCGAGGCCAAATTGCGAGAGATATTTTCGGCGCATGGCGAAGTAACCTCCGTGAATCTTGTCACCGATCGTGATACTGGCCGCCCTCGTGGTTTTGCTTTCGTTGAGATGGCAACTGATGAAGGCGCCAAGGCCGCGATGACTGCATTAAACGGGCAGATGGTAGACGGTCGCCAGCTCAAGGTTGACGAAGCCCAGCCTCGCCGGACAACCGGTGGCGGCGGCGATCGCGGTGGTTTCGGTGGTCGCGGTGGTCGCGGTGGCGGCGGCGGTCGTGGTTTCGGTGATCGCGATTACGAAGATCGTGGTGGTTACCGGGATCGCGGGTCGCGTGACCGTCGCGGCGGCGGCGGCGATCGCTACTAGACCGTGTTTTAGACAGTTTCATAGTGATGTTACTCACCGCTCTCAGTCGAGAGCGGTGTTTTTTTGTTTCTCAGAGCGGGTTCAGGTTTTCCTCAAGACTTGTGGCCGGGTTGAGTGTATTCTACGGTCGCCCTTTTGGGTATTTGTTGAATGTAGCGCACTGACTATAATGGAATAGACATCTTCCGGTGCCCGGGCGGCGTATGCCATTTTGTTGGTGGAGGAGGGGATCGTGCATTGTCCGAGTTGTAAACAACCTGGCTATCGTTGGACTGAACCTTGCCCATATTGCGGCTTTGACGCCGATCCAGCGCACATCGAGAACCTGGCGCACTTGCGTTGGTTTATGGCAGAGATAGATAGTTGGCGGTCGGATATCCCCGAGACAGTTTTCTCTCAGTTGCGCGGACGGTATGCCAATCGTCTGCGTGAATTGGAAATAGCGCTGGGTCTACGCCCGCGCCCGATTTCGGTGGCTGAGGCGGCGCGACTGTGGCCGCTGTTGTTTCGGGATAACGTACTGTTGGGCTATCTTGTTGATTGGCGCCGGCGCGGCTTTCTCAATATGGTAGTCGCGCAGCCGGTGCGCGAAGCTGTGACGGCGCGCCGCGACGAACGCTTGGATAGCCTGTCCGGGTACCATCCGCCGGACGCCCCCCCGACCGACGCCGATCGTTTGGATGCGCTCTCATCCGCCATTCGTCTGGTTGAAGACCTGCGCAATCTCAATGCTTTTTCCACGCCGGACGTCCCCCCACAGTTGCTTTCCGAGCTTTTGAGTGAAAAACGCCGCCTGCAACGCGCTTTAGGGTTGCCTGGGGCGGAGGACGAAGAAACCGGCGGCGCCAAACCGCCGCCCTTGCCCAAACCGGAGCCAGCGAAGCAGCCGCCGGGCGAAAGCGTCGCTCCGGCTGCGCCTGCCGTTCCTTTCCGCGATCGCTTCTGGCGCTTCCTGTCCGCCGACTTTATTTTTAATACGATCCTGTACCTGACCATCTTTATATTTTTTGCGGCGGATATTTCTTTTGTTATCTGGGGAGAGAAGGAGTTGCCGTGGCGGGTTCTTGTCCCGGCGGGCTTCACAGGACTTTTCTTTGTTTCCGGCTGGTACCTCCGTACGAAAACCTCCTTGTACAACTCCGGCATCGCCTTGAGCGCGATCGGCTCTCTGGTGATCCCCATGGATTTCTACACGATTTACACCAGTTTTTCCATCGCGCCGGAGTTTGCGCCGGAGTTCTGGTTGATGACCTCGTTGGTGTGCCTGGCGGTGTATTGCGCTGTGACTTTGGCGATTCAGAACCGGCTGTTCGGCTATCTGGTCAGCCTGGCCGCTGTGGCGGTCGCGTGGACGTCGGTTGATCTTGCGGGCAAGCTCACCGGGCTTTCTTCCGACTGGCGTCTTGCCGGGGTGAGTCTGGTGTGCGCCGTTCTGGTGGGCGCCGCGGCGTACCTTTCGCGTCGCGGGCAGCGCTGGCACGTCTTCGCCAACCCGTTCCGCTACGTAGCGCTGTTGGGCGCCAGCGTGTGCGCGGTGACGTTGCTGGTCGTGCGGGTTTCTCGCGGCATGGCGTTTGACGCGCTGCACGATGCGATGGCCGTGAGCTGGTGGTCGGCGGCGCTGGTGTTGGGGTGGGGAGCGTTGTTTTATCGCAGCGGGGCGCTGTGGATGACTGCTGCGACGGCGTTGCCGGCTGCGGTTCTGATGACGGAGATGTCGTGGTTCGAGGCCGCCGGGGTCAACCAGGCGTGGTACGCATTCGGTGGAGCGTTGCTGGTTTCGCTCTACATCGCGGTCGGACACCGGTTGTTGCAGCGCAAAGATGCGGCGACGGATCGAGTCATCCAGAGTTACGCGCGGACGGCCAATCGTTGGGCCGTTGTGCTGCTGTTGTTCTCGGCGCTCTGGCCGTTCACCGATTTGAGCAGCGGCGCGCCGCTGGCCTGTTGTCATACGTTGCTGGCCGGCGCGGCCGTTCTGGCGATGTGGCTCTGGCGGCGTCCGGGATACCTTTACGGTGCGTCGGCGCTGGCGTTCTCGGCGACTTCGTTTGCCATGACCGAGCTCGATCTTCCCATCGAAAATCTCTGTGTGGGGTGGGCGTCCCTGGCGCTTTCGCACATCTTGCTGGTCTACCTCCTGGGCCTGTGGCGCGACGTCGGCGCGAAATACGCGCCGCCTTTGACCATCGCTGGCTACGTGATTGCGGCGTTGTCGGTTTTGCTTCCGTGGTTTTCCAACGACAAGGAGCTGCTGGTCTACACGCTCGGCAACTTGATTGCGCTGCTGGCCTGGGGCGCGCGGCTGGCGCACCAGGGGCGGGTGGGGTTTGTGGTGCACCTGCCGGACATGAGCGGCGCGGCGAAGTCGCTCTGGGCGGCGCTGCGCAAGAGAGTGTTGCGTGGGTTGTGGTTTCTCACCCCAGAAGCGCTCTATCACTGGGGCGCTGCGTCGCTGACACCCTTCTGGCTTTGGTTTGTCTACACCAACGTGCGCTCTGCGGATCTGCCGTTGATGGTGTCATTGGCGGTGTTGTCCTGGGGGATGGTGTGGCTAAGTTACCGTTTGGAAAAGGCGCGTATGGCGTATCTGCGCCCCTGGCGGGTGGTGGGATTGTCGGTGAGCGTAGCGGCGCCGTTGCTGGCGGCCTTTGTCGTCGGCGATGTCTGGGCGCTGGCGCTGTGCACACTTTCCGCCGGCCTGCTGTATTTCACCGACGCGGCCATTCGCCGCGTTTCCGACGAATTGATTTTTGCGGGATTTACGACGGCGCTGGCCGTTTCTATCTTATGTGAGCGTTTCAATGCGTCGCTGGACGTCTGGGGATTTGCGCTGGCGGCGCTGGTGGCCGTTTACATCCTGGGCGGGCTACTGGTGGAGCGCCGCCGCTCACCGATCTTCACTCACAAGTTCCTGGATTCGTTGTACTGGGTGGCGCATTTGTTGGCGGTCTTTGTGTTGCTGGTTCAGGTGTACGCTCGCCCTGTTTTTTCATTGAGCGGAGATGGCTACGACTGGTCAGTGACGATGCAACGGTGGGGCGCCGCCTCGCAGTTGGTATTGGGCGTCGCGTACGGGTTCTTCGCCTGGGGCGCCTACCAGGAGATTTGGGGTTATGTCGCTTCCTGGGTTGGCATGGGCGGAGCGGCCTTTCTGGTGTTCGCCTACAGCCAGGGACGCGGTTCCTCGGCGGCCAAAGCGGCGCTGATCGCCATCGCCTACGTGTTGGCCGAGCGTGGGCTGCACGGGCTGATTCCGGCGAGTTGGCTCAAACGCCGCTGGCGCGCTTATGTGCGACTGGCCTGGGCGCTCTATCGCCGCCCGCTGTTGACTGCCGGCTGGACGCTCTCGGTCGCGACGATCGGGCTGGCGTTGGTGCGCAATTTGTGGCTGTTGGGCGGCGGGCGCACCCGCGAGATTTGGGCTGCCGTGGGGCTGGCGCTGATTACCGGGCTGTATGCGCTCTCGGCGCGGCTCTTCCGTCGCCGGCGCTTTGTGTGGTTTGCGGCCATCCTCGTTTTTGCGCCGTGGACGATCTTGACCCATCTGGGCTGGTTCACGCCCTATCGCCTGACGACGCCGGGCTTTGCCGCCAGTTGGGCGGTGCTGGCCTGGGCGCTGTTCTGGTTGAACCGCGCGGTGCGCCGGTTTGCACCGGATGGCTATGCGCTGCCGCTGCGGGTGATCGCGCACATTCTGCTGCCCTTCGCCCTGGGCTGGGGCATCGCCAACCCTGAGACCAGCCGGGTGACGTTTGGACTGGCCGTGGCTTTCTATGGCCTGGCGGCGTGGCAGGACTATCGTGAGGCGCTTGCGGCGCTGCGGCGCGCCGGAACACCTGGCCCCTTACCGTTGCGCGTCACGCGCTTTCTCTATCCGGCTCTGGGGCTGATGCCGGTCTGGGTGGTGTATCTGCTGGCGTGGCATCAGCCGCAGGCGCGCCACGAGTTGTACGGGGTGCTGTTGCTGGGCTTCGGCCCGCTGGGGATCATTGCCGGCAATCTGTTGCGGTATCTGCGACCGTTGCCGGATGGCCGTGCGTCGCACCGCCCGGCTTACGGGATGCCCGCCTATCTGACCGGATACCTGGCGTTGCTCGTGGGCACGCTTTTGACGGCGCACGTGGCCGGACTGCTGTCGCTGGCGCTCCTCTACGACGCGCTGTTGCTGGCGGTCTCGGCGCGCATTTTCGGCGATCCGGTGTGGCTCTACCCGGCGGCGGCGCTGGCGCCGATTTCGCTGTTGATTGCGTTGAATGAAGGCGGCGTGCCCGGCAATCGTCACGGCTGGTGGTTGATCGGATTGGCGGCGCTTTACTTTGCGGTTGCCTGGTTGTTGCGCCGCGTGCGCCAACCGGCTTACGGCTCGGCCCCGCTGGCCCTGGGCTTTGTGGTGCTGGCGCTGGCGCTGCCGCCCTCCAGTCAGGATCAGATCGGGGTGTTGTGGGGCTACGGCTGCGCGACGCTTCTCTACGCCGTGACGGCCTTCTGGCTCAAGCAGCCCCTGTTGCTGGCGGCGGCCGGCGCCCTGTCGGTGGCGCCCTACGCGGTGAGCCTGCAACGTTCGACCATTCCTCCGCAGTATTACGGGCTGATGTTGCTCCCCGGCGCGGCGGCGGCGCTGGCGTTGGGTTACGGCTTGGATGACGCCCGTGGGCGTTGGCGCGATTTCCCCTGGGAAACGCTGCGCCGCTGGCCTGCCGCGATTGTGGATCGGCTGCTGGGGTGGTGGGCGCTGCCCCTCTACGCGCTCGGCTTTGGGCTGTGCGTGGCGGCGCCGTATTTCACCGCCGGCCATACCGACCTGGCGGCGCTGGCCTGTCTGTTGCTGGTTTTGCCTTTCGCCTGGGCGTTGATCTATTTCCGGCGGCGCGGCTGGCTCCTGGCGCTGGCTCTGGCGTTCCAGTTGGCGGTGGGGTTGTACCTGGATTTTCGCGGTTGGTGGGATTATCCGCTGTGGGCCTGGCTGCAATTCCTGCCGGTCACGTTGCTCACCGTGGGGGGCGCTTTGTGGATTGAATTGAAGCGCGGCGAAGGACCGCCCATCTTGAACTGGCGGCGGTTTTACGACGTGCGCCCGTTGTTGACCGGCTGGTCGCGCCCGCTGTACCTGGTCGCGTTTTTCGACATTCTCTTTGGGCAATGGGCCGTCACGTTCGGCGAGGCTGCCGGGCCGGGGGCGTTGATCACTCTGGTTCACGCGCTGTTGATTGCGTTGCTGGCCACGGTGTGGCGCGCGCCGCTTTTGCCCTACGTGAGCGCGCTGCTGGGCGCGCTGGCTTTGGGGAAGTGCTGGGGCGCGCTGGATCTCGGCTGGCCACATCTGCCCGCCTGGCTGGCGGTTTTGGCGTTCGGCTACGGGGCGGTGGGGTACGGCTTGACGCTCTGGCGCGATTTCAGGCAGAGCGGGCGCAAGCTGGCGTTGCGCTGGGAGATTTGGCGCTTGCCTTTGCAGAATGTCGCGCTGGGGCTTTCGGTTCTAGTCCTCGGCATGTCGGTTATTCACCTCCTTGAGGTCTTGGGCGGTGTTCTCTTTGCGCTGGTCGGATTTAGCTACGAGCCGCGAATGGACATTTTGGGCTCGGTGGTGACGGTGCTGGCGTGGCTGGGCCTGCTCTACGTGACGGCCACGGCGACCTTGCGCCGGCAACGTCTGAGCTATGCGGCGATGGCGATGTTGCTGGCGAGCTGGATGCTCTACGCTTTCTACATCCGCCGCTGGGATGACGCGCTCTCTTTGCAGTTGTACATCCTGCCGGTGGGCGTCTATCTGCTGGGGATCGCTTTCCTGGAAGGACGCCGCGGCAACCGGACGTTGTCGCTCTGGCTGGACTACGCCGCGATGTTTTTGCTGATCCTGCCGTTGTTTTATCAGACCTGGAATTACGGCTGGCGCCACGCTTTGATGTTGGGCGGTGTGGGGTTTGGCCTGATCGGGTACGGCATCGTGCGCCGCATCCGTCGTTTCTTCTATGCCGGTATATTCGGTGTGGTGCTGGCGACGGTGGGGCAGCTCATCAATGCTTTGCAGGTCGTGAATCAATGGATAGTATTCGGCCTGATCGGCCTGGTGTTGGCAGGCATCATCGTGATGGTGGAGCGCAAACGTGTGCAAATCAAGACCGGGCAGGGTGAAGATTTGGAGGATTGGGAATGAACGGGGTTCCGCTCTGGTTCAAACGCGCGGTGATGACCGCCGGGTTGCTGGCGTCGTTGCCGGGGCTGGCGTTTTTATTCAGCTATTGCCTGGTGATTCCTATAATGACGCTGCAGCGTGACGGTAACGTACTGGAGTCTGGCATCGTCACCCTGGTTTTTCTGCTTCTCACGCTGGGTGTAGGCGTCGCCGCGTACATCCACAGCTCACGTTCCATCAATGGGCGCCCTTCGACGCCGTTGCGCCTGCCGTCGTTGTGGATGCTGGTGGGCGCGTTCGGCGTCTGCGTGATTCTGGGCGGCGCCGTCGTGACGTACAGCATCCTCGAAGGACTGCTGTTCCCGCCGCTCTTCCTGATCGCGGCGGCGTTGCCGCCCTTGTGGGCCGTCGCCTGGTTCTACGGGGGGGATCCGTTGGCGGGAGAGGGGCTGACGTGGCGGCGGGGCCTGCTCGCTTTTGCCGGCGGCGCGACGGTGAGCGTTCTCGTCGCCCTGATCCTGGAGATTTTGTTGCCGGCTTTTGTGCTCTCGCTGGTGCTGGGATTGGCCGACGTGGTTCTCGACGAGGTCTCGACGTTGCTCTCGGTCTTATCGGACTGCGACCTGGCCGAGGCGTTGACCAGCCCCGGCTTTCTGTACGCTTTCGTGCAACTGGCGCTGATCGCTCCGCTGGCCGAGGAATTTGCCAAGCCGTTGGTGACGCTGCCGTTGCTCAAGTATCTTTCCCGGCGCGAAGTCTTCTGGGTGGGGGCGCTGGCCGGCGCCGGATTTGCGGCGCTGGAAAACGTGCTCTACGCCGGGTTTGCGACGCTGGAGGATGTGCTCGACGTCGGGTTCGGGTTTTGGGCAGGGATTCTGGTGTTGCGCGCGATCGGCGGCGCGATCCACCCGTTGGGCGCGGGGATGACGGCGCTGGCGTGGCGCGATCTGCTGCGCAGCCCCGGCGACGCGCGCGCCTGGCGTGAGGCGTTGAAGCGGTTGGGCATTGCCGTGGGGATGCACGCGCTCTGGAACGGCGGCAGCCTGATTGTGATCACGCTGGGCGGCGCGCGTTTCTTCGGCGAGTTGCCCCCGGAGATCGAGTTGTTGGGGCTTTCGACGGGCGGGACGCTGTTGGCGTTGCTGATCGTGCTGGGGCTGGGGGCGCTGTGGGTGGGCCGAACTGCGGTCACACGGCTGTCGCAGCCGACAGCCGTGGGCGACACGGCCACGGTAGCGCCCGCCGCCGGCGATGCTCTACCCGTGTTCTCGGATCGCGCCCTGGCCATCTGGGCGCTGGCCTGTCTGGTCACGATCGTCCCGGCGGGAATAACCGGATTGAAAGTGTTGTTCTGGAAGTGAACGCGGCATGAAGAAATACCTGAAAAAATTAAACCTCTGGATTGCGCTTATTTTTGTCCTCGCCAACCTGTTTATGTGGACCAACGTGCTTTCGCGGACGAACCCGGCCTGCCTGGTTGATCCCCTCCGCGACGAAGAAGTCGTCCAACTGTTGGACTATATCCGTTCGGGCGACCACGCCGGCGAGGCGTGGACGGTGAACCTGACGGAGCTGGAGGCGGAGCAGACCATCGCCTGGTATTTGCAGCGCTACCCGCAGATTCCGTTCGCGTGCCCCGACGTTGAAATCACGCCCGATTACGTCAGCGGGGAGGGCGACGCCGTGATTGCCGGGCTGCGGGTTCACGTCGGCGGCAAAGCGCGCGTTGCGCTGGATGCAGAAGGGCTGCCGCGCGTCGAGATTCTTGCTCTCACCATCCCCGTTCCCCGCCCCATTCGCGAAGGCCTTGAGCGTGAAATTCAGGTGCAACTGCGTCGCGCCGACCTGTTGCCGGTGCGTTTCACCTCGGCGGAGTGGGGCGATGGCGTAGTGGTTGTGAGCGGGGTGATACGGTAATCCGCAATTGGTAATTCGTGGTCGGCTGATTTGCTATAAACGCAATTTGTATCATCTCAATAAGAAGGGGGGAGA
>DAOUFX010000008.1:0-5925 GCA_034429675.1 Anaerolineae bacterium | reverse complement strand
AAGCGCCTGGAGTCGAGTGATCAGTGTGAGCACAAATTCCTGTACGGCGCTGGGGGTTTGTGCCCACTCTTCTTCGGTAAAAGGCGTTGCTTCTGGTCGTGTCATGATTCAGCGATTGTACTTTGCTTGTGGTGGTATTGCCTTAACATGGCGTTAGAAGCACATCTATATTGGGGGGGGAAACTCCCCCCCTGAACGGTTACAAATCGGTTTCTTTTTTGCGCCCCGCCCAGCGGGCAACCGTCAACGCCAGCGCCAGAATCACGCCGCCGCCAAATAGCGCCGCCATTGGGCGAATGTAGGTAGCCATCTCGCGCTTCACGCCGGTGCGCGAGGTGAATGTCGTCGCGCCGGTAAAGTTGAGCGCCAGGAACGCCGTCACCGGCGGCAGCCCCAGCAGATATGCCAGCGGCCAACCCAGACGCTGCCAGCGCGACGTCTTCCTCTGCCGCGCCGAGGCCAACGCAAACGGCAAAGCTGCCAGTCCACCCAGAATGAAACCCTTGCTGCTGAAATCGCGTGTCGGCAACCAGGGCAACAGGATGGGGAACAACGCCGATCCGGCCAGCACGGCGACCACTACGCCCAATGCCATCAACGGCCCTCCGACGATGGCCAGCGCCGAGGCGATCAACGCAACCGGCGGAACAAAGTTGACCAACTCCACCGGAATCAACACCAGCCGGTCGCGCAACGGGAACGTGACGCGGCGCATCTCCGGTGTGGCCTGATGCGTCTTGAGATACTCCGGCAGGTCAGCTGCGCGCACCGGGCCGTACTCCACCATAAATCCGCTGCGCTGCTTCACCTCGTGGGCAACCACGCCGGGCGCGCCGAGCTGCGGCAAGATCAGGCGACGATGGGTGACCACATCCTTCAACCCGGTGACCTCAACGCGATGAACCACCTCATCCGTACCGAACGTGCCCTTGCCTGCAGCGCACCACACATTGATCCCGTACGTGTCCAGCACCAGGATGTAGGCATCCACACCCGGCAGGGCTGACCGCAACGCATCGAAGCTCAGCGTGTAGTTGGCCGTCACCAGCACCGGCGATTCCGGCGTCGGGTTCCCCAGCGCATACAGCCCCGGCGCAACGCGATGATTTTCACGCTTATACCCCCACCGGGCCAGAATGTGATCCCAGTGATTGGCCATTGTCATCGTACTGCTCGTGTGCATCAAAGTCGAAGCCGTTTCCATTCGAAGTCCTCCGTAGTCGGAAAATAGCGAGTCAGCGAATCGGCGAATCGGCGAATCAACAAGTCAGCAAGTCACGAATTGCGAATCACCGATTACCAATTACCGATTTCACGTTTCACGTTTCACACTTCACGTTTCACATCCCCTGCCCTCCGCATCCTGTCCCATAATCCGCCTCACAACCTCGCGAAACCAGGCGATGTTGTCCACATTGAGGCAGTAGCAACACGCCGGGCCCTCGGTGACGCCGCTGATCCATCCCGCTTCGCGCATCACCTTGAGATGCTGCGACACCGTGGCCTGGGCGATCGGCAAAGAGTCCACGATGTCCCCCGTGATACAACCAGGATGCGTCACCAGAAATTTCAATATCTCGAAGCGGATGGGATTTCCCAACGCTTTCAACATCGAAACAAACCGCTCCTGATCCGCACCCTCGATCTCCAAAGAACAACAAGCCCCCGGTATGCCTGCACAACAAGAATTCACCATCCTCGCTCCTTCATCGTATTTTTACGATAATATATCAGGAATCGGTTGCGCTGTCAAGAGGCAAAACAAGACAGCAAAAGCTATCCAATGGAACGCGAATCGCGAGTGAGCGAATCAGCGAGCGAACGAGTCAGCGAATTACGAAGGCAGATCTCACGCCTTCACGTTTCACGTTTCACGTTTCAGGATAAAATACGAAACGCCCAACCACCAACCAAAAAAAACACAGGAGGACAAACATAAAACAAGGCAAAAACTAATCCCAACCTGTTCACCGGCCAATCACAAACAGCTCTTCAACTTTCAACTTTCAACTTGTAACTCAACTTCCGACTTTAGACTTTAGACTTTAGACTTTCCTAAGGAGATAAAAATGAAAAAGAGATTCTCTGTTTTTCGCACGCTTTGGATTCTGCTGGTCATCCTTTCGCTGACCGGCGCAAATCTGGCGCAGGCCTGCGGGTTTGCTGCGCCGCCGGCGTCACGCGCATCCGGCGCTTTGACCGGCCACGATGAGCGGCTGATGCAAGCGGCGATGGAATACTTCTACCAGCAGCAGGGCTACCTCAAAGCCTCCAACACCCAATCGTCTGACGAATTCGGGTTCAGCGTCGCCGTCTCGGGGAACACCGCCGTGGTCGGCGCTCGATACGAGGACGGCAACAACAACACGGTCGTTGACTCCGGCGCTGCGTACGTTTTTGTGCGCGACAACGGCAGTTGGAGCCCGCAAGCTTATCTCAAACCCCTCAACAGCGAAACCTACGACTATTTCGGCGTCGCGGTCGCCATCTCCGGGGACGTCATCGTCGTAGGTGCGCCCTACGAAGATGGCGAGAACAACATTCTTAACAACACTGGTACTGCCTATATCTTTGTTCGCAACGGCGCGACGTGGACCGAGCAGGCGCGCCTCAGAGCGCTCTACCCCGACGCCGACGATCACTTTGGCACGTCCGTAGGAATTTCGGGCGACATGGTCGTTGTGGGAGCGCCGGATGAAGACAGCAATGGCACCAACGCAGCCAACAACTCGCTCGCCTCTGCCGGCGCCGCTTACGTCTTCACCCGCGACGGCAGCGCCTGGGACCAAACCGCCTATCTCAAGGCGTCCAACACCGATCCCGGCGATCAGTTCGGCAGCGCCGTCGCCATTTCGGGGGACACGATCGTGGTCGGGTCTCCCAAGGAAGAAGGCAGCGCCACCGGAGTTGACGGCATCGTTGACGACAACGCGACCGGCGCCGGCGCGGCCTACGCCTATTTCAATGACGGCAGCGGTTGGAGCGATCCGAGCTATTTGAAAGCTTCAAACACCGGCAACCAGGATCATTTCGGCGCCGCAGTCGCCATCTCCGGAGACACGATCGTGGTCGGCGCAGCCGAAGAGGACGGCAACGCCACCGGTGTAGACGGCAACGCCAACGATAACTCCGCCAACGCCGCGGGCGCAGCCTACGTCTTCTTCCGTAGCGGCGGCGAGTGGAACCCGCAGTCCTACCTCAAGGCCTCCAACACCGAGGCGGGGGACTACTTTGGCAACTCAGTCGCCGTCTCAGGCGACGCCATCGTAGTGGGCGCTTATCGCGAAAGTAGCAATGCGACCGGAATTGGCGGCGATCAAACCAACAATTCCGCCAATAGCTCCGGCGCAGCCTACACCTACGTCCGCAACGGCGCCAATTGGAGCTTTGACGCCTATGTCAAAGCATCCAACACCGGTCAGGCAGACAAATTTGGGTATGCAACCGCTATATCGGGCAATCTCATGGTCATCGGCGCCTATAGCGAAGGCAGCAACGCTACCGGCGTAGATGGCGATCAATCGAACAACGCGGCCAGCAGCGCCGGCGCCGCCTACGCTTTCCTCTTCAGCGAAGGCCCCAAGCTGGACCTCGTCAAGTCGGTTGCGCCGGTCACGGCAGCGCCCGGCGATTCCATCGTCTACACGCTCGCCTTCAGCAACACCGGCGGGCTGCCCGCCGCCCAGGTCGTCCTCACCGACGCCATCCCCACGGGCGTCGTCCCGTCCGGCTGGCAGGCGTCGCCGGGACTGGGCGTGACCCTCACCGCCGGCAGCGAGTATGCCTGGCAGGTGCAAGACCTCGACGGCGGCGAAAGCGGCGTCATCACCGTCACCGGCGCCCTCGCCACACCGCTGGCGGCGCAGACAATTACCAACGTCGCGACCATCAGCGGCGTCGGAACCACCGCCGTCTTCACCGCCCCGCTCACCGTGATCCAGGTCGCGCCTATCGCCGACGCCGGCGCCGATCAAAACGTCAAACCCGGCGCTACCGGAACCCTGCACGGCAGCGGCAGCGACGGCAACGGCGATGCACTGACCTACGGCTGGGTGCAAATCGGCGGGCCGAATGTGACGCTGAGCGATCCCGCCGTGGCCGAACCCACCTTCACCGCGCCGGCGTATATGACCGTGCTCACGTTCACGCTCACCGTCGTTGACACCGTCGGCGGCCAATCCGACTCGGACGACGTGGCCGTGACCATCATCAATCACCCGCCCGAGGCGGAGGCAGGCGCGGACCAGATCGTCGGGCCGGGCGCAACGGTCACGCTGAATGGCAGCGGTTCGACGGACCCTGACGGGGACTCGCTGAGCTACGACTGGGAACAGGGCGAAGGGCCCGGCGTCGTTGTCAACGACCACACGCTGCCCATCGCGACCTTCAAGGCGCCGGAAATGGCAGAGGCGACGCTCGGCTTTACCCTCACCGTTGACGACGGCTACGGCGGAACCGCCACCGACCACGTCACCATCACAGTGCTCAACCAGCCGCCGACGGCCGATGCCGGCCCCAATCAGGCCGTCCACCCCGGCGATGCGGTCATCCTGGATGGCGGCGGCTCAGCCGATCCCGAAGGCTATCCCCTGATCTATGGTTGGACCCAGGTCGGCGGCTTTCCGGTCGCGTTGGTCGGGAGCGATCAGGTCACGGCGACCTTCACCGCGCCGATCACGCCCGGCATTGTGACCTTCACGCTCGTCGTCACCGATAACTTTGGCGTGGCGTCTACCATGACCGGAACATCCGTGACCATTGGCAACAGCGCGCCGGTCGCCGACGCCGGGCCGGACCAGAGCGTCGCGCCGGAAGCGACGGTGACGCTGGACGGCAGCGCCTCATCCGACCCGGAGGGCGACGCACTGACGTACCTCTGGGAACAGACCGGCGGGCCGGATGTGACCTTGAGCAGCAGCGATCAGGCCACCGTCACGTTCACCGCGCCGATCACCCCGACCAGCATTCTCACGTTTGCCCTCACCGTAGATGACGGCTATGGACTGACCGCCGGCGACGAAGTGGTAATCACCGTCACCAGCCGCCCGCCGGTCGCCAATGCCGGGCCGGATCAGACCGTCAGCCCCGGCGCAACGGTCACGTTGAACGGCGGCGCCTCCGCCGACCCCGACGGCGACGCGCTGACCTTCGGCTGGACGCAGTCCGGCGGGCCGGCGGTGACGCTAAGCGCCAGCGACCAGATCACCGCCACCTTCACCGCGCCGATCACGCCGACCAGCGTGCTCACCTTCACCCTCACCGTCGGCGACGGCGAATCCACCGACAGCGACGAAGTCGTGATCACGGTTCAAGAGGGAGCCGTCGAGCACCTCTGCTACCTGCCGCTTGTCTTGAGATAAAGGGAGGGGGTTCGCAGGCGGGCGCCCGCCCGCGAACCCCTTCTTCCCCTGCTTCACGCCCGGACTAAAAAAGTATAGTCGCCAGACTATACTTTTTTTATACTTTTTCCCCCGAAAAGTTTAGTGACTTTCCCTTCAACTTGTGCTTTCATACTAGAGTCTGCGATTAACTCAAATTCCCGTCATCCCTTCCATTAGAGAAAGCGCGCCATGCTCAAGCACATTTTGCTCTACGGCAGTTCGATTCCCCTGACCGGGTTGGCGGCGCAGCTCCGGGCGACCGCCGACATGGATGTGCGCCAACAACCTGCCGACGCCGGCCCACTGAGCCTGGCCGGCCTCGACGCCATCATCGTAGACTTCGATGACGCCGCCGCCGCCGACGTGCTCTCCATCCTGCGCGCGCGTCCCGACCTCAAAATCGTCGGCATCAGCGCCCCCGGCAACGCCATCACCGTCATCTCCGGCCAGGTCTACCTGACCCACACGTTAGCGGACGTGATGAAATGTCTGGAATAAATAGCGAGTGAAGTCGTCGCGCCGGGAGCGCCTGGATCGCAGCTCC
>DAOUFX010000007.1:0-9013 GCA_034429675.1 Anaerolineae bacterium | reverse complement strand
GTGTAGGGGTCGGGATGAGAGGATTCGAGTGTCGTAGCGAGCTGCTGGATGTCTTCAATGAGCGCGTTGTGGTCAATCATTTCTGTACTCCCTCAAATAATAGTTTGCCAACTGAATCTCCTTCCCGAGCCCTAATCAAGTCTCCCAGGACAGTCAGGGATGGTCAAGCATATAACCGGCCCAGCTCACTGTAAAGAGAAATTTGTCGGGAAGTACCCATCGAGAGTAAACCGATGTCTATGCAAAGAGTTCAAATGGTTCAGATTCGCCAGACAGACCATCAAGCACTGGAAACCACGTTGACTCTTTGCGCCGCCCAACGGTCAGCATGAGCCGCGCTCACCCGCCGCCGCTGGCAAGACCACCCTAATCGCCAATGCCTTCGCGGGCAAGGTACGATAGTCTTAAGCGCAAGGATGGGTGTCGGCTCCACGCAGTGTTGGGCGGCCCTTATACTGGATTCACCACTCGCCCAAGAAATAGAATGCTCCCCATGTGATTCTCGCGTATCATAAAGATAAACGGATGATCAACGCGAAAAACGGGTGAAGGCGCAGGCAATCCCCTTGTCATCATCACTGCTGTCGCAGCAGCCGCCTCGGTGCCTTCCTCGTTCACAGCAACGAAAGCCTTGTGCAAGACCGCCCCGATGTACAGAGATTTCGTGCCATCCATACCAGAAAAATCGGCGCTCCCAAATGCATCCACCATGCCCATTGATTGCAACGTGTCGTCTAGCCGGAATGGAAAGGTCATCTCGAACCTTGGTAGGAACACTTCCACCTTTGTTGACCATAGCTCCTTTGTCCACCTGGCAAGGTTCTGTACGGTCAGACGCTCCTCAAGTCTTGCCAGCCCATCCATCTCTGTGGGCAAGAGTATGACCATAGACAAATCGCTTTCCGCATAGGGCAACTCGAGAACCTGCAAACTATCGCCTTCTCCGTACCTGAACTCGTGCTCTTGAGTCATCATTGGCACCTGGACTGACACCTCGGTCGTGACCCAAAACGGCGTAGCGCGGGTACGACCCGGGTCAAATTGGCTGGCCCAATTGCCCTTGAAATAGATTGCGTTGACCAAGACCAGGGTAGTCAAGGCATCGAGCATACCCAGCGGTATAAGCTCTTGGATCTTGTTCTCTGTCTTCTCTTCGACCCAGGCGTTGATGATGCCGCACGCCGTTTCCACATCTCCGTAATCAACAGGGGTGATCAGCACGCCATAGTACTGCTTCGTCAAAGCCAGAAACGCCTCAAGAAATGGATAGGCCACGTGAGGCCATAGCGCATTGGCGAACTTGAGTTGGATATGCCCCTTCTTTCCTATATCACGCAACTCTGCTTCCAGCAACGCAAATGCCGGGTGAAGCGGCTTCTGTTCCAAAAGAAAACGGAGGGCCTGTGCCATCTGAACCGCAGTATTGCCACGCGCGCCAGCATAGGTCATAGCCAGTGCAGTAGATATGCTGTGAGGGGAGAAGAAAAGGTTCCCCTCCTCCGTCCTTAGCTTCTGGTAGAGGGCAAGGGCGAACTCGGTGTTTCCTTGCACAACGGTCTCTACGTCAGAATGGCTTCTTTCCTGGGTGTCCCGCACGAGTGGTTTCATCTTTCGCTCCTTGTTGTCAGGCCGCCCAACGACCACGCTTAAGCCGCGCGGCGGATGCGGCGTTTCACCTTCAAGAGCAGACCTGATTGTGCGCGTTTCCCCTCCGCCAGCAGGCGGCGAAGCCGCGTCGCTTGTAACTGATGTTGGGCGGAAGCCCACAAGAACAGACCCGCCACGCCCCTGGAGCTATGCCCCGCCGACCGCACAAGCTCTTGGCAGGGTTTTTCACAACCTGCGCCCGTGCTTATATCTCGAACTTCCACGGCCTTTCTACTATGCCGCGCCGCCTAACGGCTCGTGCTTCGGTTGTGTCCCGCCAGGGAATCGGCTAGACTCGTAGAAGAATTAATCGGCCTGCTCTTCAGCCCATGATTCATGAGAATGTATAATTTTCCAGCCGTCTTGCTCTTTTTTCCAGATTATCGTAGAAGTATGTTTGCCTTTAATATATTTTCCGCCTTTCAGCCACATCTCGAACTTTTCTTGACCCGTCGTGAGAGCTAAGTCTGGAGTTAGTACAGTAATTTGTACTTCAAATGGTCCCAGATGCTGGCGTTCTCTCATCGAGAAAGAATTTGTTATTAAATCTACCCAAATACTTCGTGTAGCATAATGCTCTGTGCCTGCACTTGCTGACAGAAATCCATCTTTACTAAAATTTTAAAGAAATGCCCCAATGTTCAATCGGTTTATTGCAGAGACTAGTTGATTGAACTGATCTTGTACTTCTTTCTTGATGGTTTCTTGGTCTACCCCTGTGAATGCTCTCATGACAGGCTCCTTTCATTTGGAAAGCGTAGAATTCAAGTCAATTTGTTATTTGATTGATTCATTGCCCAACAGGTATTAGGTGAAATATCCCGCTTAGAAGAACTTGTCTTATGTATGTCCGCCCAACGCTGCGCATCACCCGACACCGGGCCAACAAGACTCCTGCCAATTACAAGCGCCTTCGCGGGCGCGTGACCTTTGAAAAATAGAGCGGTAGGGGGTCGGGTGCATGCGCTTGTTGGGCGGCTTTTTCGCCATACGGCAACCTACAAGACAAAAAACGCCCTCAACGCCTCATCGATTTTTTTTATTGCTCCCTACAAAGTTCTGCCAATTTCCTGGCGGTATTTACGTTCCTTGTCGTCATTAGACTATATGATTTATGCCCGACAATCTTCGTGATTTGACTTCTGTTGTAATTCTCTCTTTTTATGTTCCAAATAATAGCCTTCTGAGCATAGAAAATGTTCATATATTCTTTTTTTATTGGCAATTCCGATATGATCTCTGGTCTCGCCGCCTCGTCGAATAAGTAAGCGACATAAGTCTGTTCTTTTTCGTTATTTACCCATTCTCTGGGGATTGATTCTCCAATATCGATTATTTCTAATGCCGTCTTCACTAAAGTAGGAATGTGCTGTTCAAAAGTCTTTTTGAGTTCGGCTTCGATGATTTGGGTTATTTCAATTATCTCTTTATCTGATTCAAAGATAACGTTTCCTGAGTTCAAGTATGTCGTAACATTCTTAAACCCGACCCCCTCTAGCAGTGTCTTGAGTGTTTTCATTGGGACTTGAATTGACTTGCCGACATTAATTCCACGTAGTAAGGCAACAAATTTCAAAATATTCCTCCAAAATTATTCGCCGCCCAACGACAGGGTTCAGGCGCGCGGCGGGTGCAGCGTAACCCCTCCGAGAGCAGACTTGTTTGTGCGTGTTTTACCTCCGCTGTGTGCGGCGAAGCCGCATCGCTTGCAACCGATGTTGGGCGGATGCCCACTGCAACCCCACCACTGTAGACCCCGCCGACCGCGCACGACTTTTACAGAGCTTTGATAGCCTCCGCTTATACCCGATCTTTCAGCGGAGATCACTACGACTTGCCAATATTATTTTGATTGTGCGATGTTCAGCTAAACTCACTATTACGATGACTAGCGATAATGTGAGTAGCTCCCACACCCCTTCTAACCCAAACTGACTGTTATTGATAGACACCTGCAAAATAGATGGAATGATGCTGTATAACAATAATAGTCCGCCGGCTCCAAAGTACCCCCAACTCAAAATCCGCCATTCAGTTCGCCGATACCATTCCCCTAAAACTAGTAGCGGTATCCCTGCCACAAGCGGTAAGAGACGAATTGACCAATGGGCACGTGCATCAAAATACCACGCCACGAACAACGCCACGACAAGTACCACTATTATGACCATGGCTGCCCTTCGACCTTGAGGCTTCAGGTTACTTTGCAGGCTAGGCGGCTCGAACACATACTGCAAGTGACGACCATAATAGTTTTTTTGAATGTATCTGAAGATGAGAAACGCGACGACTTCACCTAGAAATGGAGGCCCACCATTCGTTTCCCAATCCAGCCAACCTTGGGCAAAAGCTAACGCAGATAAGGAAAATACGACGGCAAAAGGTAACAACGCCAGTCCCCCAAACATATCCGGGGTTGAATTGGAAGTATCACGGTATAACTCAGACATTAAGAAACTACTCCTTCTCACAGCTAGACTCTATGAGCACACTACCGCCCAATGGCCCGCGCATCACCCGCGCGGCGGGTGCGGCGCAGAACCTTCGAGAGCAAGCCTGTTAGTGCGCGTTGCGCCGTCAGCAGCAGCGGCGTAGCCGCATCGGTCTTGAAGCGATGTTGGGCGGCGGTGAAACTACGCTGACGCTATGTTAAGCGTATCACGAGCCAAAGGCGTGACTTCTCTTATTACTTGTTCTTCAATCGCATCGCGGGTTGTTTCCAGATCGTATAGGGTCTGTAAATTTAGCCATAGCTCAGCCGTCGTACCCAGATAGCGACTGAGCCGTAAAGCCGTATCCGCCGTGATGCTCCTTTTCCCATGCACAATCTCGTTGATTTTGCGTGGATAGACCTTCATCCCTTTGGCTAATTGATATTGACTGATCCCCATGGGTTTGAGGAAATCTTCCATCAACACTTCCCCTGGGTGAATGGGCGGTATTTTCATCTCTTTCATTGCACACCTTCTAATGATAGTCAACTATCTCAACATTGTACGCATCATTGTCTTGCCATGTGAAACAGATGCGCCATTGATCATTGATCCTGATGCTGTATTGGCCTTCTCGATCCCCACGGAGCATTTCCAGGTAATTTGTGGGTGGCAGTAACAAGTCTCGCAATTCCTTGGCGGAATGTAACAAGGCCAATTTGCGATAAGAGGTCTTTTGGATTGTTTGAGGAAGTTTGCGCGAAAAACTCCGCCGGAATATCTTTTCAGTCTCTTTGCATCGGAAAGACTTGATCATGCTTCTATATTACCGCAAAACGGTAATACTGTCAAACGGTATGCTTCGACGGCGAGGTAACGTGATATGGGGTTTGGTGTATATTTTGCTGCCCAACGATAGGTTCAGGTGCGCGGCGGGTGCGGCGCAGTGCCTCCAACAGCAAACCCGTTTGTGCGCGTTTCCCCTCCGCTGGCAGGCGACGAAGCCGCGTCGCTTGCAACCAATGTTGGGCGCGGGTCTTGTTCATGGTGCTCGATTCATTCGGTTTGTCGCTCCAGACACCTCGCGTACTCTTCGATTCTTCTGTTACGTGCGTTGATGAATTCCACCACCCGATCTCTATAGATGAAGTAGTCCTCAACACCCCGAAACTCCGACGGAGTTTGAAAATCATCGAACGGCAAGTAGAATCTAATGTTGCCCTGCTGGTCGACCAAGTCGTTTAAAAGAAAGAACTCAGTGTAGCATTCAAATGATTCAAACAGTTCGAAAAATGAGGCATATCTTCTCAATGTCTCCGTAAGTGGACTTGGCTCATTGATGTAGTATCGCCTGATACACTCAAGAGTTAGATCGAATCGGTCGTCAATAAGACGAAGTATCCCTCTGGCCTGATTTATCGTATGCTTACGGTCTATCTGGTTGTTGGGAAAAATGAGGTATGCGCCGATTGTTGACCCTCGATCGAACAGATCCTGAACTACCTCAGGTATCTGGGTGGTCAGCCATTTCTTCTTCATTTGGTTCTTGTATGAATGAGTGATGGCGTCACTGCCTAGTGAAAAGTCCCATGATGGCGAACTGTAGAACAGGTAGTAGCCACGTCTATCATCTTGCAAATCAAAGAGTTCCCCACTGGGCAAGAGCTTGCGCCAAAGAAGTTTATGGTATCTACGCAGCGTGGGACTGGTGGCGTCAGGGTCTCCGCCATTGGCATCACTGTACATGTTAAAACTTGTGTCAATCATGACGAACCTCCCGACATAGGGAGCATACCTTCTATGTATTTGACGCGCCCAACGACTGCTTAAGCCGCGCGGCGGGTGCGCCGTAGAGCCTTCGAGAGCAAACCCGTTCGTGCGCGTTTCCCCTCCGCCAGCCGGCGGCGTAGCCGCGTCGCATGCAACCGATGTTGGGCGGGTTTTAATATTGCAACAACTCTGATTGCTAATCCAAGCTACTCCCACGGGAGTTTTGGTAGTTTGTGCAAGTAGCCAATGTATCTTTCGGGATTGTAATCCTTTTTGTTCTTCATCATCTCGAACATTTCCGCCGAAAGCGCAACCGCGATTAACTGCCGTGCTTCCTTGTCAGAACGACCACCGGCTATTAAGCGTTTATAGGTTTCTGCGGCTTCGGGCGGATTCAAGTCGCGTAGTTGATTATCTACTGCTTCTAAGAGTGCGGCAGTCACTTGCGGGTTGGTTTTCTTTTTCATAATAAGAAATCTGAATCAATAAGGTTTTATGCCATAGATTATGTCTTGTTGAGACTCAGATTGGGGGGCTCAACGACTTGAATTTCATCAGCAAAAAAATCACTTAACCAGATCGGAATTCCATCATCCCCTGAATTTTCTACAACATATTTATCAGGGAGACCAGGCGCGTGAAGTATATCAATAAACGTGCCGGTATCACCGATTTGTGGATCGCGTTGATTAACGCCCCAATCATCATATTCGTTAGACGGTCGGAACATTTGAACTACGCGGACAAGAGAATACTCTATCAATTCCGTCATGTTTTCCCCGTTTTGTTCGCAGGCTGAACCGCCCAACATGTAATTAGACGGACTATATATCTACTGACATAAACCCATCTACCTGTATATATCTACAAGCAGATATATACCAGCGCCAATCTGTCTCTATCGCAGTATACGCCGTTTTTCATTTGCGCCTATGATCCTCCCTCCAGCAGCCGTCCGGTCAGTCCCAATGTTACTACCTGCGAATAGCACATTTCCCACACGCCGCGATCTCTATTCCAACGTCCTCCCGCTCTTCTAATCCGTTGTTGCAAAGTCGTCTCCGCTCTTCCAACTACGACGCCCATCAGGGCGTCGCCCGGAGGAGGGGGTTGACTGCGGCGCCCATGGAGATTCTTCGACGATCAACTCCACGGTCTTGTAGCGCTTGCACTTTTCGGCGTCGTACCGGTAACGCGCGCACACCATCCGGTCGCCATATTCCTCTACCAGCTTTTTAGTCCCCGCCTGTCCGGGTTGTAAGGTCAAACGAATTGCCATGCAGCGGCTCCGTGTAGATTTTGGTTGGGCATAGTTTCATTATATAGTGCGTGTAAGCGCAAGTCAATCTCGCAAAAAAAAGAAAACAGGTGTCGTCAATTTTTCGCAAACTAGCTGCGCGGCTGTGGTTGCCGTCCACGAAACTTCCACGAATACACGAAGGGTTGTCGCGCTCATTCGCGTATTCGTGTCCGTATTCGAGGACGGCAGCGGGGCGCACCAATGGATGGCGAAATTACTCTACGGCACGGGGATGCGTCTGATGGAGTGTCTGCGCCTGCGCGTCAAGGACGTAGATTTCGCCCGCCGCGAAATTCTGGTGCGCGACGGCAGCCGTTACACCCCAATAACGATCTGCGTAAACGAATGGGGCGGAAATGTATAAGTTATGGTTGCCCTGTCGGTTGCGATGCTTCGCGTTTTGGGGATGTATTCGTCCTTCCGATCATAGTGATAGGGGCCGGCCAGATCGTCGCTATAAACTTCCTGCACGCTGCCCGCAGATGCAAAATCCCCTGAGCCATTGACGATCGTGGCGGTGATGGCTTCATCGCGATGGCGATTCACCACGTTGAGGATCAATGCATGGTCGGCTTCGGCGTAAACCGCAGAAACATCCAGGTAGGGAATCTCTTTGTAAAATTCGTCAACATCAAAGGTCGCACATTTCACCAAAACGTCGAGTGATTTTCCCAGACAGCCATTGGCAAACATTTTGAACACATAAAAGAACGGGGTTTTGAAGTATCTTTCGGTAGTTGGATCACGCCCCAGGATCGCCGTCAACAAGGTGTAATTCGCCATTTTGAGCATATCCGCATGACGGATAAACGCATTCAAAAACTGGGCTACGGCGAGGGTATTCAGCAATCCACTGCCCTGAGGCGGCGGCGCCCACTCGTCAAAGGAAAGATACATCGGCTTATCCATTTTGTAGATTTTCTGTACGGCTCTGGCTTGCGCAGCAGGGATGGCGATCTTTTCTTCCAGGATCAACGCCTCTCTCCCCATGTACTCATAGTAATTATCCGTATTTCCCCAATAACAGTGCAGCGACAGATAATCGGCCACTCCCCTGAGTTCATTCAGCACTTTCCAATTCCATTCGACCCAATCCATATTCGGTTGATAATAGGAGGAACCGTTGGCGATAAAGGTAATGTGCGGGTCAACTCGCCGCATCGCTTTGGCGATTTCTTTGGCGAGCTCGCAGTATTCATCCACTTTTTTGTGGCCGATGATCCACGGCGCGCCGTCCACTTCATTGCCCAGACACCAATACTTTATCCCGTAGGGTTCGGGATGCCCGAATTGCGCCCGCAAATCCGCGTAATAGGTCCCCGGCTCGCCATTGCAATATTCCAACCACGCACAGGCATCCTGAATAGTCCCAGTGCCCATATTGAGACAGACGACATTCTCTGAATTCATGGCGCGGTTTAGCTGCACCCATTCGTCTGTGCCCACCTGATTGCTCTCGTTCACGCGCCAGGCCAACTCTTTGCGCACCGGACGTTGATCTTTGGGGCCAATCCCATCCTGCCAGTCGTAACTCCCCGTGAAATTGCCGCCCGGCCAACGCATATTGTTGATGCGCATCTCTTTGGCGGCCTCGATGTATTCGGTATTGAAGCCGTCTTCATTGGCCAATGGCGAGCCTGGATTGTAGACGGGGCCGTATAAGGTGTTGCCCACCATACCCTCCCGGTTGAACCCAATCGGCTCCATAAAAACGCCATAAATGTGCGGGTCAATCTCGCCAATGACCCGTTCGATATCAACTTTGATGATCGCTTCTTGCAGGACACTTTTCATGGTCGTAATCTCCTTGTTTACCTCAAAATCTGGGGGATGGGGGGTTGGGGGCGGGGTGGGCGCGGGCCCC
>DAOUFX010000006.1:0-4827 GCA_034429675.1 Anaerolineae bacterium | reverse complement strand
TACCCCCCGCCCGCGCAAACACTTCCTTATACCTCTGACATGTAAACCGTGATTTTTATGGCTGCTCCAATACCAAAGGCGGCGTTTCGTCAAACGTCAGCGCCCCGTCGCCAGACGGCATTGACGGGTAGTCGGGCATCTCAAGTCCTTCCACGAGATCGTCAATACGTACCAGAGCGTCGAATTCCATCGAGTAATTGGCCGCAATGCCGGTAAGGATGGAATACGCGCCGGCGCGCTGATCGGCGGCGCGCATGTAGGGATCATGAGGAGGGTTGGCGGCAAAGAGATCGTCCAGCAAGGGGCTATCACCGCCACCGTGCCCACCCTTTCCCGTCCACAATTCGACGTTGTAAGCCGGGGAGAAATGCGGGAAAATCTGCGTGTAAGTGCCGCGCCGGATCGTTTCGCCGGGAACAGACCCGTCGGCGTTGATGTACGACGATTCCACTGTCTTGTGCTCCAGCCTGCCGCGCGTGCCGTTGAAGGTCACGGTATAGCCTTCCCAGGGCATGTAGGCGTTGAGCGAATAGCTCATTTTGACGCCGTTGGCATAGTTGACGATGACGTTCATATTGTCTTCGATGTCAATCAATCCGCTGAACACGCACCGGTCACGGAAATAGCCATCGTATTTTTCCTGATCCAGGTACAAAGCGCGCAAACTATCTATGGCCTTCATATCCAGGCGAAAACGGCAGCGCGTTTCGGGGCAGGTGTGACAGCGCTCGGTCCGGTTCAACAGGCCAAAGCGATCTGCCATCTTGGGCGTATAAAAACGGCGTTGGCCCTGGGCGAACACCGATTCCGGCACACTCGATAGCCACCAGTTGATCAGATCAAAATGATGGGTGGCCTTGTGCACCATCAAACCGCCGGAATTCTCCTTGTTGCGGTGCCACCGACGGAAGTAATCGGCGCCGTGGCGAATGTCCAGCATCCAATGGAAATCCACCCCCAACACCTCACCAATGACGCCGGACATCAACAACGCCTTGACCTGAGTGCGCGCCGGGGAATAACGGTAGTTGAACGTCACACGGCACTTCTTGCCCGTATGCTTCTGCGTAACGAGAATACGTTGGCATTTGACCTCATCGGTCGTCATCGGCTTCTCGGTGATCACGTCGCAGCCCAATTCCAGGGCCCGGCAGATATACTCGTCGTGGTAGGAATCTTTCGTCGTGACGATGACGACGTCCGGGCGGCATTCCTCAATCATCCGGTCGAATTGATGTGCGTGATACCCTTTGACTTTTGCGCCTTCCCAGGACTCGACGCTCTGTTGCGCCAGAGCCACCCGCCCCTCATTGATGTCACACACGCCTACCAACTCGGCAGTTTCACGATAATCGTGGGACGCCGCGCGAGTGTACATCGTCGAACGGCCTCCCAAGCCTACCTGCACGTAACGTTTTCTCTGAGTCATAGTCACTCCTTAGAAAATAGCAAATCTACAAATCACAAAATCGCCGCTGACGCGGTAACGTCAAAAGGGGTGTTTCATCGAGTCGGGGTACCGACTCGAAAAAACACTTACCTTTTATCTGTCGAACCCTTTGCGTATTTTATCACACGCTGCTACAATAACCACAGATACAAATATCACCCCTCTCGAACATATCCAAAACTCA
The DNA here is from genome assembly GCA_034429675.1 of Anaerolineae bacterium. Classification (GTDB taxonomy): domain Bacteria; phylum Chloroflexota; class Anaerolineae; order B4-G1; family SLSP01; genus JAKQHY01. The sequence continues at coordinate 3,193 of DAOUFX010000006.1, read as the reverse complement.
GAATAACGGTTGCTCATCTTGCTCTTAAATTGCCTACAAGGAGGTATGACATGATCAAACTGTTAAAAACGGCTTTAGTAGTTCTGGTTTTCTCCCTGGTGTTGTCCGGCGCAATCTATGCTTCTTCGTATATCACCCACAATGATGGGCCGGTCTGGACACCCCCGGTCGGTTATGTGTCAGGGGTATGTTCTGACACAGCCTATGGGGAGACTGTGTGTCTACAATACACAACGGATGGCACAGCCCTGAATTATCCCAACAATAATCCGAGCGTTTGGAATGGCGTCAAGACGGCCTGTGGGTGGAGCAACAATGGAGCGCCCTGCACCGACTCTAACGCCTATTGGCGTTGCACAATTCCTCAGACAGCCGATGCGACCATCAACTATCGCTTCTATGTGGTGAATCAGACTGCAGGCAGCAATTGTGCATACGATGGGGACGTCTACTACAGCGTTGGCACCGACTCGGCGACCCTCCTCACCGGCCCGACTGCGCTCAATGTTGCGTCCCTTTCAGGGAAAAATTCCCTTGCCCTGGCCCTTTTCATCGGCCTGGGCGCCGTCACCGGCGGATTTATCATCTGGCGGCGTAGAGCCTAAAAAATGAACACGCCCAATCTTTTCACAAGATTGGGCGTGTTTGTCGAAACCTCAAATCAGCCGCGGCTTTTGCTCTCGAGCGCGCGCAGCCACAACTCCACCTGCGCCGCGCGATCGTCGCCGATCATCCGAAAGAGAGCGGCGGACTGCCGCCATACTTCTTTGGCGCGCGCGACATCCCCTAACGCGCCGCACGTCTGGCCGACATTCATCAACGCGTCGGCTTCTTGAAGGCGGTCGCGCAATTTGTAGGCAAGCTCCAGTTGCCGCTCGCGACAGGCCAGAGCGACCTCAATCTCACCGAGTTGGGCAACCACCCGGCCCAGTTCTGCCTGATAAGCCATTTCGGTTTGCTCGTCCCCCAGAATCCGCGCCGCCTCAATCGCGCGCGTCAGCATCAGACGGCGCTCTTCACGCGGGCGCATCATGCGTAAAACGGCCATGAGCTGCGCCGGGAATTCACAAAGCCAGTGATCTGTCTCTTGCGGCGGGCGCCACCCCACATCTGACCCGTTCATGCGATTCCAGGCTTTCCAGAGGTCCGGCCACAGAGCGGAAAAACGCAAGATTCCGTCCGCCGACGTCGCTTCGTTCTGACACAGCTCGTTCGCGTGCCTGGCTTGCTCCAGAACGTAGTTGGCGTAGCGAGCCACCACCGTGTCGGTCAGGCGCATCTGCCCCAGAAGCAATTCCTGCGCGTACAACTGCACCAGATCGTGATGGGCATAAGAATACGTCGTCGTGCGGTAATCCAACAGATTGCAACGCGCCAGCTCGACCAACAGTTCTTCCGCTTCTTCGGCATTGATACCCCAGACTACCGCCGCCGCGGTTTGGGTGAACGGAGCAGGAAACACGGTGAGGTTCTCAAAATGCGATCTCAACTCGGGCGAAAGCGCCTCATACATCAATTCCAACGCCACATTGACGCTCAGGTTAATCGAGACAGAACCGCGCAGAGCGGTCTGACTTTTGTGGGTGGCAACCGCTTGCTTTAGCAATTCGTGCGGAGATCGGCTAAACGGTTCCTTCAACAAGGGAGCGACCACGCGCAACGCCAACGGGGAATAGCCAAACTGATCCGCAATCTTGTCGAGAGCCGCGCGATGCATGGATTCGTTGAGACCGGAGACACGCACCAGGAGCTCGCGGGCTTCATCAGGCGTGAGCCCGCCTAACTCCAGGCGATACAACTTGGCCCAGTTCAGAGCCATATCGGACTGAGAAGAGGTCACGATCACGGCGGAGGGCTTGGGCGGAATCAAAGGGCGAAGTTGGACGCCGCTGGCAGCGTTATCCAACAAGATGAGCGCCTGGCGGTCAGAAAAAGTATCGCGGTATAGCTTGTTCAGTTCTTTGGGGTCTTCGGGCAGAATCTCGTGAGGGTAGAAAGGACGCAGGATGCGCCGCTGAGCTTCTACCGGATCCAACGGCTCATCCACCGAAAACGGCGCGCCGCGCAAATCAATTTCCAGGCACCCATCCAGATAATCGTCGGCCAGAGCAAAGACCAACCGCCGCGCCAACGCCGTCGCGCCGACGCCGGCATCACCGTTGCGGCCAACGATCAAAACGCCGCGATCGAAATTCGCCAACAACTCCTCAAGCTCCGCCACCCGGCCCACAAAATCGCTGGGCGGCGGCGTTACCGTAAAGCGTGGAGAGCGCAATCGCGCAAACGTGACCTGGCTGATCAAGCGTGGGTCCTGCGGCCTGGCCGGTTTGGCCGGCTCAGGCGCCGGGGAAGGCGGCTGAACCGACTTGGACTTGCGTCCGAAGATTGAAAGCAACGGGGCCAACGACAAGCTACCGACTAAAAAGGCGATCAACCGCCCACCGCCAAACCATACGCGGCCATCCGGCAAAGTCCACCAGGCGAGCAACGCCATTGGCATTAGGGCGATACTAAAAATACAGCAGGCAGTGTCGCGGCGCACCATCGTCCTCCCAAACAGAATTTATACCTTATTGTAGAGGTACTTTGCCGACCGCGCAAGTGCGCAACATAACGAGTATGTTGCAGTTCTGGGAATGATCTACCAACGGCTGAAGCTTGTGGCTATACCCGCTAGAAATTCTCCAGCAATTCCAACACGATATGCAACGCAGGCATGTCCACGTAGGAGTACATCCCGCCGGTGTAGTGTCCCTGCTGGATGAGAGCGCCGCCCTTGCCTTCGAGATACGCCACCACCTGATCGCTGCCTTTAACAAAGAAAGCAAGGTGATGGAATCCCTCACCGTGCGTATCCAGCGCTTCCTGCCAGGTGCTCGGCGAACCGATCGGCTCGATCAACTCAATCTGCACCTGCCCCATATCGAAAAACGCCAGTTTGGCGCGCGCCTCGCTGGGTTGGCCGCGATACACCGTTTGCGCCTGGTCGTACCCGTCGGTGACGACAATATCTGGGATGGGCAACCCAAAAACTGCGCTGTACGCCGCCGCCGATTTTTCGATATCCTTAACCACCAGCCCTACCTGACACACAAGATTCGTTCCGATACCGGTTTGCTCTGTCATGGCTTCCTCCATCTAAACCATGCTAAAAAGGGGAAAAGTGGGGGCTTTGGGGACGGGCGCAGCCCGT
>DAOUFX010000005.1:0-8324 GCA_034429675.1 Anaerolineae bacterium | reverse complement strand
CACCCCCCTTTAACCCATCACGTTCAGCGGTAATTCCTGGCTAACAGCTAAAAGCTAACGGCTAAACGCTATTTTCAAAGGAGATCAAAAGTGAGTCAGGATCTTAAACCGATTCCTCTATGGTTATCAGTCATGTTGTTTGGCGCGCCGGGAGTGGCGATTTATTGGGGGATGTACTACGGCACGCCGCTCCTTATCGGCAAAGGGCTTCCGCCGGTCTATGTTTTCCCGGTCTTCTTGACGATACCGGGGATTCTAGTGCTGGCAGGGTCGCTTCTGGCCTACAAACTCGAAGGGCGCCCCTGGCGGTGGCCCGATTTTCAGGCGCGCTTTCGGCTGTATCCAATCAAAGAAAAGAAAGCCTGGCTCTGGATCATCGGCGTCTGGCTGATCTGCATCATCTCCGATGAAAGCTTGAGCGGTATTGGGAAGTGGCTGGCAACGGTCCCGCTGTTTGCGCCGCCGGACTATCTGGCAGCGCCGTTTAATCCCCTGAAGGAAGTTGTCTTCCCTATGACCGAATTCTTCGGCGCGCCTCTTAAGGGGAATTGGATGATCCTGATGGTCTGGATACCGCTGAATCTCATCAGCATGATTGGGGAGGAACTTATGTGGCGTGGTTACATCCTGCCGCGACAAGAACTGACCTACGGGCGCTGGGCCTGGGTGGTGAACGGATTACTGTGGGCGTTTTTGGTGCACGTCTGCATGAAGTGGCACTACATTGGAATGTTGCCGAGCATGCTGTTAACGCCCTGGTTAGCCCAAAAGATGAAAAATACTTCGGCTTCGGCGTATGTTCACATCGGGGGTAACGTCATCACGCTTTTCCTGTTCCTGGTCGCCGGCGTCATGGGGGTAGGAGGATGACGAGTCCATCCAAATTCTATCTCGGCTGGGATGTGGGCGGCTGGAATTGTGACAAAAACCAGGCCAGCCGCGACGCCCTGGTCATGCTCAACTCGGAACTGGCCATCGCGGGGAAACCATGGAGAGGGAACCTGCGCGACGCAATCAACGAATCCGCCGATACCCAAACGTTTATACAACGGCTGTTCTCTCTGTGCGCCGCCGATCTGCCGATGAACAATGTACACATCGCTCTGGCCATTGACGCTCCCCTGGGCTTTTCCAACGCCTTCGTAGATCTGGTGACAAGATTGCAGTACAAAGAACCGGGCAAATGTTCTTGTAGCAACCCCTACCTGTTTCGGGAAACGGAACGCGCTCTGTTCGAGATAGGACTGCACCCTTTGTCTCCAATCAAAGACATGATCGGGAGCCAGGCCACCAAAGGAATGCACGTCCTGGCTAAGTTCGCGCCCACGATAAAATGTTGCGGGGTATGGAGCAATGGAGAGTTGCTGACCGCAATTGAAGCATATCCGGCAGCCTGTAAGAATTCCGAAACACTCAAGTCCCTGCGCCAACGTGTAAAAAATCAACCTGTTGATAATCAAGATAAAATGGATGCCCTGACCTGTGCGCTGATCGCCTATCTTTTCGTGGAAGACTCCGAGGCATTACGCGCTCCGGACGATTCGATTCCTGCAACGGAAGGTTGGATTTGGGCGCCCAAAGACATCTTCATTAAAAAAAGTAACGTACCGATGGCAATGAAATTCCGGCCAGACCAGGCAGCGACAAAAATACGTGGAACGAAATGAGGCAAAGTGGATAAAATCATAGAACGCAGCGAACGCGGGGCCGGCAGCGCGAGGCTTTGCGCCGGGTTTGGCGCGTAGGAATTATTCCCGATAGTCCACCCGGAGCACCCGCGCTTTGCCGGCCAGGTCGAGGAGGATTTGGACGGCGGCGTGGGGGAACGCCGCCTGAGCCAACAACTGTACCGCGCCGCCCTGTCGCTCGCCGATCTCGCAGAGCAGCAGTCCGCCGGGGCGCAAGACCTGCGGCGCCTGGGCCAACAGCCGGCGGATGGCGTCCAACCCGTCCGCGCCGGAAGTGAGCGCCAGCCGGGGCTCCTGTTTAACAGAGGGCGGCAGCGCGTCCCATTCCGTTTCGGCGACGTAGGGCGGATTGCTGACAATCAAGTCCACCGGCTCCGGCAACGGCCCCAGGAGATCGCCTTCGAGGAAAGCGACGCGACCGGCCACACCGTAGCGCAAAACGTTGCTCCGGGCGACCGCCAAAGCCGCCGCCGAAATATCCACGGCGTAGCAACGCACGCCGGGCGCATAAACGGTTATCGCCACCGCCAGACACCCGGAGCCGGTGCCCACGTCCGCCATCGTCGCCGCCGGATGCATCCGCAGCCAATCCAGCGCCGCCTCGACGAGCATCTCCGTCTCCGGGCGCGGAATCAACACCGCCGGCGCGACGGCCAGCTCCAACCCAAAAAACTCCACGCGCCCGGTCAAATACGGCAGCGGCTCGTCCTGCCGCCGCCGGGCAACGAGCGCCGTGAAGCGCTCCCCCTGCTCCGGCGCGAGCCGGACCTCAGGATGCGCCATCACAAACGTGCGCGGACGCTCCAACACGTGCGCCAGCAACAGCTGCGCCTCCAACTGCGGCCGCTCCATCGCCGGCGCCAGCTCGTGCACGGCCCAACGCAAGAATTCTTCAACGGTCAGCATTGCCGATCAAGCCCTTGAAGTAGGGAGTAGGGAGTAGGGAGTAGGGAGTAGGGAGTAAGAAAGTTCCATTATTCACGTCTCTGCATCCAAAATCTAAAATCCAAAATCCAAAATCACCGCACCACCCCCGCGCCGCGCAAATCTTCGAGCACCATCTTGCGCAGCGGCGCGTCGGCGCGCAGCAGGGCGTAACGCCCGCCGTGTTTGCCCGTCAAGGCGCGCAGCTCGGACTGCCAGCCATCCAGACGTTGCCGGTAAGCGGCGATGGCGGCGCCATCCAGCGTGAGCTCGCGTTTGTCGCCCGTCTCGCTGTCCACCAGGCACAGGTCGCCGTGAAGCGGTGGGGAGAGTTCGTCGTCCAGCAGCAGGTGCAGCAACACCACCTCGTGACCGCGTCCGGCCAACGCCGCCACCCCGTCGGCCAGACCGGGGGGATCGTAGCCGTCGCTGATGAGCAAGACCAGTCCGGGCCGCCCGGCACGCGCGACGAAATCGCGCAACGCCGGCGCCAGCGAGGTCCCGCCGGACGCGGCCAGCCCATTGCACCACGTCTGCCAACGTGCCAGTTGCACGCGCCCCCGCCCCGGCCCCCACGTCGCAGCGACCGCGCCGTTCCCCACCAAACCCCCGCCCCGCGCATCCCCACCGAACAACGCAATCGCCCCCAGCGCCGCCGCCAGGTCCCGCGCCGCCTGCCAACGCGGCGAGTCGCCGGCCCCAACCGGCGCCAACGGATCGAACGAGCAGGCCATCGAGGCGCTACCGTCTACCAACACGTGCACGGCCAGGTCTTCTTCTTCCTCGTACAAACGCACGTAGGGGCGATCCAACCGCGCGTAAAGATTCCAGTCTACGCGGCGCGGATCGTCGCCGGGAGCGTAATCGCGGTAGTCGGCGAACTCCAGCCCCGCGCCGCGACGCGTCGAACGGCGCTCGCCCCAGGTCCCGCCGCGCCGTCGCTTGCGGGTCACAAAACGCAGCCGCGACGCGAAAGACAAGGCGCCGGTTTCCGGCGCGCCCGTAGCATCATCGGCGGGCGACGTTGCCGGCGCACCGGCTCCGCGCAAGATCGGATCGCTCATTGGCCTCCCATGACAAAGTCAAGGGCTTCCGCCAGGTACAACGAGAAATCCTGAGGATAGTTATGTCCTTGATCCGTAATCGTCTTCAACGAGCAAGGGATGCCGTGAGCGACACAGGAATCGGCCACAGCCTGAATACTTTCCAGCGTACACCCCCGGTCGTTTTCACTCGCTATGAAATAACCGCGCAGGTCGCGCCCCGATGCCGCCGCAATCCGCTCCTCCCAGGGGTCCTGCGCCGGAGTGTAGGGTTCGTGGAGGATAAATCCACGCGCAGGGATCGCACCCTCCAGCGCCAGGCGCAACGCCACCTGCCCGCCCAGCGAGAACCCGGCCAGCACCAACCGGTCACGATCCACCGGGTAACCGGCGCAGAGCGTTTCGAAGTAGCCAAGAACGTCACGCCGGGCCGTCTCATAATCATCCCAGACGCCTTCACCGGGCCAATTCATCTGCGAAGACTCCGCCATAGCCAGCAGCCATCCTTGCGCTACCGCCGGACGCCAGGTGTCCACCTCGGCCTGTGCCGTGCTGGAATTGCCGTGAAGCACGAGCAATGTGGGATGGGGCGCCGCCGTATCCGGCGCCAGCGTCAAAGGCGCGGGGGTTTTCCCCGCCGTCGCATGTTCGGCCCGCGCTTTGAGATTGGCCTGCACCAACGCTTCAAACTCCGGCGTCCCCTGCAACGGCTTGAATGAAGGCGATTCGCGCCACAGAAATTCGGAATACCACACACCGCGCGCCAGAGAATCGGCGACCGTTTGCTTCAAGAGGGCGTGGTCGTTGAGGCGCGCCGCGGCGCACAGCCGGAAATACGTGAATCCGGCGAACGCCTCCGGGAATCGCTGCACGCCCAACGTCGCGCAATCCAACGCTTGCCGGTAAGCGGCAGTCTGAAAATGCTCCTGAATCTCGGCGAAAAGCGCATCCGCAGTGATTTCATCCATCGCAAGTCTCCTTAATCTTCCACTAACTGATAGCCTAACACCTGGCTTGCCTTTGAATCAACAACGTAGAGAATCCCATCGTTTACGGCCAAACCTGCCGGCGATTTCAAGACCTCGGCGTCACTCAAGGCCCACAGCGCTTCGCCTTCCGGGGTAAAGGCCAGAACCCGACCGTGCACCGGATCGCTAACGTAGACGACATTGTCGGCAGCCGTCAGGAAGGGTCGCTCATCGGCGTCCATCCCACTCCATGCCAGCACCGGCCATTGGCGTAGAAAAACGCCCGACTCGTTGAACTCATCCACGCGCCGGTTCCCAACGTCGGCCACCAATACGTTGCCGCCGTCCGCCAGCGCCACCCCAAACGGATTGCTCATCTGGCTCAGCCCGCTGCCGGCTCCGCCGAACTCGCCCAGGTAATATCCGGTCGTGTCAAAAGCTTGCACGCGTTGATTGCCGGTATCCGAAACATAAACCCGATCCCCTGCGCCGACGGCAACAGCGTAGGGGCCAAAGAACGCTCCCTGCCCGCCCGGCTCGTGCGCGGCCACCTGTGCATAACGCCCCCACTGCAAAATGGGCTGGCCCTGCGGGTCAAATTTTTGCACACGATGATTCCAGACGTCAGCGACATAAAGATTGCCCTCCGAATCCACCGCAATTCCCCAGGGCACATTGAATTGTCCGGGAGCCGCGCCATAGCCGCCCCAGCGGTTCAAGATGTCACCCTCCGTCGAGAGATGCCAGACGCCATGCTGCGTCGCATCCGTCACGTAAAGCGTCCCATCGGCGCCCACCGCGATACCCTGCAATCCGGCCTGAGCCAGCTCCATCCGCCGGAACTGAGGCAGGCGCCGTTCCACAAAAGCGAATGGATCGCTCGTAGCCGACTGCGCCGCCGGCATTGCGCCCGCAACCGGCGCAGCGCCGCCCACCCGCTCACTCCAAATCTGCTGGGCCAGGTCGCGCCGCAGATACAGACGGAATTCCACACGGTGCGGCCAGGTCTTCAACGTGAAGGGGTCCTCCGGGTCGCGCAGCTGCGCATACCGGGTGTAATTCCGATCTATGATGATATCCAACAACGCCGCCCGCCACTCCGGGCTTTCGAGCGCCGTCTTGATGCGCTCGGTGGTCAAATCCTTGTAATCTTCGAGCGGCCACCAGATATCTTTGTAATCGAAGTGAACGTAGGTATCGCCCACCGCCTGATCCACGGCGTCCCATTTCGCCTTCCCGATGAGGAGAGCCTGACACTCAAGCAACTTGTCGGTCTCCAGCTCATGAATTTCGTAGGGGTCGTGGTATTGCGTCTGTACGTACCACAAGAACGGCCAGGCGATGTCCCAATCCATCGCCACGCGAATTGCGTGCGGCGCGCCGGTCAACCGCCAGGAAGCGTCTTCGATCTGCCGCAACGCCACTTTGACGTCCGGCGTGGCGTGGGCGTAGACCATGTACTCCACCGGCAATTCGGCGTTGATGTAATTCAACCTCACCATCGTGCGCAGCGTCAATCCGGCCAGAATGCATACCATCGTGGTCAGGATCAGCTTCCAGGAGCGCCGGTATCCCAGACGATCCACCGCCCAGAAGCTCAAAGCGCCGAAGATCAGCGCCCCACCGATGGCGCCAATCGCTGCGCCCAGCGGCTGCAACTGCGCCACCGTTAACTTGACGCCCTCGCTGCCGTTGGGGAAAAGGACGTCGCGCAACGAACCGCTCGACTGGCGATAGGCAAGCAGCGCCAGCCAGAGGAAGAAAATGGCAGCCAGCAGAATCCATCCCTTCCGCGCCACGATGTCGTCCCAGGTAAGGTCTTGCAGCCAATGCCCTAGCGCCCAGGCCGCCAACATGATGTGCGGGAAGGCGATGTGCACGAACAGCCAGGGCATCTTCTCACCTGCAATCGTATAGGCGGGCCACGAAAACAACGCCCATAAGAACAGAAATAGGGGAAAGAGATGGCCATACTCGAAGAGCGGCGCGCGGGGCGCTTCAGAGACCTGAACGCCGGATCGCCAGGGCGAAAGCGCACCGTCGTCCCGCCAATCCTGCGACAACGCATCGTCGTCCTCATTCGACGGCGGCGCGTTGTCGGCCCATTTCTGCGCCAGCGCCTTTTCGGCGGCCTCCGCCCTTGAGAACAGCGGTTTGAGCGCATACACAATGGCGCCGATTCCCGCCGGGAGGAATAACAACAGCGGCAAAAATTCGTACATAGGGCCGACGACGCCGTAGTAGTACCACGGTTGTGTGCCGCGCTGGACCCCCTGTTGCGCCATCCAGTAAGCCAAGCCACTGATCAGGCCGGTGACCATGCCCAGGCCGTTGGTGAAAATGGAGCTGAACGTCACGAAAAATACTCCGTAGTGGATCAAAGCAATGTTGGGCCAGACTTTGCGATTCCACACCAGGCCCAGCGCTATCGAGATCCCGATCGTCAATACCAGCGTCAACACAATCGCGGCCAACGTCTCCCGCGGCAATACGCGCAAATTGGCCGTATTCAGCGCATCATAGACGGCCTTCATATCCGCGCCAAACACAAAATTGAGGAAAAGCGAGGAACCGAGCGGCAAAGTCAGCGTGCCGAGCGTCATCAACACATCGAAAAGCCGCCAACTGCGCAGGGTTTCTTCACCGACGCCGAAGTAGAGAACCGCCAGGGCCGCCAGGGCCGCGACAAAGGTCAATGCCACCGCTGCCTGCCCCCAAACGGGCAAAGAGACGTGAACTTCGTCGGCGCGGTCGGCGCCTTCCGGCTGGTAGGCCACCACTTTCGCGCTGCGGAAGCCCAGCGCAGTGATCACGCTCAACAGCACAATGATGACAAGAATAACCGACACCACCCACCGCATATTGGAGCGCTCCCACTCCGCCCGGACAACCTGCCAGACAAACGGCGTGGCCAGCAACACCAGGAAAATCAGCGTATAGATGTAGGCGTTCTCCTTCGCGGCGTACATCAACGGGAAGAAAACGGCCATCCAGTAGAGATGGCGGGGCTTCCCCTCATCCAGATACCGCATGATCGCCCACAGGAGCATCGTCGTGAAGAAAAGCACCGGAATATCTTCGCGGATGTAGCGGGAGTAGTAGGAGATCGCCGGCGAGATCAGCAGCATCGCCGAGGCCAGCAACGCGCCCAACTTTCCCAGCCACTTCTGGAAAAGCCAGGGCGTCATCACCAGCGCGATGCCGAGCACGGCGGCGTAGATGCGCGCCGTGAAATCGTTCACGCCAAAGAGCGTGTAAAACAGCGCCGTGGCCTCAAAGAGCGTCGTCCCGTGCATCAACGGATCGTGCCGGAAACCCTGTCCGGCGTAGAAATTCCACGAATATTTGGCGTGCGTGGTCTCATCGTGGCTCATCGCGCGGTCGCCCAGCGCGTAGAACCGGCTGGCCGCCGCCAGCAGCAAAATCACGATCGCCGCCACCCGCCACCAGTTGAATTTCTTTTCCGGCGTCGTCTCCGAACGGGACAAATCATCGCTCATGCAGGCCTCCACGGGAATAGTTCCAGGTTGAAAGTTTTCAAGTTGAAAGTCAGGATATGGAATAGGAAATGCACCGTCCATCCAACCTTCACGCCGGTAATATACACTGAAAGCGCATGAACTCAAGTCGCCGTTGTCCCGCTGCGCTTTGAAAGTATAATCGCAAAGCAACGGCGAAGAGGGGAGAAGTGGGGGCTTGGG
>DAOUFX010000004.1:0-13422 GCA_034429675.1 Anaerolineae bacterium | reverse complement strand
CAGATTTTTGAGATGACATACAACAGGCGGGCGCAGAGAAATCTGCGCCCGCCGTTTTCATGTCTAGCCGTTCAGTGTACCCGTTACTGGCACGGCAATCCATTCAAGGTGAAAGCCGTCGGCGCGACGTTGGCGCCGCTGTAGTTCAGGTTGAACCCGAACCCGACCGAGCCGCCCGCGGGGATGGCAGCGTTCCAGCCGGCGTCGCTGACGGCAACCGTTGCGCCGCTCTGGGTGAAGCTGCCGCCCCAGAGGTTGGTGATCTGCTGGTCGCCGGGGAAGGTCCAGGCGAGCGTCCAATCGCTGATGGCGCTCCCGTTGTTGGCGATGGTCACGTTGACGCTCGCGCCGCTGCCCCAGTCGTTCTGCGGCGTGTAGGTGACGTGGCAGGTGGTGGGACAGCTCGGCAGCGGTGTCGGCACCGGCAGGGAGGCCGTAGTGACGTTGTTGCTTTCGTTGCCCTCGACGACTTCATCCTGTGAGTCCACCGTCGCGATGGCGTTCACGGGGACAAAGCCCGCGAACAACACCGTGACCTCACCGCCGGCGGCCAGTCCGGCAACCGGGAGCTCGGCGCCGGTCAGGGTTACGTGGAACGCGCCGGCGGCGCTTCCGCCGACGTTTTGGATTCGCACGCGCGTTCCCATGTCGGCGGGCGGAGCGCCGCAGGGGACAGGGGTCGAGCCGCCGTAGTAGCTGATCTGCGCCACGGTCAGGTCGGGCAGCTGCGGCTCGACCGAGGGCGTGGGGGTGGGCGTCTGGGTAGGCGTGGACGTGGGCGTGTTGGTCGGGGTGGGCGTGAAGGTGGGCGTGGGGCCCGTCCCGCCGTTGCAGGCGACGCCATTGAGGGTGAAAGCGGTGGGGATGCTGTTGACGCCGTTGTAGGTCGCCTGGAAGCCGAAGCTCATTTTGCCGCCGTTCGCGCCGATGCCGCCGTTCCACGCTACGTTGCTCGCGGTCACGTTCGCGCCGGTCTGCTCGATGATCGCGCCCCAGGCGCCACTGATCTGTTGCCCGTCGGCGAAGCTCCATTTGAGCTGCCAGCCGTTGAGGGCGGACGCGGCGTTGTTGACGATTTCCACGTTGGCGGTAAAGCCGCTGCCCCACTGGTTGGCGACAGTGTAGTTGACCACGCAGACGCCATCCGGCGGGTCGGTGGGCGTGGGGGTAACGGTAGGCGTGCGGGTCGGGGTGCCGGTGGGCGTGGCAGTGGGTGTGCGGGTCGGGGTGGAAGTGACGGTCGGTGTGGGCGTGCGGGTGAGCGTGCCGGTGGGGGTGGGCGTAAACGTCGGAGTGGCGCCGGAGATGTCGCCGTAGAGGATGCCGCGGCCGTTGGTGCCGACGTAGACGCGCCCGTAGATGCGCGGGTCGCCGGTGATGGTCTTGCCGGTCCAGCCCCACTGGTGCTGGTCGTCGTTGATGCGGATCCAGGTCGCGCCGGCGTCGTCGGAGCGGTAGATGCCGCGCACGCCGTCAATCCTGGCGCTGACGTAAACCGCCATGTAAGTCTTGCCGGGCGCAGCCTTGCCAAACCCGATGGCGTCGGCTTCGGCGACGTTGGTCAACTGGGTGAAGCTGGCGCCGCTGTTGGTCGTATGCCACAGACCGCCCTCGCCGCCGGCCAGCCAGACGTCGCCCGCGACGCCGGGCACGGCATGGATCTGGCCCGCATCCGGCAAGCCGGTCGCCGTTTGGCTGAAGCTCGCGCCGTCGTTGGCGCTCACGTAGAAACCGCCGGCGGCGAAGCCGTAGTACTTGTTGGGATTCACCCGGTCGGAAGCGATAGCCGCCCCTGCCGGTACGCCGGTAGAAGCCGTCCACGATCCGCCCTGCGGGCTGGTGGAGTAGTGGACGCCGGCGCCCGCCGGGCTCCACAGCACCGAGAGGCCGTCCGCAGCAGCCGCGCACTCGCCGGGGCCGGTCATCCCCGCAGGGTAGTTCCAGTTCATTGTCCAGGTGGCGCCGCCGTCGCTGGACCAGCCGGAGTGCATGATGTTCTTGTCGGGCTTTCCGCTGCCCACCCGGTAGATGAAGCCGGGGTTAAGTTCGGCGTAGTCCAGGCTGTTGGAGCCGATGGCCGGGTTCTGGAAGGCCGTGTCGGGGACGACGTCCAGGTTGTCGTGGCGGAACCCGTAGATGTCGTACATCGCGCTGAGCAGCGGCGCGCCCGACGGCGGGCTGATCAAATCCTGGATGGCGGTCTCCTCGATGCCCTCCGCCTTCACTGCGATGGCCACCACGCCGCCGGAATCCCAGGCGGTGAGGTTGTTCGTGCCGTAGATGGTAGCGCCGGTGCCGTACAGCATCTCGTTGGAGTCGAAGGGGTTGATCGCCAGGGCTTCGGTCATCCAGCCCAGCTTGGGATTGACTTCGGCATCGCCCGGCGCGCCGAGGGTGTCCAGCCAGGGGGCGGCGGAGATGTCCTGGGTGTAGTGGAAAATCCGCGCAGGGTAGCCGTTCCATTCCCAGATTGGCTTCCAGGTAACGCCGTAGTCGTTGCTGCGCCAGATGAAGGTGTCGGGCCACCAGGAGCTGTAGGCCGTGACCATGATCGTGGTGGGGTTCTGGCGGTCAATGTCCAGGCCGCTGTAGCCGTAGTACATGTCGCCGGTCGAGGGCACGGGGCTGATGCGGAGCCAGGTAGCGTTGTCCGTGTCGTAGCGCCAGACGTCGCCGGATCCGCCATCGTAGGGGCCGCCGTTGTTGCTGTAGGCAATGTAGAGGTAGTGGTTGACCGTGTCCAGTTTGCCCTGGTGCGGCAGGAATCCGACCGGCTGGCCGGGGATGGCGCTCCAGGTCGCGCCAGCGTCGGTGCTGCGGTAAATGGACTCGGAGTTCAGATCTGCCACGCCGACGTAGATGACCGGCGTGGCGCTGCCGGCGGAGCCGCTGCCCTCGTCGAAGACGACCCAGTAGATGCCCTCGATGTGATTGAGGTAATCGTTGGTGTCGGCGGGGTTCTGCGCGTAATCGCCGGGATTGGGGAAGTTGGTCACTTGCGACCAGGTGACCCCGTAGTCGGTGCTGCGCCAGAGGCCGTTGCCTTCGGGAGCGCCCAGGTAGAGGATGCTGTTTTTGTTGGGATCAATTGCCAGGCGCTCGCCGGCGCCGCGTCCGGGCATGTTGCCGCCCAGTTTGAAGGGCAGCGCCGTCTTGGCCCAGGTGGCGCCGTAGTCGGACGAGCGTAGGATGGCGCCGTTGTTGGGATCCCACGAGTTGGTGTAGGTGCCGGCGGCCACGTAGAGCCGGTTGGGCTGGACGGGGTCGGTGGCCAGACTGGCCACGCCGGTCAGCCCCCAATCGTCCCACCCCACCCAATCGAGCAGGGGAATCCACTTGCCCGAAGCGCGATCCAGCCGGTACGCTCCGCCGATGTCGGTGCGCGCGTAGACCAGGCCGGGCTCGCTGCGGTTGTAGAGGATGCCCGGCACGAATCCACCGCCGACAATCTGCACGTTTTTCCAGGTGTACGCCTGAGACTGCACCTGGGCCTGCGCCAGATCCGGCGCAAACAGCCCGGCGACGATGGTTTCCAGCCCGCCGAGCAGGCTGAGAACCAGGACAAAAGCGAGTAGTTTTTTAGCGATGGTTTTCATGAATTTCTCCTTTGGGAATAGTTGAAAGTTGGTTACTGTCATAAAGTATTCGCCATAGTTTGTCTCAGCGTACTTGAGCAAGTTCCCCCCCTTTAATTCCCCCCCAATGGGGGGAGGAAAGACTCTATCGCGTGCATTCCCCCCCCGTTGGGGGGGATTATGGGGGGGACGTCTTGGCGTCAGGCGCGGTGAATACTTTAAGACACTAACAAAGTTGAAAGTTGGTAGCCGCCTCTGACGGCCAAGTTAAAGGGGGCATTTTTTGAACACGGTACACCGTGTTCAAAAAATACTTTCCTTTTCATCTTTGCTATAGCATTGCGATTTTCATTAGAGGGGTGCGACGCGAAAATTGAAAGTTTTCGCAATCGAACCGGTCGCGTTGAAATTTTCAATAAACCCCTGACGCGAAGGCCGGGTGGAGTTAGTTGTTTCATTCCACCCGGCCATCTGTTGGATTACCTCTTTATCGCCCGCGCTTTATTGGAACGGGGGGTAGGCATTCTGAACTAGCATCTGGAATTGCGCGGCGAACCATTGCCCGGCGTGCGGGGCGTTGGGCATTGCGTTGGTCGGATAGGCCGAGTTGTAGGTGCTCTGGGCGTTGGGATCGCACATGGCGTCGAATTTCTTGTTGGGGTCGTTGGGATCAATGACGCCGGCCTCGCTGACGCCGTCGGACTCACCTGGCGGCTTGACCCAGACGTAGGCGTCAACGCCGGACACGGGGGCGGCCTGCGGGCGGGCGCCGATGCCGGCGCCGTTCTGGTTGCACCAGCCGCCGCGATGCGGGCGCCGGTCGAGACGACCGGAGTCCACGTAGGCGTTGACGGTGCTGCCGCTGGCGCCGCCGGGCCGGGCCGCGCCGCCCCAACCGTTGCGAGAGGTGTCAATGAGGATGCCGATGCCGCTGGGGAATCCGTTACTGATGAAGGACGCACGCAGCGCTGCCGCGAAGTCCAGCTCGTCGAAGTGAGGATTCCATTCGTAGAAGGTAGCGGACTTGATCTGTGCTCCGCCGACGTTCAGGTCGGGGTTCGGCAGGTAGACCTCATCCATCGGCGTGTAGTTGGCGGTGTTGCTGATGAAGCCGTCAATGCTGTTGAAGCCGTCCGTCGTGCCCTGGACGACCTGCGTGTAGAGCGGTATGGCCTGGTTGTAGTTTTCCGGCCAGCCGAGCCAACCGGAGTGCGCGATGTCAAGGTAGATGTAGACGTTCGAGAGCGTGTGCAGCCGGTTGATGGCGTACTGGATGCCCAAGCGGTAAGCGTTGCTCGAATTCGCCTCGGCGCACAGCGGCTTGCTGAGATTGGTGATCAGGTTGGGCAGCGAGTCCGGCTCAACGATGGCGACGATGCGCAGGCTGCTGTAGGCCGGGTCGGCCATGATGGCGACGATGGGGTCAATGTACTCGGTCTGGTAGCGGTTCAAGCCATCCTGGGCCACCAGCAACTCGCCGTTGGACGCCAGGGCGGAGCAGTCGCGGTTGGGCAGATCGTAGATGACGACCATAATCGCCACCGGCGTGCCGTTGCTCTGCTGCGCCAGTGCGGCGTCCAGATGCCCGCGCAGCCCGCGCCCGGCGGTGATGGCGCCGATGCGATCCATCCAGACGGCGGTCGAGTAGTTGGCGACCTGCGCCATCTGCGCGCCCAGCGCCCCGCCGACGTTGGCGGCTTCGGCCTGGACCTGCGCGGCGTAGTCGGGATTGATGTATCCCTGCGCGCCGGCAAACGGGTTGGCGACGTGCGGGCCGGGGGTGGTGGTTGGCGTCGTGGTTGGCGTGGGCGTACCGCCGCCGGGAGGCTCGGTTCCCCAGATCAGTTGGCCGTTGCGGTAGAGCGTCACCTTATTCCAATCGGCGAACGCCGTCTTGGTCGCGTCGAAGGAGTAGTCGTCGGTCTGGGTGTAAGCCGTCCAGTTGTCCTTGTTGAAACGGTTCTGGATTTCGCCGGTGCTGGCGCCGGCGGCCAGCGAACCGGCGCCGCTGCTGAAACTGATCTGCAGGTAGGTATCCGCGCCGGTGACGGCGCTGTCAAGCGTGACGAAGCTGCCGGAGATGTTACCGCAACCGACCACGGCGTAATCGCAGTGGTACTGCTGCGGGCGCGCGCCGTTGAGCGTGTACCAGTAGCGCACGGTCAACTCGGACAGCGGCACACTGCTGGAGCCGGTGTTGACGATAGCAAGGTGCGGCTTGATCTGATTGGAGCTCGCGGCGGCGTCGGCAGCGCGGTACTGCACTTTCAGCGCGCCGGGGGGCGGCGTGGTGGTGGGTGTCGTGGTTGGGGTGGTCGTGGGTGTCGTGGTGGGAGTCGTCGTCGGCGTGGTGGTCGGGGTCGTGGTGGGCGTCGTCGTCGGCGTGGTGGTGGGAGTGGGCGTGCCGCCGCCGTTGCAGACCACGCCGTTGAGCGTGAAGGTAGCGGGGACAGTGTTCACGCCGCTGTGGTTCGCCTGGAAGCCGAAGCTGACCGATCCGCCGTTAGCGCCGATGGTCCCGTTCCAGTGCGCGGCGGGGTTGCTCGCCGTTACATTTGCGCCGGACTGCGCGGCGGTGGCGTTCCACGCGCCGGTGATTTGCTGGCCGTCCGCGAAAGTCCAGGTGAGCGTCCAGCCGTTGATGGGCGCGGCGGCGTTGTTGACGACCTGCACATTGGCGGTGAAGCCGCTGCTCCACTGGTTAGAAACCGTGTAGTTCACCACGCAGACGCCGTCGGGCGGCGTGGTTGGCGTCGTCGTGGGCGTGGTAGTCGGCGTGGTAGTCGGCGTGGTCGTGGGCGTCGTAGTCGGGGTCGTTGTGGGGGTCGTCGTGGGCGTAGTGGTCGGCGTGGTGGTCGGCGTCGGCTCGTCGCCGGGGGCGGCGCCCCAGACCAGCGCGCCGTTGTCGTAGAGGGTGATGTGACCGGCCTTGACGGGCGTGCCGCCGGGGGTGGTCGTGATGCCGGCGTAGGACCAGTCGTTGGTCGGGTCCCAGGCGCCGCTGCTCTGGATGCGGAACTGCACTTCCTTGCGGTAGTGCTGCTGGCCGCCGGGGTAGATCAGCGTGCCGGTGCAGTTGACCTCGACGTAGTAGATGCTGCCGGAGAGCTGGTACGGGCCGGCCGGAGCCTGGCATTGGTTGTAACCGGACGCGAACGAAATATGGCTGGGGCTGACGCCGGATTCGAGTGTGAAATAGTAACGGAAGACGAGCTGGTTGCCCATGCGCGCCGGCCAGGCGGATTTGTTGGTGATCAGGGCCTTGATCTCGGTGAAGTTGGAGCCGGAGGCATTGACGCCGGCCTCGACAAACATCTCATCGTCGTCGGGCGTCTCGGCGGGCGGGAAATTGGCCAGCGGCGTGCCGCCGTATTCGTCCGCCAGCTTCGCCAACGCGCTGGTGAACCCGGCGTTGTAGTCGGTGGCGACTTCGTTCTTCACGTAATCGGTGCGCGAATCGGCGTAGGTGCTGTCGTCCGCGGGGCCGCCGACCAGTGCGCCGTAGAGGATGTGGCGTTGGGTGGCCGGGTTGCTGAGGCTGTCGGCCCAGGAGCCGTGCGCCGTGCGGTGGTGCACGTTGACCGGCGGGTTGACGCCGAAGCCCACGACGAAGCTGCGGTTGAGCGGATTGTCACCCAGGGCGTAGTCAATCTGGCGCAGGGCGAAGGTGTGGTAACGGCTGTAGAGCGAATGACTGCCGCCCAACAGGTCGGCGTAGACGAAGGCGATGAAAGCGGTGTTGGCGGCGTAGCGCAGCACGCCCCATCCCTGGCCATCCACGATGATCAGGCCGGAGGGTGTGCGCTTGCCGCCGCCGACGCTCCACCAGTCCAGCCAACGCTGCGCGTCGGTGTGGTACTGCGCGTCGCCGGTCAATTCGGCCATCAACACGTAGACGCCGTAGGCCTTGTCGTTCCAGCCCTGCGACCAGGTGTAAACCGGGGTTGTGCTCTGGGATTCCGTGCCCATCTTGGGGTAGAATTCCAGCGCCTTGGTGAGGTAAGCGCTCTCGCCGGTGGCGCGGTAGAGCCAGGCTGCCGCCCAGGCCAGTTCGTCCCAGTAGACGCCGTAGTTGGAATTGTAATAACCGGCGGCGTCGGTGATGCACTTGACGTAGGCAGTGTCCTTGCCGTCGGTGCCCTTGGTGGTGTCGGCAAACGTGAAGAGCTGGCGAGCGTGTTGCAGCAAGGTGGCGGCGTAGGCCGAATCGGTGGATTTGAAGACCATAGACGAGGCGGCCATCGCGGCGGCGGTCTCGGCGGCCAGATCGGTGCCGGGGCAGGCAGCGGTGATCGCGTAGGAAGGCCGCGACATCTGCATCACCTCGGCCGGCCCCCACCAGCCGTGGTCGGTGCCGCCGTTGCCCACCTGTCCGTAGAGCACGTTGGCCGAAGGGTGCGCCTTGATGAAGTAATCGTTCACGAAGCGCAGGTTGTTGAGGAATTCATCGAGCTGGCCGCTGGCGACGTAGCCGTCGCGATACTCGATCCCACCCCAGGCCAGCATCGTCGCCGAGGCGGCCATCGGGAGCCCAAATTTGACGTGATCGCCGGCGTCGTACCAACCGCCGGTGAGGTCAATGTTGTTGTCGGCGCCGTCGTTGAGGCCGGAATCGCCGCGCCACGCGACGCGGTTCCAGGACGGCAGCACGCCGGATTGCTGCGCTTCGTAGAAGAAAAGGGATTTTTGCAGGGCCTCGGCGTAGTTGAAGCCGCCTGCGGCGCGCACGCGCTGCGGGACGGCAGGGCCGAACACGGAAGTCAACAGCGCAACCAAAACCAATGCAGCCAGGCTGCGCCAGATCGGTCGGGTGTGATGATGGGAAATCATAAATTTTGCCTCCTTTAAGATAGTCGAAAGTCCAAAGTCGGAAAGTTCAAAGTCTAATGGCCTGGTTGAAGAATTTATAGCCATTCTGGTTATACAGTTGAGGGAGGGCCGCCAAAAATACATGCAAAGAAAATCGGGTGGACAACTTGTGTCCACCCGATTTTTCTTGTTTGTTAGAGCCACGGCGATCAATCGCCGTTCTACAAGCCCACGCCCCGTAAACGGGGCTTCCGGAAGCCCGCTTCAGCGGGCGTGGCTCCGTAGCGCGGGCGTTGACGCCCGCGCCCGTCACGGTTCGACGCCCCAGACGAGGACGTCGTTGACATAGACCGTGACTCCGGTCCAGTCGGTGAAAGTGGTGTAGGCCGCGTTGAAGGAATAGTCGTCGGCCTCGTTGTAGTTGCTCCAATTCACGTGATTCAGGCGCGTTTGGAAGGCGCCGGAGTTCGCGCCGGCGGCCAGATTGCCGGCGCCGGCGGCAAAGGAGATTTCGAGGTAGCCATCGGCGCCGGCGCGCGGCTGCGCCAGCGTCACAAACTGCCCCTGGACGTGCTGGCAGCCCAGGGCGGCATAATCGCAATGGAATTGCTGCTCCGCTGCGGTTTCGTTGGTATACCAGTAGCGCAACTTGAGCGCGCTGTAACTGACCGGCGTCGAGCCGGCATTGACGATGGCGAGCCACGGCTTGATCTCATTGTTGATCGGTTGGGCGTCGCCGGCGCGATACTGTGCGCGGAGCGCTGCCGGAGGCGGGGTTGTGGTAGGTGTGGGCGTGGGAGTATTAGTCGGCGTGGCGGTGGGGACGGGGGTTGTGGTGGGCGTCTCGGTCGGCGCCGGCGTGGTGGTCGTCGTCGCGGTGGGCGTGGGCGGCGGGGGCGTCAGCGGGCCCGGCTCGTACCCCCAGACCAGGGCGCCGTTTTGGTAGAGGGTCAACCGCGACCAATCGAAAAAGACGGACAGCCGGTCATTGTAGGAGTAATCATCATTTTCGTAGAGCGAATTCCAGTCAGGCCGGTGAATGCGTCCGTAAATCTGGCCGCCGGCCATGCCGGGGAACACCCACCCGCTGTTGGTGCTCAGATGCAGTTCGAGATAGGCGTTGGCATTTTCCAGGGGGGTGGCGAGACGGACTAAATTCGCGGCGATGTTGGAACAACCGATCTCGGCATAGTCGCACGTAAACATCAGCGTGTCGCTGGTGTCGCTAAACCAGTAGCGCATCGTCATTTCGGACAGCGCAACGACGGTATCGCCATCGTTCGCCAGTTGCGTCGCCAGTTGAATCTGACCGTCCTGTGGGTTCCCGTCCCCGGAGCGGAATTGCGCTTTGAGCGGCGCGCTGGGGATTTCCACTATCCCCGGTTCAACGCCCCAGATCAGCTCGTCGTTGTGATACAGTGTGATGCGATCCCACGCCACGTATGTGGTCGGTGTGACGATGGCTGAGTAGTCATTGGATTCGTCATAAGCGCTGGAAGTGCCCAGTTGAAGGCGTAATTGAATCTCGCCGCTGCTCTTGCCGCCGTAGAGAACGCCGGCGGGTTCGGCAAAGGAAAGCTCAAGGAAACGGTCGGCGCCGGGGAGCGGTGTGATGTCAAAAAAGGCGCCGTGGATGTTGGCGCAGCCGATGAAGGAATAATCGCAGTAGAGGAACGGCGGCTCGTCCTCCTCGTCGGTGTACCAGTAGCGCAGTTTTAGCCCGCTGAGCGGCAACGAATTGCCGTTGTTCACCAGGTTGACGTAGGGCATCATCCGTTGAGGGGCGAGGTAGGAGTCGCCGTTGCGGTAGTGCACCGCGACGTCAAAATGCAAATCGCCCTCGGCCTGCGCTGTCGCATCGTAAACGTCCAGGCGCCGCCCATTCATATCGGCGATGGGGTGGGTGGTAGCGGTGATGCTCTGGCGGGCGCAGAGCGAATCGCAGCCGGCGATGGCGCGAGCAAGCGCCGCCTCGCCGGCGACGAACGGCGTCGCCATCGAGTTGCCGGACCACCAGGCGTAGCCGCCGGTGTGGTAGGCCGAGAAAATGCGGTAGCCGGGCGCGTAAAGCGTTGGACTCCCGTCGGTGAAACGTGAGAAATCGGTCGTGTACTCGTTTTGGTCAATGGCCCCAACCGAGATGACGCTGGGATACAGGGCGGGATATCCCAACAGGTTGACCCCGCCGGCGGCGACCAGAATGACACCGTGGGCGGCGGCGTATTCGACGGCGGCCTGCAACGCCGGCGTGCTCACCGGCCCGCTGCCGCTGAGATTGATCACATCTGCGCCGTGATCAACGGCGTAGATGAGGCCGGCGACCGTGTCGAAGTACGAGCCGAAGCCGTCGCTGTTGAAAATGCGCACGGGCATGATGCTGGCTTCCGGCGCCACCAATGCAACGATTCCGGCGACGTGGGTGCCGTGGCCGGCGCCCTCGTTCAGCAGCCCGTCGCCATCCTCGTCCACCCAGTTGGGGACGTCGTCGGGGACGGCGTCGCCGTCCACCATATCGTAGCCGGGGACGATCCGGCTGGCCAGCAGCGGGTGGTCGAGGTCTACGCCGGTATCCAGGACGGCCACGACGACAGCTGCGCCTAGCGTGATGGAATGCGCCGGCGAAACGCGCACCTTGTCGGCGGCCCATTGCTCGTAGTACGCCGCCTCCATCTCACCGGTGCCCCACATCCAACGCGGCTGCGCGTCCAAATCGCTGCTGGTGCCCCACATCCAACGCGGCTGGCCTTCGAGATGCTGATCGTTCTCGACCGAGACCACGCGCGGGTCGGCTAACAGGAGGGCCCCGACGTCCACGTTGTCGCTTTGAACGCGGTAGACGGAAAGCGAGGTGATTTCGTCGAGCACGACGAGATTGTAGTCGGCGGCCAGGCCGGCGACGGCGGTTCCTGGTGTCAGGCGGATGATCAGGGTCAGGGTGGTTTGCGCCGAAAGCGCCGTGCAGGTTGCAGCGAGCATCGCCGTCAAAAGCGCCAACGCAGCGACCATTTTTAAAAAGTGATTATACGATGTGTGCTTCATGCAAAGTCTCTCCTTGTTGCGATCAAGACTTACTTTTCGGGAAACTGTGACGCCCAAAGCGGCGAGAAAAAATCTCGCCGGGATCGTTTAATCGCTTGCGGTGCGTTGCAGGTGGGTGTGGATGCTTCCGGTCAGGATGAACGGCGCCCAATAGTAGGGATGCGGTTGCGTCGCCTTGAGGGCGATTTGCGCGCTGCGGAGCGCCTGGTTGATGGACGCCCCGGCCAGCATCGCCGTGTAGAAGTGGGTCATCAGTTGCGCCGTGGAATTGTCGTCCACGACCCACTGGCTGACCACCAGAGAGTGCGCGCCGGCGCTGAAAAATCCCCGGCAGAGGCCGACCAGCTCGTCGCCGTCGGCGACCTGGGTGCGGCCGGTCTCGCAGGCGCTCAACGTGACCAGATGCGGGGAGGCGGGCATCGCATAGATGTCGTTGACGCTCAACCAGCCATCGGTCAATTTGAGGGCCGAGAAAAGCGGGTTGTCGGCGCGGAACATTGCGTGGGTAGAGAGGTGCAAAAAAGCGGGCGGTTTGGTGGGGGCCATCAGGCTGTCGGTGGTGGCGCGTTCGCCAAAGAAAAGGTTGGCCTCCGGGAAAAGCTGCGCGATGGCGCGGACTTCGGTTTCGGCGAAGGGAATGCCGGCGTCGCGGATGCCGGCGATGGTCGGCGGCATGTCGGTGGCGGCGGGCGGCGTGGTCAAGACGCGGTGGAGGACGGTGGCGCTGGGGGCGTAGGAGAGCGTATGGTGGTCAACCAGATAGGAGTCGCCGTCGAAGAGCGCGTGGAAGGGGACATAGTGCAGCCGCCCGTGGGGGATGATTATCACGGCGTCGGTGCGCACCCGGTCGGCGATGGGCCGCCAAAGGAGGCGGTAGAGCTGATGCAGGGTGTCGTTGACGCTGCGTTGCAGGGAATCGGCGTGGCGCTGGCGGTAGGTCTTGCCGTAGCCAAACTTGTTGATCTGGAAGCGGAACTGGTGGATGCCCTCGCCGATTTCGGCGTCGCCGATGGCCAGTCGCCGGGTCCACATTTGCTCCTGGGTGAGCCCAAAGACGACGACTTCGCCGTGAGCCATGTAAAACTCGATCAGCGTGGTGTCGGGCGGGAGCGCGGCCTGAATCTGCGGCGCCGTCACGGTCCAGATGGGATTGGCCGGCGCCGTGATCAAATCGGGGGATTGCCAGCGGGACAACAACTGCGTGAGTTGCTTCTCGCGCTCGACGATGGCCTGGGTCAGGGCCGCCACCCGCGCCGGAGAACGCTTGTCGCTGTCGGGCTGCGGTTCGTTGAGCTGGTTGTAATACCAGTTGAGTTCGCGTTTGAGCTGGTCCAACTGCCGGCGTAGATCGGCGGCGGACGAAGACCCGTCAACCGGCGGTGCCGCCGGTTCATCGGCAGCCGGGCGTTTGCGCGCGAGCGCATCCAGCAGCGCGCGGGACTTGGCGCGCTCGATGGTCTCGAAGGCTTCCTCGCGGCTTTCGGGCGTGTCAATCTCGAGGCAGAGCAGCGTGAGCGCCTCGTAGACGCGCAACTTGTCGCCGAGGAACGCGATCTTGTAGTCCTCGGCGCCGATGGCCGACTGCAGGCGTTCGATGTCATCAATGGCGGCGCGGTAGTGCTGCCGGGCCTCATCAAGGTCGCGCCGTTGCTGCGCCACGCGGCCGAGCCCGTAATGGCAGGTGTAGGCGATGGCCGGCAGCGGCGTCGCCGCCAACGCGGCGAGCGCCTGGGCGAAATGTTGCCCGGCCAGATCAAGATCGTTCTGCGCCAGCGCCAGCTCGCCCAGAACCCCGTCGCATTGCGCGACCCGGCTGCGCAATGCGGCCTGCCGGAAAACGGCGATGGCGCGCTGCGCGGCGCGTTGCGCGTCCGCGACGTTGCCGGCGCGCTGGAGGAAAATCGCCTCGTAGAGATCGGAAACGGCGATCCAGAGGAGGTTCCCCTCGCGGGCAAAGGCTTCTTTGGCGGCGCTCAGCGCTGCGGCGGGCGGGTGGGCG
>DAOUFX010000003.1:0-3934 GCA_034429675.1 Anaerolineae bacterium | reverse complement strand
TCGCGAGCGGGTACCCCCGCTCGCGAAAAACATCTCTTTACCTCCCGCGTGAGTGGGCTATTTTCTGAAGAGCCAATGTGATCGTACATAATGAGGTGATTGGATGGCCAAACGACGGATAGTTTCCCAGACTTCGTATGTGGATTCCGGCAAAGAGGGTAAGAAGGCGCAGGCGGGGACCGAGCGGGTTTATCAAGGCACTTTCGAGGCTCAGTGGACCTGTACCTCGTGCGGCACTACCGGTATTCCTGGCCGGCAGAAGCGTTGCCCGAACTGCGGCAATCCCAAGGGCGAAGATGAGACCTACGAGGCGGGGGCGGGATCCGTTAAGTATCTCACGCCTGACGAGTTGAAGACGATGGGGGTGGATCCGGCCCAGCACCTCTCCGACGAAAAGTGCAATTACTGCGGCGCCAAACTCAAACCTGGCACCCAGAAATGTCCCAACTGCGGCGCGGCTTTGGGTGATGTCGGCTACACCACGCGCCATTGCCCGTCGTGCGGACGCGAATCCAACGAAGAGAAATGCCCCAACTGCGGCGCGCCGACCGCGGAAAAGCTGGTCGCGCATCGTGAGGCCGAACCGCCGGCTCCGGCAAAACCGGCAGCGCCGGTTCCTTTTTACAAGCGCCGTGAGTTTATCATTCCCACGGTTGTTGTGTTGTTGCTGTTGTGTCTTGTCTCGTGTCTCACGTTTTGCTTCGCACGTCCGAGCAATGAGACGGCGACGGTCAGCGCGCTATCCTGGGAACGCACGATTGCGATTGAGGAGCATCAATACAACCGCCACGAAGATTGGAATGCGCCGGCGGGCGCCGACATCGAGCGCCGGGAGGAGCGGCTCGCCGGTTACGATCAGGTGCAGATCGGCACGAAGGAAGAGTGCGGATATGAGGAACAATGCGAGACGGAGTCGGTCTACGATCACACCGAGAAAACCTGTTATGACGACGGCACCTGCGACGAGGAGGACGTCTATCGCGACGAACAGACGTGTCACGACGAGCGTGTATGCCGGGACGTACCGGAATACGAAAGTGTGCCCCGCTACGAGACCTGGTACACGTACCAGGTTTGGGAGTGGGTGAAGGTTGACGAGGAAGTTGCCCGGGGCGATGACAACAAGCCGGTGTGGCCCGCGGTGTCGCTCAAAGACGACCAGCGCGAAGGAGAGCGCTCCGAGCATTGTGAGGTGACGTTCAAGAACGATAAGGGCGAAAGTTACCCCTACACGCCGCCCTGTTCGGAGATGCAGCAATTCAAGCGTGGAGCGCAATGGCAGATCAAGCGCGACTCATACCGGGTTCTGGAAGTGGGGCCTGGGGAATAACGGAGGGCTGTATGCAAATTACACACGTTGAAGTCATTCCCGTGGAATTGCGTCTGCGAACGCCCTATCATCCCATCTACCGCACCGAGCTGAACCGGGTTGCGGCGGTGTTCATTCGGATAGAGACTCGCCAGGGGGACGTGGCGTGGGGCTGCGCCGCTTTCGATTCGGCGCTGACCGGCGAGCGGTTGGATGACGTGTTGCGCGTGTGCCGTATCTGCGCCGACCGTGCCCGCGACCTGAACCCGCTCAATCTGGCGTATGCATTGTCCGAACTGGCGCCGCTGACCGAGGGCGTCCCTTCGGCTCTGTGCGCTTTCGATGTTGCGTTCCACGACCTGCTGGGCCTCGCCGCAAAATTGCCATTGCACCGCTTGATGGGCGGCTTTCGGGATCGCATTCAGACTTCGATCTCGGTGGGCCTGGGCACGGTTGCCGAGACGGTGGAAATGGCGCGCGACCGCGCCCGGCAGGGATTTCGCATTCTCAAGCTCAAAGGCGGGCAGGATCCCGAGCTGGACGTTCACCGCGTGCGCTCAGTCGCCGACGCGCTGCCCGGCATTACGTTGCGCCTGGACGCCGACGGCAGCTACACCGTGTCCCAGGCCATTGAAGTGGCGCGCGCGTTGGAAGGGCGTCTGGAAATGTTTGAGCAGCCGATTTCTGCCGGCTCCGGCGGAGATGCGTTGCGCCAGGTGACGGCGCAGAGCAAGGTCCCGGTGTTGGCGTCGCAGAGCGTCACCGGTCCGGCTTCGGCGCTGGAGCTCGCGGAGCGACACGCGGCAGACGGGCTGAGCATCAAGCTGGCGACGTGTGGCGGGTTGAATTCTGCGCGGCAGATGGATGCCATCGCGCGGGCGGCGCACCTGACCACGATGGTGGGCAGTTTGCAGGAGCCGGCGTTGCTCATCGCCGCCGGGCTGGCGTTTGCGCTGTGCAGTCCGGCGGTGCGCTACGGCGACCTGGACGGGCATTTTGATCTGCTGGAGGATCCAACGCGGGCGGGGTTCGTTTTTCAGGATGGTTGGCTCATCGCCACCGACGTGCCCGGAGTAGGGTGCCACGTCGAATTGTGACAGTCTTCTCTTTTTTCCCTTGACTTTCCGGGTAGCCGGGCTTATGATGTAGCCTATGTTTTTTGATCACGTAAAATTACACGTAAAAGCTGGCGATGGCGGCCACGGCGCCATGACCTTTCGACGAGAAAAGTATATCCCGTACGGCGGCCCTTCGGGCGGCGACGGCGGACGGGGCGGCGATGTGGTGTTAGTGGTAACACCGCACCTCAATACCCTGTACCATTTCGCTCACAAGAGCGAGTTTCTGGCGGAAAAAGGTGTGGACGGGCGCAACAAAAACCGGCATGGCGCGGCGGGCGTGGATCTGGAACTGTCGGTTCCCCCCGGCACGCTGGTGTTGGACGCCGAAACCGGCGAAATTCTGGCTGATCTGACCGACGAGGGGCAGCGCGCCGTCGTTGCGCGCGGCGGGAAGGGGGGGCGCGGCAATGCGCGCTTTGTCACCCCGACCAATCAGGCGCCGCGTATCGCCGAGAACGGCGATCCCGGAGAGGCGCGCTGGATACGCCTCGAGTTGAAGCTTCTGGCCGACGTGGGTCTGGTCGGCAAACCCAATGCCGGAAAATCCACGCTATTGGCGGCGACCACAGCCGCGACCCCGCAAATTGCGCCCTATCCTTTCACCACCTTGCAGCCCAATCTGGGCGTCGTGGCTCTGAGCACCGACGACACCTTCGTTCTGGCCGATCTTCCAGGTTTGATCGAAGGCGCCAGCGAGGGCAAAGGGTTGGGGTTGGAGTTCCTGCGCCACATCGAACGCACCCGCGTGCTCATTCACCTGCTCGACGGTTCGGCGTTGGATCCATTGGCGGATTTTGAATCCATCAATGCCGAGCTGGCGGCTTTTGGCCACGGGCTCAGCGAGAAGCCGCAGCTGGTGGTCATCAACAAACTTGACGATCCTGGCGTGCGGGAATTGTTCCCCGAATTGAAGACGCTGTTTGAATCCAAGGGGTATGCGCCGGTGATGGGCATCTCGGCGATGACCCGCGAGAATACACGCGAGTTGATGTGGCAGGTCTACCAGATGGTGCGCGAGGCCCCGATGCCCCAGGTTTACCGGCCGGTCGTCACGCTGCAACTGCCGGAGGAAGACCTGATCACGGTGGAGCGCTCCGAGGGCGCCTGGGTGGTGCACTGCGGCAGGATCGAGCGCGCCGTCCGCCGCACTCCTCTCAATCTGGGCGAATCGCTGGTGCGGCTTCACACCTACCTCGAAAATCAGGGTGTTCTCGACCGCCTGCGTGAGGCCGGCGTCCAGGAAGGCGACACCGTGCGCATCGCGGAGTATGAGTTTGAGTGGCGCACCCGCGAGTGAAACGTGAAGCGTGAAACGTGAAACGTGAAGATCGTAATCCGTAATCCGCTGACCCGCTGACCCGCTTGAATAATTATTTGACCGATGACTACACGACGAACGACTGCTCGACTTTCCCCAACGGTTTATTTCCTGTCTCTTACTTCATTATTCCCATTGTTTTATCTAAAAATCTGGAGGGTTTGGGTTTGGGGGCGGGCTGTGCCC
>DAOUFX010000002.1:0-4913 GCA_034429675.1 Anaerolineae bacterium | reverse complement strand
TACCCCCGCCCGCGAAAAAACCCCTTTATGTTTCCGACATGTAGACCGTGATTTTCATCCAACCGCTGGTGAGTCGCAGGTTAACGAAAACCCTTGACATTTCATCTGAAACATTGTATAGTTTAGATACCCCCCCCCTGGGGGGAGGGGGTACCGATAGTATACTCGAAATTGGTAAAACTTGCAAGGGGGAAACGGGATGCACGAACATCAACCAGACTGTGCGATGCACGGCGCGCATCATGAGGAAGCATCGAAGCGACTCAAGACGGCCGAAGGGCATCTGCGCGGCATTCAAAGAATGTTGGAAGAGGACGCTTATTGCATTGACATCATTCGCCAGATCCAGGCTGTGCAGGCGGCGCTTAACAAGGTGACCAAACAAATCCTTGAGGAACATTTGAATTCGTGTGTTATTACGGCGGTGCAGGGTGAGGATCCGCAGGAACGAGGACGTGTGTTAAAGGAAATCGCCGACGTGTTCGAGGCGGCGATGAAGGTATAAATTAAAGGAGAGAAAACAATGGAGAGCGTAACGTATACAATTCCCAATATTTCGTGCAAGCACTGTGTGCATACGATTAAGAGCGAGGTGAGCGAATTGGCCGGTGTGAAATCCGTCGAAGCCGACCCGCAGACCAAGCAGGCGACGATCATGTTTGAAGCGCCGGCGACCGAGGAGCAGGTCAAGGCCTTGCTGGCTGAGGTCGGGTATCCGCCGGCAGGCTGAGAATTCCACCACGGAGACACCGACTGCACGGAGTTTTCTGTAACTTGCGACTTTTCGACTTTGGACTTTTGACTGTCTTTCAGGAGAGAGAGTATGTCTGAAACCAAACAACTTATCCTACCCATCACCGGCATGACCTGCGCCAATTGTGTGGCGACGGTGGAACGCAACCTGAAGAGGGTCAACGGTGTGAGCGGCGTGGTGGTCAATTTGTCATCGGAGCGCGCTACGGTGGCGTTTGATCCGGCGCTGGTCGCGTTGCCCGATCTGATCGGGCGGGTGGAGCGCGCGGGGTACGGCGTCGCCGCCGGGGAGGCCGATCTGGCGATCCGCCGGATGGGCGACGCGGGCGACGCGCAACGGCTCGAAAAGTCGCTCGGTAAAATCGAGGGCGTGCTGGAAGCGCAGGTCAATTTTGTGGCGGAGCGCGCCAGGGTGCGCTACATCCCCACGTTGGTGAGCCAGGCCGATTTGCGCCGCGCGACGGCGGCCGCCGGGTTCGAGGCGATTGAGACCGGCGGCGACGCCGAGGACGCCGAGGCTCGCGCCCGCGAGGCCGAGATTGCGCAACAGCGACGATTTCTCATCATCGGGCTGATTTTCACCGTGCCGTTGTTTGTGCTTTCGATGGGCGGCGATCTGGGGCTGTATCCGATGGCCTGGATGAACGCTTTCTGGCTCAAGGCGTTGATGCTGCTGTTGGCGACGCCGGTGCAATTTTACGTGGGGCGGCAGTATTACGTCGGCGCTTACAAGGCGCTGCGCAACGGCGCGGCCAATATGGACGTGCTGGTGGCGCTCGGCAGTTCTGCGGCGTATTTCTACTCGTTGCCGGTGACGTTTGGCCTGATCGGTGGCCACGTCTATTTCGAGACCGCGGCGGTCATTATCACGCTCATCAAACTCGGCAAATTCCTGGAGGCGCGCGCCAAAGGTCGCACCAGCGAGGCGATCAAGAAGCTGATGGGGCTGCGCTCGAAGACGGCCCGCGTCGTCCGCGATGGGTTGGAGCAGGAAGTGCCGGTAGATGACGTGCGGGTGGGCGATCTGGTGATCGTGCGGCCTGGCGAGAAGTTGCCGGTGGACGGCGTGGTCGTCGAAGGTCGCTCGTCCGTGGACGAGTCCATGCTCACCGGCGAGTCGTTGCCGGTGGAGAAGGGGCCGGGCAGCGCGGTCATCGGCGCGACGCTCAACAAGTTGGGATTGCTCAAGTTCGAGGCGACGAAGGTCGGCAAGGAGACGGCGCTGGCGCAGATCATCCGGCTGGTGGAAGAGGCGCAGGGCAGCAAAGCCCCCATTCAACAATTGGCCGACCGCATTTCGGCGGTGTTTGTCCCGGCGGTGATTGTGATTGCGCTGTTGACCGGGCTGGCGTGGTACTTCTTCGTGCCGCAGCCGGTTAATGCCGATGTGAGCCGGTTCACCCGCTCGCTGATTCACATGGTCGCAGTGCTGGTCATCGCCTGTCCCTGCGCGATGGGCCTGGCGACGCCGACCGCCGTGATGGTGGGGACGGGCAAGGGCGCGGAGTTGGGCGTTCTACTCAAATCCGGCGAGGCCCTGGAGCGCGCCGGGCGCCTGACCACGGTCGTTCTGGACAAGACCGGCACGATTACGAAAGGGCAGCCGGCGGTGACGGATGTGGTGGCGCTCGAATCGGGAATCATGAATCATGAATCAGCGGGTGAGCGGATCAGCGAGTCAGCGGGCGTTTCTTCGATCCAAAATCCAAAATCCAAAATCCAAAATGAGCTTTTGCGCCTTGCCGCCTCCGTCGAAAAAGGCAGCGAGCATCCTTTGGGCGAGGCGCTGGTGGCGGAGGCCGGGAATCGCGGGCTGACGCTCTCGGCGCCGGAAGGGTTCAGGGCCGAAGCCGGGCACGGCGTTGCGGCGCAGGTAGATGGCGTGGCGGTGCTCGTCGGCAGCGCGCGGATGATGGCCGAACACGGTCTGTTGCCCGGCGGATTGGAGGCGGAGGCGGCGCGGTTGCAGGGCGAGGGTAAGACGGCGATGCTTGTGGCGTTGGATGGCGCAGTCGCCGGCGTGATTGCCGTGGCCGACACGGTCAAAGAAAGCTCGGCGGAGGCGATTGCGGCGCTGCACGCGCTCGGCTTGCGCGTGGCGATGCTTACCGGCGACAACCGCCAGACGGCGGAGGCGATCGCGCGACAGGTGGGCGTAGACCGCGTGCTGGCGGAGGTGCTCCCCGGCGACAAGGCCGCCGAAGTGAAGGCGTTGCAGGCTGCCGGAGAGGTCGTGGCGATGGTGGGGGACGGCGTCAACGATGCGCCGGCGCTGGCTCAGGCCGACGTCGGCATTGCCATCGGCACCGGCGCGGACGTGGCGCTGGCTTCGGCGCCGGTCGTTTTGATCAGCGGCGACCTGCGCGGCGCCGGGCGGGCCATCGCGCTCTCGCGGCGCACGCTGCGCACGATCCGGCAGAACTTGTTTTGGGCATTTTTCTACAACGTGGTGCTGATTCCGGCGGCGGCGCTGGGACTGCTGAATCCAATGCTCGCTGCGGGCGCGATGGCGTTCAGCAGCGTTTTTGTGGTGACAAATAGTTTGCGACTGCGCCGTTGGCATTAGCGTTAGGGAGGGTGCTTTTTCGTGCGGGTACCCCCGCACGAAAAAATACTCCCTTTTGACCCTTTACCGTGTTAGCGGCGGGCTATTTTTAGGAGATTTTCAATGTTTAGAAAGCTGGCGTTATTAACGTTGGTGCTGGGTCTGTTGGCCGGATGTGTGACGACCGGCAGCAAGAGCGGGCAGTTTGCGGCGTTGCCGGCGGGCAAGGCGTACGCGGAAGGCGTTGAGATTTTCTTTGTGCATACCGAGGCGTCGGATGCGGACATCGCGGATAAGCTGACCAAGATGATGCAATCGCCGGTGCTGCACGTCCCGGCGTTGGCCGACGTGCCCGACGGCGCGCTGGCGGATGTTTACGTCTTCGCCAACGGTCTCAAGGGCGATGGCCCGTTGGGTTTTCAACCGGATGTCTTCGATGCTCCGCCGGGCGATGCCGGTTACAGCCCTTTGCGGCGTCTGAACGTCGTGACGTGGGCCGATCCCGGCAAAGCGCGCGAGTTGAAAGCGGCGGCGGATGTGTTAGCCGCCGAAACCGTCGGCGATCTGACGATTGAGCAACCCGGTGTGGTCATCAACATGCCTTTCGTCACCTGGGATGGCGGCAAACGGTAGGGTGTGCCGTGGGGCAGTCACCGGGTGCGTTACCCCGTCGTAATCGGACGGCATTGCAGCAGATACAGCCGGTCGCCCTGGAACGCGCATTCGAGGTCCACGGGCCAGCCCTGGCGCGCTTCGAGGGTGCGCGCCAGGGCGGCCAGCGCCTTGATCCTGGCCGTATCCAGCGCCGGTTCGCGCTGCATGCAGCCCGGCACGGGGACTTCGCGCACGCCTTCGGGGTCGGCGACGGTCATGCAGGTTTTTTCGGCGATCTGGCGCGAGAGGAGCGCCAGGTCGCGTTTGCGGACGACGTACAGGTCGGGTGTCACCGTCCCGCCGACGAGGCTTTCTCCCAATCCCCACGTCGCATTGATGAGGATGCGGTTCCGCGCGCCGCTGCGCGGATCGGCGCTGAAGACGACGGCGGAGACATCCGCCACCACCAGTTGCTGCACCAACACTGCGACCTCTGCCTCCGCCGGCAGGCCGAGCGCGCGCCGGTAGTGCTGCGCGCGGGGCGTCCGCGCCGAAGCCAGACAGCGCCGCACGGCCGCAGCCACCGCGCCCGGCCCGGTCACGTTGAGGTAGGTGTCGTGCAGTCCGGCGAAAGACGTCTGCCGCCCGTCTTCGTCCACCGCCGAGGAGCGCACGGCCACGCGCACTTCCGGCGCGCCGCAGCGCGCGGCGAGCTGGTTGTAAGCTGCGACCAGCTCTTCGTAGTGATCTGCGGACAGGCCGCGCGGGCCGGGCTTCTCCGGCGTGAAGCAGAAGCCGGGCGGCACGGGGTGGGTTGCCGCCAGTTTTCCCAGGTTCGCCGCTTTCCCGCCCACCTGCGCTGCGTCCTGGCAATCGGGATTTTCAAGCCAGTGAATTGTGTTCATCGCAACCTCCTCGGAAAATAGCTTTTAGCCATTGGCTTTTAGCCTTTAGCCAGGAATCGCCGCTGACACGGCGGAGGGTCAATAAGGAGTGTTTTTTCGTGCGGGTACCCCCGCAC
>DAOUFX010000001.1:0-9408 GCA_034429675.1 Anaerolineae bacterium | reverse complement strand
TCGACGGTCAGGGTAAGGGGGATGTTTTTCGCGCACGGTACTCCGTGTGCGAAAAACACCTTCCTTCTAATCTCTGCCATCGCATTGCGATTTTCATCCAACCGTTGGTGAACCGCCGGTTAATGATGAATTCCCTTGAAAATAGCCACAGAGGGCACAGAGAAATATGAAGAAAGCTCCGTGCTCTCGGTAGCTCCGTGGTGAAATTCTTATCTAACCGCTGGTGAACGGTTCGGGTATGATACTATGGTTTGCGCTCTTAGCAACCGGGCGAATGAGCTCGCCCATTTCGGCGGATAATCAGAGTGACTGCCTCCGCTCTTTTCAAACCGCGCTCTAACAATACTTGCTGTTACATTGTAAAAAAACTAACTTGTTGAAAGTAATGGGGGGGGGTAAACGTACTTGCATTTTTCGGAATCTCCGGTATCATGCGCCCGTTTTGTGTGGGAGCGTGAAACGTGAAACGTGAAGCGTGAAATCGGGAATTCGTAATTCGTAATTCGTAATTCGTAATTCGTAATTCGTAATTCGTAATTCGTAATTCGTAATTCGCTGACCCGCTGATCCGCTGACCCGCTGATCCGCTCAAAACAACCTCACCCCAAGGAGTCTGTCATGAAAGCTGTCCCGCTGTCTGCCGCGTTGGTTGGCCGCCGTTTCTGGCGTTGCTTGTGTTTGCTTGCCCTGATCGGGCAGATTCCCTTGTCGGCTCTGGCTGCTTCCGGGCCGTGGATGCCGGTGTTGGGACGCCTGGCCGCTGCGATCCCGCAACGTCTGGCTGTGGCGCCGGCGCAGGCCGCGGAACCGGCTTTCGTCAGCGTGGTGATCGCGCCGGAGACGCTGCCCGCTGACGGCGCGACGCCTGGGCAAGTGCTGGTGTTCGTCAGCGACGCAGACGGGGCGCCTGTGGCCGACGGTACCCTGGTGACGCTGAGCAGCACCCTGGGACGCCTGGAAACGGACATCCTCGTCACCCGCGAAGGGCTGGCGCAGACGGCGTTGATCGCGCCGGAAAGCGCCGGCAGCGGGGAGGTATCCGCCCGCAGCGGGAGCGTTGCAGGCGGCGCGACCTTCGCGGTGAAACCCGGGCTGCGGGTGGGGCAGACGGATGGCGCGCTGCCGCCGGACGCGCTGGCCGAAGCCATCGAGCGGGCGCGCAACCCCCTGCGCCCCCAGGCCAGCGCGCGCTGGGCCGCCGCCAACCGCCACTACACCGCCACCGTGAGCGCCCAGGGTATGCAGATAGCCGTCGTAGATGACGACGTGGCGACAACGGTTACGCAGAAAGCCGCAACCATGACCGCCGAAAAGACGGCGACGGATTGGTCCCTGAATCTGCAACTGGACCGCGTTCTCGTTGGGGGACAAGAAATCTACCGGGCGAAGAACGTGATGCCCGCAGTGCGGGGAAACGCCGCGCTCTACGCGCACACCCCCACTCTGACCGAGCACCAGCTGGCCCGCGACGCCGGGATGCAGCAGCTCTTCACCCTGGCCGCGCCTCCCGACCTCACCGGCGATCTGGTATTGGCCGTAAGCCTGAACACCCCCTTGCGCGCGGAATTGCTCTCGGCGCAGCAGGGCGTGCTCTTCTTCCCGCCCAACGCCAATCCCAACAAAGACAGTCATACCGCCGTGCTGGCCTACAGCGGCGCTCTGGCGTTCGACGCCGGGGGACGCACGCTCTACGCCGATCTGACGCTGGACAAGAACACGCTCTTCCTGCGGCTGCCGGAAGCCTGGCTGGCCCAGGCCGACTACCCCGTCGTGATTGACCCGCTCATCGGTTCCCCGGCGCTGATCTCCGACCCGCGCCCGCAGCAGGACGAGCTGGCGCTGGCCTACAATCCCGGCGACGACGAGTACCTGGCGGTGTGGGAGCATTTTACGACCGGCGGCGCCGGCAGCGACCTGCGCGCGCAGCGCTTCCAGGCCGACGGGACGCTGCTGGGCGATCCCATCAGCGTGACCGTGGCCGTTGGCGACCAGCTCCAGCCGTCCGTCGTTTTCAACCCCACGGCGGACGAATACCTGGCGGTCTGGAGCGACTACCGCGCCGACACCGACGGCGACATCTACGCCCAGCGCATCACCGCCGCAGGCGTCCTGACCGGCAGCGCCATCGCCATCGCCGCCACAACCGGGCTGGAGGCCGAGCCGTCCGTGGCCTGCAATCCCGCTGACAATCTCTACCTGGTGGTGTGGAGCGATCGCCCCAACACCGTCATCTACGTGGCCGGCCAGATCGTCGGCGCTTCCGGCGTCCTCTCCGGCACGGAGATCGCCCTCTACGACGGCTCCGGCGACAACCAGCAGCCGCGCGCGGCCTACAACGCCGCGAACGGCGAGTTCCTGGTGGTGTGGTCGCGCTGGTGGCAGGATATTTACGGGAAACGCCTCTCGGCGCAGGGTGTCCCGTTGGACAACACGGGGACGACCGCCGACGAATCGCAGAGCAGCGTCGCCTTCACCGTCAGCGCCGCAGCGGGCCACCAGTACCGCCCCGCAGTCGTCGCCGACCCGCTCACCGGCGCCTACCTGGTCGTCTGGCAGGACAATCGCAACGAAAGCTACGGCGACCTCTACGGCCAGCTCGTGGCCGGCAACGGCGCGCTTTCGGGGAGCGAGATCGCGCTCAGCGTCGTGTCCGGCTCGATGCAGACGGAGGCGACCCTCACCTACGACGCCGCCCACCAGAACTACCTGGCGATTTGGAGCGACATGCGCCTGGCCAACAACGAAGACCTCTACGCCCAGGCCATCACGTCCGGCGGCGTGCTTTCGGGCAGCGCCTTCAGCGTCTACTCGGCGACGCTCAGCCAGATCCATCCCGCCGTGGTCAGCCGCCCAACCGACGGCGAGAGCCTGGTAGTGTGGAACGAATTCGGCACCGCCTCGCGCAACCTCTACGCGCGGCGCCTGGACAGCGCGGGGGGGCTGCCGGGAACGGCCTTCCCCTTGCAGGTCCCCGGCGATTTCAAACAGTACCCGGCGGTCGCCTACCGCGCCGGGAGCGGGTACCTGGTCGTCTGGGAAGACCTGCGCCACGGCCTGAACAGCATCTACGCCCGGGCTTACACCGCCCAGGGCGCGCCGCGCGACGGCAACTTCGCGCTGAGCGCGACGCCGGGCAACGCTTTGCAGCTTCATCCGCGTGTGGCCTCAGGTGAGAACGGCTACCTGGCCGTGTGGGAGGATCAGGCGCAGGACGCCGGCGGCGACATCTACGCCCAACGCTTCACCGCGCAGGGCGTGATGACCGGCAGCACCTTTGTCCTGGCCGCCACGGACGAACGCCAGACGGCGCCCGCCGTGGCTTACAACGCCGCCACGGATACCTACCTGGCAGTCTGGCGCGACATGCGCGTGGATTCCGCCGGCGACATCTACGGCCAGATCCTCGACGCCAGTGGAACCATTTCGGGCAGCGCCTTTGTCGTCAGCGCTTACCCCTGGACCAGCCAGTTCGCGCCGGAAGTGAGCGCCAATCCGGCCGGCGCCGCCTTCCTGGTGGTCTGGCACCAATACGCCGGATCGGGCAACTACGACGTCTACGCCCAGCAGGTGAGCGGCAACGGCGTGCTGTTGGATCATCCGGGCACGGCCGCCGACGAGTCGCTGCCGAACGTCTCGCTGGCAGTGACCACGGACAGCGCCTACCAAACCCTGCCGCAGGTCGCGATTGACCCGGACGGCGGCACAGCGCTGGTGGTGTGGGACGACCGGCGCAGCGGCAACGACGACGTCTACGGGCAACGCCTGGACGCCGGCGGCGCCCTCACCGGCAGCAACTTCGTCATCGGCGCCGCCGCCTATTTGCAACGCGCGCCGCTGGCGACCGTGATCACGGGCACCGGCGACTTCCTGGTGACCTGGGATGACACCCGCAGCGGCCTCGGGCGCGGCGCGCTCTACGGCCAGCGGGTGGCCGCCGGCGGCAGCCTCCACGGCGCGAACGAACTGCTGGGCGAGAACGGCAACTGGTCGCTGGGGCTGGCCCTGGCGCCCGCGCCCACCCTGGGCCAGGCGCTCGCCGTGTTCGAGTGGGGCTACGAGATTTACCTGCAATTCTACAACGTGGTGGGCGCGGTCTTCGGCGCGACGCCGCTCTCGGGCTACGCCCCGCTGCCGGTGACCTTCAGCAACGTCTCCACCCCGGCCGGCGAACTGACCGCGTTTGACTGGGATTTCGGCGATGGTTCGTCCAGCACCGCCATCTCGCCCACGCACCTCTATTCTCAGGCGGGCGTCTACACAGTCACCCTGACCGCCTCCGGCCCGGACGGCTCGCACAGCCTCACCCGCGCCGCGTACATCAGCGTCACGGCGACGCCCACGCAGGAAGTGGGTCTGCAAGGCCACTGGCCGCTGGACGAAACGAGCGGGACGCGCTACGACGTCTCCGGGCGCGACAACGATTTGACCGACAACAACACCGTGGGCTACGCCACCGGCGTGATCTCGCGGGCGGCGGATTTGGAGCGCAACGACACCGAATCGCTCTCCATCGCCCACAGCTTGCAGCAAGGATTGGCCATCACCGGCAGCCTGACCCTGGCCGGCTGGATTCGCCCCGAATAGGTGAGCGCCAACATGAGCCTGGTGAGCAAGTACGCCTACGGGACGGTGAACCACCGCACTTACCGTCTCGAACTGTTGAGCAGCGGCTACCTGCGCTTCGCGGTCTCGCCGGACGGCGCCTACAGCGAATCGCGCGACGCCGTCTACGGCTCCGTCGCCTTCGCCGCCGGGACGTGGCGCCACGTCGCCGCCGTCTTCGACGCCGCCCAGCAACGGCTGACCCTCTACTGCGACGGGACGGCCTGCGGCACGCGCACGCTCACCTACAACACCCTCTACGCCGGCACCGCGCCCTTCGTCCTGGGCGCGACCACCTACAACGGCGCGGCCTACTACCCCTTCGACGGCCTGATGGACGACTGGCGCGTCTACAGTCGCGCGCTGAGCGCGGCGGAAATCCAGGCGTTGCGCGAACCGCTGGCCCTCTTCAGCGCCGCGCCGGTGACGGGCAGCGCCCCGCTGAGCGTGAGCTTCACCAACTACTCGCAGGGGACCATCACCACCTACCTGTGGAGCTTCGGCGATGGGATAACCAGCACGCTGGAGAACCCCACGCACGTCTACACCACACCGGGCGATTACGACGTCAGCCTGAGTGTGACCGGCCCGACGGGCAGCGACGCCCTGGCGCTCAACGACTACATCCACGTCGGCGAAGCCGCGCCGGACGACCAGCCGCCGCAGGCGGACGCCGGCCCCGACCAAAACGCCGCCGAGGGCGACCTGCTGAGCTTCAGCGGCGCCATCACCGACACCGACACGCCCACCGGGCACACCATCCTGTGGAATTTCGGCGACGGTTCGACCGCTTTCGGAACTCTCAATCCCACTCACGCCTACGGCGACAACGGCGTGTTCACCGTGACGTTGACGGTGATAGATACGACCGGCTTGAGCGCTGCGGATACGTTGGTCGTAAACGTGGCGAATGTTGCGCCACTGGTAAACATTCGGTGGAACCATGACCACTAAAAACTCTCGCGAACTTTACGAGATGCTTGTCAACGCAGTGAGCGGCTATTTCTATGAAAGGTGGTATCGCCATGAAATGTAAATCTGTGTGGATAGTGGGAATCGTTGAATTGTGCCTATTCCTACTGATTGCTTGCACCCCGGCGCCGGCAACGCCTGCGGCGCCCATAGCACATTGTTTGGAAGACACCATAGATTTGACCGAGCTGAAATACACTTTGTGCACCGACAAGGCTACTTACCAATACGGAGAAACTATCCAGGTCAGCTTTGCGCTGACTAACACGGCAGACAAAGCGGTGAGAATTGATGGCGGCGATAAACCGGCGGTAGATATTCTGCAAGAGGGTTCCTATTGGTCTGGCGAACACAAATTGGAGGCTACAACTCAGATAACGCTTGAAGCAGGCGCCGTCTATACAATTGAGTGGCGCTGGATTCCGGAGCAAGCTTATCTCACCGAGCTATTTCAACAGGAGCGGGCATTTCCAATGAGTGTGGGCTTCTACAGCATCGTGCGCTATGAACCAGAGGACGAGCGAGGATTTCTCCTCGACGTCAAGTATCTTCCCGAACAACCTGCCCCGGTGCCGACCGCGAATCAACTGAGCGGCAACTGCGCCCGAGAGCAACGTGCCGCCGGCGACCTGGAGTTGCAGATTTGCACGGACAAACGTGACTACCAGTATGGCGAACCTGTGCAAGTACGGTGGCAAATACGCAATATATCTGATAGCTCGATTACGCTAGATGGGGGAACTGCCGCAGCTATGGATGTACACATTGCGGAATGGGATCTCCCGCTAGGCGCAGAATACCCGGTCGCTTCGGGTGAAGAACGTTGGTCAGATGCACACAGCTATGAGACTCAAATAACGCTTGCTCCGGGCGAGACTCATCTTGTTGAATGGCAATGGCCGACAGAGCATACAAATTTCGATGCGGTTTTGGAGTATCAACGTCTTCCCGAAAAGAAGGAGGTGGCTCATGTTTATATCAATGGTGATTATTTTCTTCAACCGGGAAATCGCTGGTTATTCAAAGTTAGAATAAATTACGCCGCAGGGATTGATGAATAAAATCAGTCTTGCGGCAAGATAGGATAAGGCACCTCATCCCAATCATCCTGTTTCTAGTCTCAAGGAGAAACGCAATGCCCCGAAGGATTTTTAAACTAGTTATCTGCGTCATAGCAACATTGATTCCGTTAACTGCAGCCATGTCAATAGTTCTAGCAAAACCGGCCCAACAAATCACGTATCCGTACAACTTTAGTGGCACAGTCATTGATGCGGAACATGGTCGCTCCATACCGGGAATGGAGGTCCAAGTTGCCTGTAATAGAAAATCAGTTTCAACGACCACAAAATGCGGACAAGATGGTCGTTGGTTTGCTTCGCTTTCTTTATCAACAACCCTGGCCTCGTGCGATATTGAGTTCTCACTTCTTCCAAATTATCAAGCTTTGTATGCCGAGGCAGTCAATCCACCTTATATCATTACAATAATCAGTCCAACGCATATCCGTTACGACGATATTCCATTTACATCTGATGCAAATCATCCCTACAGCGGGAATAATTTCTATATCAACAAGCCTATGTCAGTGACTCAGACATCGCATTTCAGTATTGAATGGTACACAGATGGAGATGACCCAGACTATCCCAGTGATGGTAATACAAAGGGTTCAGACTATATTAACGTTGTCGCCAATGCGCTCGAAGACGCCTGGCCTGTTTACGCTTCCCACTTCAAAATGCCGCCGGCGACTCCCGGTCGTTCGGATCAATTGATCACAGCTCGCGTAGAAGGCCTTCCTTTCAACATATCTTTAAACTATCCCATTACCAAAACTACTGGTTTTGCTTACGGTGGGCAGATCTGGATACGGAATACTTTAAATGCGTCCGATGGTTTCTTACGGTACACTACGATGCATGAACTATTTCACTTGGTGCAATATAACTATCTGGGCTATGTCTTAGATGTTGACTTGGACAAGTGGGCCATCAATGCGGATAAATTGTTGTGGAGAGACCAATGGCTTATGGAATCCACTGCGAATTGGGCCCCATGGATAGTTGATCCTTCCCTGAAAAAACACGGGCAAGGAGCTGCCGTTAGAGAATTTCACGAAACGATAAACTATCCGTTGTCCTATGCTGTTCTTCTTCCGCATGGCACTGTTGGCGCGACAGGACGACAATATGGGGCGGTGATTTTCCCTCTATCTTTGATCAAGCACCAGGGGAACGGGCAACTGGATATTGTCAAAGATATGTTTGAAGCAATAGAACAGGATCCCGATTACGCTTTTTCAGGGATTGACGATCTCGTTGGACTCGATAAAACGCTGGCAGATTTTGCGGCGGCCAATTATCTCTACACAGACGCAACTTATGGTTACGAACAAGTGGATTCGACGCATTGGCCGTCCGATACACATACTAAGACTGTAACGACTGCTCATAAATATACGCTTGGCGTTGGCGACATGGTTAGCGGTAGCGGTAAAGTGTATGGATTAGGCGCAGAGTATATTGAGGTAACGAGCAAAAGTCTTCCTGCGTATGGGGTTGTGCTCAAAGCAGCTTTCAAATTTCAACCATTCCGCGGCGAATTGCCGCTTTCAGATCCTGTCATCAATTTAGCTGACACCTTGAAGATACGATTGTTATTACAAGAGTCGAGTGGAAACTGGAGTATTCAGGATGTGGATGTTCCATTATATTTATCTAAGGACTATACTCTTGAGTACGCACTCGGAGGTCAATACAGCAAGGTTGTCCTGATAATCATGGAGAATTCCTATTTTCGTTATCATCCCATCAGCTATCCCCATTCCAATCTTGATTCATATCACCGTATCGAATATGACTATACCCTCAAACTCACGCACGCCCAAGACAAAAAACCACCATTCGTGTACGCCTGCATCCAGGAACGATTCCCCATGAGCGCCACTATCATGGCAACGGCAAGGGACCTGAATTCGGGGGTCGCCGCCGTCCGAATGGGCTTCACCACGACTACCACGACGGTGTCCCCTACCGTGCCGATGTGGGCAGGCTTCCAATTTGTGCCGGTGTGGCAGTTGCGTCACTGGCCGTTCATCGCCTGGGACCGCGCGGGGAATGCCGCGTTCATCAAGGGGCCTCTTGACAAGTGTTATCCAGGTCAACCCCGCGGCGGCCCTCCGCCTGGTGAACCTGCGCCTGATGATAACGTTTCCAACGCAACATCTCGGCCATTGCCCGTGACGCTACCGGAAGGAACGCGCGAAGGGGTGTCCGTAGGAATCTTGCAGCGGGGCTACGCATCCGCTGCCGCAACTCTGGTGAAACTGGCCGGCGAAGACACCTGGCCGGTGAGTATCTACTTCGATCCCGCAGCGACGGCACAACAATTTCCTGTCCTGAGCATACCGTCCGGCGGGCTGAATGGCCTGGAAACCGATACAATCTTCCGCGCGCGTCTGGAAGAATACACCCGTCACGGCGGAACGCTGGTCGTCTTCTCGCAGCAGCACGGCTACGAGTACGGCGCGCTGCCCGGCGGTCTCTCCTCTCCCGCTGGGGGAGGGGCCGGGGGTGGGGGTCTTGGCGGCTACGGCTGGGACGAGGACATCTCCTGCTTCAAGGCGTCGCTGCAGATGGAGACCTGGCATCCGGCGCTCTCCGGCTTTACCCGCGACACGCTCACCGCCCACGTGGACGGCTACTTCACGCGCTGGCCGGAAAATGCGCAAATCCTTCTCTCGCGCACCGCCAACGGCCAGCCCGGCGTCCTCTCCTATTCCTACCCTCCCTCCGGTACGGGGGGAGCCGGAGGGGGGCGCGTCATCGCCAC